>CAZBDT010000030.1:0-20695 GCA_964490745.1 uncultured Algimonas sp.
CGAAAGCGGCGTCCATCTGCTCATCATTTGTGACGTCGCAATCCAGCAATGTGTCCGATCCAACACTCTCCGCCAAAGGCTTCACGCGGCGCAGCAGCTTGTCACCCTGATAGGTAAAAGCCAGTTCTGCGCCTTGCAGGATAATACGGACCCGATGGGCGTTGCCGGGGCGGCGCTATATTTGCTCTCTGATTTAGGCCTGTCCTGTACGGGTGAAACCCATCACGTCGATGGGGGATTCCACGCCATCGGCATGCCGCAAGAAGCGCCTCTACGTGACAGCTTGGCTGACTGACTCTGATTATTCTGGTGGGGTCGAGGGCCCCACGACAAGTTTCGAAAAACTTGCCTGAGCATAATCACCATTGACTTTATCAGTGGCCCAATCCCCTGTGCCCGGACAGCCCGCATACCAAATACCTCCACCGGATTTGGTGCTACATTGATTATATAATCCTGCTTTAAAATAGAGCATATCGCCGCCATAGCTATATGGATTATCCAACGCATCCACATTTCCGTAGGCGTCAATATTATTAGCAAGATTGATCGAATATTTAACCACAGGGCGATCCGGGTGCGTAAAAGTTAAGTGCATCGTATTTTCGTGAACATTCACGGTGTAGCTAAACATTTCGCCAAGCGCGAGCCCTGCAGAGCCGGGATCATCTTTATGATCCCACGTCATCCCCCAAACCGGATAAGCAATATCTGTACGGTTGGAATCATCCTTTGGCAAATTACGTTCATAAGTCCAAAACACGGAACCCGTTTTATGGTCCGGAAATTTTTTATAATATATTTTCAACGGCTCATTACCGTAACCAAACCCGGATTTTGTACTCTCATATTTCGTCGCATGAATTTGCCCGATCACAGCAGAATAAGCCGCTTTCGCAGTTGGATCACCGGCACGGCGTGCGATATGATCGACCTGAACTGTTGCATCCATCCTGCCACCAATAGAGCCAAATTTATCCGCGTCTTTGCGGGCCAGGACCGCAAAATTATTCGCCGCGCTTTTCGTTTTAATCCGCGTATTTTTCCCGCGCAGCATATAACGCAATTCACTGCGTGTGTTTGAGGAGTTCTTCGTCGTTAGGGCTTTATTTGGGGCCGCGAAAACCATCCGACCTTGGTTATCTAAATAAAAGAAATTAGGATGGGCGTAAGTTTTGAGTTTTTTTGTGGAAACTGTGTCAACTTTCCCGTCATTATTCTCATCTGTTGGTAGGGTGATATACCAATGACTGAGATCAAATCTATCCGCCGGAACAGGAGAACTACTTTTAGCAAATGACGCGGTGGCCATCACACCAATCCATAAGACCCCAAAGAGGGGTGCACATTTAAAATTTGAATCTAGCATGGCTCATTTCCCATCATTATACTCTATCTTCACCCCCTCGCACTGTTCGCATCAAACGAAAGAATGATAAGCAATTTTCCGACGAATAGATCAAGATTACACCATGATGTCTCGCGCGACATCCACGAAGACCTCACCGACTTTTTCGAATTTCTTCGCTAGAGGTGAGGAATGCCGCCAGATCAAGGCAATATCTCGGCGCGCCAATGGGTGATGAATAGGCCGGACAATGAGCTGCGGATCACGCTTGGCTTCTGAAATCGCGTAAAGGCTTGGCAATATGGCAACACCGCCGCCCATAGCCGCCATTTGGCGAATAGCATCCAAGCTTGTTCCTTCATACTCATCGCTGGTTGTCGCTTTGGCGAGCGCTGCTAAATTCTTGACGGTGGTTCCGAATTTATGGCCATGTCCCAAGGTTAGAAATTCGCGGCCTTCCAACGCGTCCATCTCCACAGGATCACGCGATACAGCCAAGGGGTCGTCTGGGGCGACACAAATGTAGATATTCTCAGTGACAAGCGGAATTGTCCGCGTGTCGGGGTGCTCTTCAGGAGAGGAGATAATTGCATCAAAATATCCGGAGGTTAAATGATCTTGCAGATCAACGGTTCTTTCCTCGCGCACAAATAGGCGTAAGTCAGGATAAGCCTTGTGAAGCTTTCGCGTCGCTTGAGGCAAGAGATAAGGCCCGACACTGGGGAGAACGCCAAGCTTGATACGACCCGCCAAGGTCCCGCCCGCTTCGCGGCCCAAGACCTTCATCTCTTCAACCTGCCGTAAGACTATTCGAGATCGTGCAACAATCTCCTTTCCGATCGGAGTCAATAATGCCCCATGTCGCCCGCGTTCCAACAAGGCCATACCAATATGATCTTCCATATCTTTGATCTGGGCTGACATACTCGGTTGGCTGACAAAGGTTTTCTTGGCGGCCGCACTAAATGTGCCCATATCCGCAATTGCGACAAGATATTCCATTTGACGGAGGGTCGGCTTCATACGCATTGTTATAGAATGAATCTATACCAAAGAAAGTATTTTTGTATTTAATCTATAGAATCCCAACGCATAGACGGTCTTTGCGAAAAATAAAGGAGCTAAACATGTTTCGCTTACTGACTGGCCTACCCCAGACCGCGATGACCAATTCACGAAGGGGACTTGCTATTCATTCTAATCCGTCAATCCTGCCGATAACAGAGCGCTGTATCCCTAAGCGACGTCGGAGAGCCCGTAAAAAAGCGACCCTTACAACAAATGAGAATTTACGCTCCAGTTGGTTCTAAAAATCATATTGGCTCCGCAAAACATCAGACTTTTATAAGAATTACCGTTTTGGCTTTTCCAAAGTCCTTTGTTTGTTGAATACGGTACATAACATGTCTTCATTAAATCAGTCACATATGAGGGGACATCTCATAACGACATAACTCAATGAAAGATCGACTCGCGACAGTAGCAATCGCGGCCACAAATTCAAACATCACACATTTTAGAGAGCCCCATGCCAAATACGCTTTCCACTAAATCCGTTCGCGAACGGATCACCCACTTCATGCATTTGGAAGCTTCAGGCGGTATCGTTCTGATGTTCGTCGCCTTACTCGCACTTTTAGCGAATAACTCGTTCATGGCCTCAGGCTATGAGGGGATTTTGAATACACCTGTTGTCGTACAATTTGGCGACTTTAAAATCGCTAAGCCTTTTTTGCTTTGGATAAATGACGGGTTAATGGCGATCTTCTTCTTCCTCGTGGGCTTGGAAATCAAAAGAGAAGTTATCAAAGGTGAATTATCCTCACGCGATAAAATCTCCTTGCCGTTATTCGCAGCTGTGGGCGGTATCGCTGTTCCGGCGCTTATTTATCTTGGATTTAATTACACAGATTCAGTGACCATAAATGGATGGGCAATACCTGCCGCAACGGACATTGCCTTTGCGCTGGGTATTTTGGCGCTTGTCGGCAATCGTATTCCCGTATCACTGAAAATTTTACTCCTGGCGGTTGCGATTATCGATGACTTGGCCGCCATCATCATCATTGCTCTGTTTTACACCGAAAACCTATCGCTCCACGCTTTGGCATGGGCGGGAGTGGGAACGGCCGTCCTCTTTGCTATGAACAGATTTCGCGTCATGCGTATCCTTCCCTTTGCGCTTGTCGGAACATTTGTTTGGGCGGCCGTTCTAAAATCTGGCGTACATGCGACTTTAGCTGGCGTGATTACCGCTTTCGCTATTCCGCTAATACGCCCTGTCAATAAAGACGGCACTCAGGGTGCATCTCCATTGACGCGCGCAGAACATGGACTTCATGTCTGGGTAGCCTTTCTCATCCTGCCACTCTTTGCCTTTGCAAATGCAGGCGTATCGTTAAACGGTCTATCTGTCGCCGACCTTATGTCTCCCGTCCCCCTAGGCATTGCGCTTGGCTTATTTGCCGGCAAGCAAATTGGCGTATTTAGCTTCTGCTGGATGGCAGTAAAATTAGGACTTGCTAAGCTTCCAGAAGGCGCCAATTGGGGTCAAGTCTACGGCATTGCCTGCCTTACAGGCGTAGGCTTCACGATGAGTTTGTTCATCGGAACTCTCGCCTTTGAAGATGCGGCTTTACTCAATGGCGTGCGTTTAGGCGTGCTCATGGGGTCCATAGCATCAGGCGTACTCGGCTTCACACTTTTGCGGATTTTCTGCAAGAGTTCCGAAGACAATAACATAACTGTTCATAATAGCCCTGTTATATCTCACTAGTCCGTATATTAGGACTGAGTAGGAGAATCTTATGGCAGGCAAACCTGATTCGAGCGGCAAGCTCGCCCGTAACCTCACCCTGTTTGATGTCTATGCGATGTCGACAGGGGCAATGTTTAGTTCAGGTCTTTTCCTGCTTCCCGGCATTGCAGCGTCCTATACGGGTAATTCCGTTTGGCTCGCTTATTTTTTCGCAGGGTTTTTGATCCTTCCTGCCATGTATTGCATGGCCGAGTTATCAACCGCCATGCCTAAAGCAGGCGGAACCTATTACTTTTTAGACCGCTCTATGGGCCCTCTCATGGGTACGATTGGCGGATTGGGATCTTGGGTCGCTGTTGTCTTTAAAAGCGCCTTCGCCCTTGTCGGCATGGGAGCCTATCTTGGGATTTATCTTGACCTTCCCTTTACCGTTACGGCCATTTTATTGACTATCGCCTTTGGCTTGATCAACATATTTGGCGCAAAGGAAACAACGCTCTTACAACGTATTCTTGTCACAACGCTGGTTGTTATTTTGATTGCGTTCGTTTTCTTAGGTTTGAAAGAAACGGGAATTGTAAGAGCGTTTCAGGGTGATGCCGAATATGGCGATTTCTTCAAATCCGGTTTGGTGGGATTTGTTTCCACCATTGGTTTGGTCTTCGTTTCCTATGCTGGCCTGACGAAAGTTGCGAGTGTAGCAGAAGAGGTCCAAAATCCAGACCGTAATATCCCACTCGGTATGACTTTGTCCCTGATCACGGCAACGGTCATATATGCACTTGGCACAATGGTCTTAATCAAGGTGTTAGAACCCGAAGCGCTTTATGAAAGTTTGACACCTGTTGCAGATGCCGGGCGTGAATTCTTAGGCTGGGTGCCTTTTGATCTAGGCGTAATCCTCATCGTTGTGGCTGCCATCGCGGCTTTCGCTTCGACAGGTAATGCCGGGATCATGTCAGCATCTCGCTATCCTTACGCCATGGCGAAAGATAAGCTCGTACCCGAGCGGTTGAGCAAAATCGGACGATTCGGAACACCGACGATTTCAATTATCTTCACTGTCTTAGCGATGATCGCTGTGCTCGTCCTATTTGACGTTGCCTCTGTCGCGAAACTCGCCAGTGCGTTCCAACTTCTGCTCTTCGGTCTTGTTTGTATTGCCGTCATCGTGATGCGCGAATCGCGCATTGAAACTTATAAACCAGGATATCGCGCCCCGTTTTATCCATGGTTACAACTTATTGGTATTATGATTTCGCTTTGGTTGATCATTGAGATGGGCTTTCTGGCAATTGCCTTTACGGGCCTCTTAACGATTGGCTGCGTGGCTTGGTATCGTTTCTACGCTTCGGGTAATCTCGAGCGGCGCGGTGCGATTTTCCACATCCATCAACGATTAGGCCAACAGCGCTATGAAGGACTGGAGCGTGAATTAATGACAATTATTCACGACCGCACACAGGCTGAAAACCTGTCATACGAAGCGGTCATTGCACGCTCTGTCATGATGGATTTCCGATATGGGAAATATGACCTCGATCTCTTACGAGAAATTGTATCAGAGCAAGCCACGACACGGTTTGAAGTCGAAGCAGACATCATTTCCGAGTGTTTGGCGGACGACGTCCTTCACTTGCACACCATTAGTGAGCATGTGAACATTCATTACGTCACACATGCTGAACTGACCCAACCCGAGCTTTTCGTTCTGCGTTTTGGCCCTCAAGCCAAGCTTGATGTAGCAATCGCGTCAGATGCCCATACTTTGATGTTCCTCATCGCGCCGTCAAAACCCGTCGGGCTGGATCTTCGTCTCGCTGGGCACTTAGCCGAAGTCGTACAAAGTGACCATTTTGAAAAGCGTTGGCTCGCAGCCGGAACCGAAAAAGACATGAATGAAGTTTTGATGCGCGACGACCATTTCTTGCATGGCCCCGTCAAACACTTCCCGCGTCTGCTCCAACAAGCCGGACAGACGATTTCGGAAATCGAGCTTCCCGCATCCTGCCTGATTGCGATGATCGAAAGAGATGGGGATATCATCGTTGCAACACCTGAAATTGAGTTGCGCGCCACAGATGAAGTTGCGATCATCGGTGAACCGGTCGACCTTCAAGATTTAAGAAAGAAAACCATCGAATAATTATGTCTGCAGATCTCATACTTTCCACGCTGCTATCCCCGATAGTCCTCTTCTTTGTTTTAGGGCTGGGCGCGGCCCTTATGCGCTCTCAAATGAGTGTACCGGAAAGTTTCGCCAAAGGTCTCGCCATCTACCTCATGATGGCGATTGGCCTGAAAGGCGGGGTGGAGATGTCAAAAACGGCACTTTCAACTGATATCTTTGCGATTGCGGGGGTCGCCCTAGTCTTATCTTTCGGCTTACCTTTCATCGCTTATATGGCGCTGCGCTTCACAAGCAAAATGAGCCGTATTGATGCCGCCGCCACCGCGGGACATTATGGGTCTATCTCTATCGTAACCTTTGTCGCCGCGACCCAAGCTTTACAATTGGCTGGCATAGTCTCGTCGGGATATATGGTTGCCATGGCCGCCCTGATGGAAGTCCCAGCCATCATGTCAGCCTTGGTTCTCGCGCAGCGCGGCATGAAAAAAGAAGGCGAAATCGCAGGATCTGAAAAAGGTGAACTTTTCAGAGAAGTCTTTCTAAATGCGTCTGTTGTTGTGCTTGTCGGAGCGCTCGCAATTGGATGGATAAGCGGCGAAGCCGGTATGGATAAAATCGCACCTTTCTTTGTCACACCATTCCAAGGCGTCCTCTGTCTTTTCCTTCTGGATATGGGATTAAATGCGGGCCGAGGTCTACGTCGAGGCTGGCGCCAATTGGATATTGGTGCCTTATCCTTTGGTATATTCATGCCTTTGATCGGTGCTGCGATTGCATCGGTATGTTGCCTGATATTGGGCATGAGCGTCGGAAATTCAGCGCTATTGATCACACTTACGGCATCGGCGTCTTATATTGCCGTACCAGCTGCTATGAGATTGGCTCTACCGAAAGCGCAACCGTCTATCTATCTTACCCTTTCACTTGGCGTGACATTTCCGTTTAATCTGACCTTGGGAATACCGCTTTACATCATATTAGCCCAGATTGTTGGGGGATAAGCCATGCCAAATTTTGATAAAAAACGCCTCGAACTGATTATTGAAAAACCGGCCTTCAAACGCGCCTGTCGTATTTTCGAAGATGCGGGCGTCACGGGATATACGGCATTTGCGGCGATCGCAGGATATGGCAATGGGATGCGTTGGCGACGCGGAACGGATCTGTCTGCCAGTCAAGATATGATGATGATTATCAGCGTTACAGATGAAGATTTAGTGCCAACCATTATTGAAGATTTAGAGAGTTTGATCGGCTCCCATATCGGCCTTCTCTCAGTTTCCAATGTGACCGTTATCAGAGACGAGAAATTTTAAGCAGCTCTCTATGTTTGTAAAATAATGACGATGAACTAGCCCGGCCCCAAAGCCAAATGGGCTTGCGCGACAGCTTCCAAATAACGTCTTTGCGTTCTGATTCTCGCGCTCCTCGTCGCATCCACGCGGCGCTGCACAGTAAGCACATCTAATAGAATCGCTTCACCCAAATCAAAGCGAATACCTTCTAACTCCAGCGCCCGCTCAGCAGCCACTTCAGCGGTCCTCAAAGCCCTCAAAGTCTCGCTTAGTGTTTGAGCTTGCGAAACCGAACTTCGCACCTCCCCCAGAGTTTGCCGCAAAATTTCAGAATAATTTGAGAGCGCAGTTTCCAACACAGTTTCGGCATCAATTTGCTGCGCCTCATTGAGGCCGCCATCGAGCAGGTTATAAATAAGAGAACCTGCCAAAGAGCCGATATAATCATCAATATTGAAAATCTCGCTCAAGGGTCGATTGCCTGAAAAAGACGCACTCAAAGACGCAGCCGGTAAGTCAGCAGCGCGTATGGCTTCTAAACTCGCAGCTGAATCGATGACGTTCAGCCTGGCGGCTTGGACATCAAACCGACTGGTCAGGACAACATCAGGCGAGCCTGATAAACCAATTCCAAGCGCTGAGACATTTGGCAATTGCGCAGGTAATGAGGGCTGTCCTGTTAGATTACTGTCACCAAATCCGCCAATCAATATAGATAAAGCGCGGCGCGTATCTTCGGCTGCAAAGCGTTGCTCGGCTAGGGACGCGCGCGCATTTGCGAGCTCTAATTCAGACAAGGCCAAATCTGATCCGGCGGCATCTCCGCCTTCAAATCGGGCGCGTGTGACCCGCTCGGTTTCTTCCAAAAATTCCACGTTCTGTTCTGCAACCGACAAAAGAAGCGCAGCTTCGATAGACCGGACATAGGCTGATACGACATTCGCCAAAATCACACGCTGTAATCTGGCCTCTTCCGCTCTCGCAATTTGGGCCCGCGCTTCTGCCCCTCTCACAGTCGCCTTCAACTGCCCAAAAATATCAGGATCAAACCTCGCAAAAAGCCCGGCATTGCCGCCATCATTTATATCATCAAAATTACCGGATAACCCTAAACCCGCAGACCCGTCCAGATTGATGGCGCGCCGTGCATCCGCCTGTGAAAGCTGCGCATCCGCCCGACGAATTCTGAGACGTGCTTGCTCCAAGTCAAAATTATTTCGGAGGGCTTCGTCTAAAAACTGCGCCAAAACTGTATCATCATAGAGTTCAGAAAAGCTCTTCGCACGAATGGTGTCAGCCCTGACTTGCCAGTCTCTTGGAATGTCTTGTGTTTCCATCTCAACCAATTTTTGCTCATCAACTCTTTCAAGTGTCACGCAGGCACTGAGTGTCATCGCGCTGAAGACGCCCAGCATTCCAAAAGATAAAAACCTATTCATGGCGCAAGGCCTCCACAGGATTGAGACGCGATGCGCGATGGGCAGGCAAGAAGCCAAAAATGACCCCGACCAAAACGGCTGACCCAAAAGCAATAACTGCGATCTCAGGCGCAAAGACCATTTCAATATCTTCACCGCCCAGATTGAGCGCTGAGACACCATACCCCAGACCCAAACCGATAAGGCCGGAGAGCGTGCAAATCACGAGGGCTTCGGTCAAAAACTGAGAGAGAATATCGGATTGTCTGGCGCCTAAACTCATCCGCAATCCAATCTCCCGCGTGCGCTCCGTAACGCTGACCAACATAATATTCATCACACCCACACCGCCGACAACAAGTGACACGACCCCCATCGTCGCAAGAAGAAGAGATAGCGTGCGTTGCGTTTCGGCATATTGTTGGCGATTGGCGGAGAAATTCAAGACGCGGAAGTCAGGCGCGTCCGCTGTAGACAGTCCTCGGGAACGCCGTAAGATCGCATCCAAATCTTCTTCAATCCGATCCAGCACTTTCTGGTTTTCGCCGACAATCCTGTATTGATTAACGTGATTTCGAACCAGGTAGTCTCCGCCAACCAAGCGATCTCTTAAAGTCGAGCGCGGAACCAACACAAAATTATCGCGATCACGACCACCATTCCAACCTGTGTCAGAGGCTTTATCGACAGTTCCGATGACTTCGAATGGAATGTTCCCGATCTTGATTTTGGCCCCAACCGGATATTGACCACCAAAAACGTTTTTCACGACCGTCTGTCCCAAAACCGCAACGGTTTCCTTGCGGTCCATATCAGCCTGCGTAATGCCTCGTCCTGTGGCAAGCGTCAGATCGTTTGCAAAGAGATGATCCTCATCCGCACCGCGTATATCGGATGACCAATCGGTTGCATCCGTAATCACAGGATAAGTTTGCGATAGATTTCCGGTGGCGGCTTCCACCCCCGGAAGAGCTCGAATTTCCAGCAAGTCCGCTTCATTCAAACGCCGATATGGACGTTGCTGAGAAGACCTGCCGCGCGTCCAATCCGGAAAGACTGTAATAGACCTAGCCTGCGTTCCGTCTAGGCTTTCAAGAATTTTCTTTTGCGTCCCCTCACCAATGGCCAACATAGTATAAACCGCTGCTACGCCGATAATAATACCGATCATGGTCAACAGAGTCCTAAGCGGACGTTCTGCCAAGCTACCGAGCGCATTAAAGATCAATCTCAAACCCGGAATGGACATCTAACCTACCTGCACTGTTTGTCGTTCGTCACTGACGATCTGACCATCACTCATGGTGATGACACGCTGCGCATATTTCGCGACTTTCAAATCATGGGTGATCAGTATAATCGTCAAAGCCTCAGTTTTGTTCAAAGAGACGAGCAAGTTCATAATTTCGGTGGATGTCTTACTATCCAATGCGCCGGTCGGTTCGTCTGCCAAAAGTAATGCCGGAGCCCCGACAAGCGCACGGGCAATCGCGACACGTTGTTGTTGCCCACCTGAAAGCTCTGTTGGTTTGTGATGGGCGCGATCTTCTAAACCAACTGCGGCCAAAGCTGCCTTGGCGCGTTGCTCTCCATCCGGCAAGCTTGGACGCCGATATTGAAGTGGCAAACAAACATTCGCCAGCGCCGAACGTCTCGGCATGAGCTGGAATTGCTGAAACACAAACCCCAGCGTTTCCCCGCGATAAGCCGCGAGCGCTTTTGATTTCAGAGAACCCACATCCTGACCCTTGATAATCACAGAGCCTGAATCCGGTTGATCCAATCCGCCTAACATATTCATCAGCGTAGATTTGCCCGAGCCGGACGAACCAATCACAGCCACGAATTCACCCGGTGCCACATCTAGCGTGACGCCGTCCAAAGCATGCACAGTAGAACCGCCCAAACTATAGGATTTTCGAAGATCAACCGTTCGGATCATGGGGGAGACCATGAGCAATCTACCCCGGACGTCCGGGCGGTCCGCCTCTTCCGCCTGATGGCGGTCCAACGGGCCGGATCGCCGTGACGACCTTATCGCCCTCTTCCAGCCCGTCATGAACTTCAACAAAAGCACCGTCTGATAGGCCAAGTTTAATTGTGCGCTGCGCCATCTTGCCCTCTGCATTCGCAATCCAAACATCAACTGGACGAATTTTACGCTCTAGCGTGACCTGAGCCGTGTAACGGGATTGTTCTTCCGGAGATAAGAATTGACGCACTTGGTTCTCGACGATTTCGCCGAGTTGAATGCGCATCGGTGTGTGCATGAAGCTTCGTGTCGGATCATTGATAATATCGCGAACACCTTTCGTCACAGGGCCAACACGACCCGCAAATTCGTCAATTCGGACTTGCTCAATACCAATAATACGAAGGCGCGCATAGGTAGGGTCCAATAAAGTTGGAGCTTCGCCTGCCTCCGCCTCGGCTTGAAACTGCGCAATCTCGTCAGGCGAAGGACGAAAGCGCTCAGCTGTTACGGGTAAACGTGAGACCCCTGCACGTATATCCGTCGTGATCTCTAAATTTGCTGTCATGCCAGGCATTAAGACGCCGTCCGGATTTTGAGCCCTGACAACAGCCGTATAGGACACGATATTATTCTGCTCGACCGACTTCAGGCGGAGCTGCTCGACGACACCTTCAATTGTCCGGTCCGGATAGGCATCGACGCTAAATTTTGCTTTATCACCCGGATTGAGGCCCGCGACATCTGATTCAACAATCCGCGCCTCGACCTGAATTTCTGATAGATCAGCGGCGATTGTGAAGAGTTCGGGCGCGTTAAAGCTGGCCTGCACCGTCTGACCGGGATCTATCTTTCGATCTATAATCACGCCATCAATTGGGCTTGTAATGCGGGTACGCGCCAAATTTTCTTTCGCCGTATCCATTTCGGCTTCGACTTGTGCGAGCGAGGCTTGCTGACTGGTCAGCTGGGCTTTTGCCAAATCTAAATTTGCCTGCGCAACACCAACATCGCGTTCAGCTGTTTCCATTTGCGCCTCTGAGACCGCCTGTTTCGCGAACAAGTTTTTCCGACGGGTTTCATTTAACTTCGCTTGCGCCAGCGTGACTTCAGCGGACCTAATTCTGGCCTGTTGAACCTCAATATCTGCGCGCGCGGAGCGTATACGGCCCTCTAATTGTTGCACGCGGTTTCGGAAATTTGTTGGATCGATCACGGCGAGAAGCTGTCCGGTTTCAACGCGGCTATTAAAATCGACTGGCACCTCGAGGATGCGACCGGAGACCTCTGATCCCACCATAATTTCATTGCGCGGTACGATCTTTCCTGTTGCGCCGATCACACGCGTAATTTGGCCGGGGGACGCCTGAACTGTTGCCAACTCAAACTCAGTTACAGTTTCCGTTTCGCCCCCACACCCTGTTAGAATGAAAATGGATAATAGAAGGGGGGAAAGCGCGCGCACCATTAAGTTCAGTCCTATCAACGATTAAAAAACGACTAAAATTGTTACTTTGTTACTATAATAAAAACAAAAAGATAGTCTTTATTATCTACGTTCGAACTCACTGAGTGGATATAAGCAATGCGCTATATTACTACATTACTCTAGTTATCATCGGATTTTATTGGAAGAACAAATGGTGCCCAGAAGAGGACTCGAACCTCCACGTCCATACGGACACTAGCACCTGAAGCTAGCGCGTCTACCAATTCCGCCATCTGGGCACGTCGTTGGAAGCGGGCGTTTAGCCTTGGCTTTCAAAAGGGTCAAGCTGTGAAAACGTCTATGGCGTAACGCCCTCCCCTAATAACGGAAAGACGGCTTCTTCGCGATACACATTTGGACCGCGCTTTTTGGTATGGCTGGAAACGAGGCTGAACTGATCGACGAGAAAGGGGCGCGTGGACCAGTCGGCCATGCGTTGTTCAAATGAAATAATCCGCTCCAGTGGCGAGCGCGGCTTCATATAGGCCATGGTCACATGCGGGCTGTATTTGCGGGATTCCATCTGAATATCCGCGCGGCGCGCTGCATGCCGGCAATGTTGATTAAGCCGCGTGAGGGAGTCTGACGGCGAAACCCCCGCCCAAATGGCATGAGGTTCTGCTTTACCGAAATGGCCGCCACCCTGTAGATTGAGCTCAAAACTGCCCATTCGCAATGTCCCGATTTCCTGATCGAGTAATTCCGCATGGTCGGCATCAACTTCCCCAAAAAATGCAAGCGTGATGTGCAGCTTTTCCGCACTCACCCAGCGTGCGCCGGACACACCTTTTTGCTGGCGAACGACGTCGCCCGCGATTTTTTCAGGAAGGAAGATCGCTGCAAAGAGTTTCACTGAGACTTAACGGCTCGCCGGACAGCGATAGATTTTGTGGATGCGGTGGGCTTCTCGTTCCATCTCATCCGTCCACTCGATCATATGGGCGTCAATATTCTCTTCGAGTTGTTTCATTGTCGTCGCCCCGATGATATTACTGGTGACGAACTCTCGGGAGTCTACAAATTTAAGAGCAAATTCTGTCGGCGTGAGGCCCAGCTTTCGCGCCGTTTCGTTGCAATCCAAATAAGCGTCTTTCGCGTGACGCCAACCCGCCATAAATTCCGGGAAAAGATCACCGCGCGATCCTTTTGGCGGGCCGCCCTCATCATATTTTCCGGTTAACATACCCATGGCCAAGGGCGAATAAGCCAGCAATCCGACCTGCTCTCGCATCGCAATCTCCGCACGATCATAATCAAACCGCCGCGCAATCAGGCTGTAAACGCATTGGTTAGAGACCATGCGTGGCAAACCTTTGCGTTCTGCGATTTCAAGAAATTTCATCGTCCCCCAAGCCGTTTCATTCGAGAGGCCAATATGCCGGAGATTACCTTTTTCAACATGACGGCCCAACGCGTCCAGGATTTCGTCCAACGGCGTCATGTCATTTTCGTCATAATCGTAATAGCTGTTAAAGCCAAAACCGGGCATGGCGCGATCGGGCCAGTGGAGCTGATAGAGATCAATGTAATCTGTCTTGAGACGACGCAGCGATTTTTCGACGGCCTCATCAATTTGGGCGCGCGTATGGCGGGTCTGCGAAACATTGCCGTCCCGCGTCCATGTCATGCCGGATCGGCCTGTAACTTTGGACGCCAGAATAAAGTCATCGCGCTTATTTCTCGCGGCAATCCAGTTTCCAATATATTCTTCGGTACGACCTTGTGTCTCTGCGCGCCCCGGAACGGGGTACATTTCAGCCGCATCGATGAAGTTGATGTCTCGATCCAGCGCATAATCGAGCTGCTCATGCGCTTCCGCTTCGGTATTTTGCTCACCCCATGTCATCGTTCCGAGACAAACAGTGGACACTTTTATGTCTGTGCGTCCGAGATTTCGGCGTTCCATAGCTTTACCTTAACTTAAATATAGGAGAGAGATGTTTGAAATAAGTCACAAAAGTGATTATATGAGGGGTAATGCCGTCGCAACGGCAAATTGAGGTATTAAAGGAGGTATCATGAATCAATTTAATGCGAGCGTCGCGAGTGGCGCAACAACGGATATGGGGCTGAGGACCTTCCTCCTCGGAACCTACCGCTATATGGCTATGGCCATGGCTGTAACAGCAACCGTTGCTTTCTTCACAGGCCAAGCGGTTATGAATGGCGTGATCCCAGTGTCACTGATCTATAATCCGATTACGGCCATCGCCTCTATTGCAATCATTATGTTTGGGTTTGGCGCAGTCGGTCGTAAACTTCCATCTATGTCACAAGGCGGCGTGCTCGCATTCTTATTCGGCTTTGCTGCATTCATGGGCGTTCTCATGTCCGCTTATGCGACAGCTTTTTATGACCCGACAATTGTTGCGAAAATTTTCTTCATGACGGTTGCAATGTTTGGTGCCTTGTCGCTCTTCGGATATACGACAAAGTTTAACCTCTCTGCGATTGTCAAATATGCCTTCGCAGCATTTTTGGGTTATGTCTTAATTGGTGTTATCGGCATGTTTGTCCCGGCCCTCAGCGTCTTTGCTGGCGGAACATTTGGCACAATCATTAACATTGTTGGTTTGGCCGCTATTGCCGTCATCACAGCATGGGAAACACAGCATCTCAAGCGTGTCTATTACGCCTATGCCAATGATGCGAGCATGCAAGGCAAGATGCAGGCTTTTGGTGCCGCGTCCCTGCTCTTGGCCTTCATCAACATGTTCCAAATCTTGATGAGCCTGTTTGGTCGCGAGTAGACGAAAAACAAAACTTAACGAAAAGCCGTCCTTTGGGGCGGTTTTTTTTATGGCTGCAAGAAAGGGTCTCATTCTTGTCATGGTTAAGCCAAGATTAAGGGGCTTATCCTAAATCCCAACCATGCGCATCTCTCGCAAAGCTTTGAAACAGACTTTGGTGACCGGAACGGCCTGTGCCTATCTCTGTGGCATGGTCGGTTTATCGGGTTTCGCCATCTCAGCCAAAAACCTACCTGACCCTAAGAAATTATGGGAAAATAACCGCCCCGTCTCCGTCAAAATTGTGGATCGGAACAAGCGGCATATCCTGATCAGGGGGGCTGCCGTCGAACAACCCGTCAAGATTGACGACCTCCCCTTTCATATTCCCATGACGTTTTTAGCGACTGAGGATGAACGCTTCCGCAATCATATCGGGATCGACCCGCGCGCTTTATTGCGGGCTATGTGGCAAAACATCCGCGCCGGGCGTTATGTGCAGGGCGGCTCGACTCTCACGCAACAGCTAACCAAAAACATCTTTCTCACGCCGGAAAAGACCCTCTCCAGAAAAGCGCAAGAGATGATGCTGGCCGTCTGGATGGAGCGCGATTTCACAAAAGATGAATTGCTGGAAATGTATCTATCCCGCATTTACTTCGGCAGCGGAGCCTGGGGGCTGGAAAGTGCGAGCCAGCGCTATTTCAACAAGACCGCCGCAGAATTAAGCTTGGCCGAAGCCGCCATGCTGTCAGGATTACTGCGCGCGCCGTCCAAGATTAATCCGGTCGCAAATTTCGACAGAGCGACAACGCGCCAGCACGTCATTTTGGACTCTATGGATAAACAAGGGCTTTTAGACCTGAATATCGCAGCAGCGGCAAAAGCCGAGGCACTGACCATCCACAGCCCTAAAGAAACGGAAAGCGCGCAATATTTTGTCGATTGGATTTGGTCCGATCTGGAAGATCGTATTGGCGTCCCAACTCAGGATATCATCGTCCAAACGACATTGGAGATTCATGCACAAACAGCTGCGCAAACCGCCCTATCGTCACATCTCGACCCGGACCGCGGGGCCAATCAAGGTGCGATTATTAGCTTGGACGGCACGGGCGGTGTCCGTGCGCTGGTCGGGGGTGTTGATTACGGCGAAAGCCAATTTAACCGCGCCACCCAAGCCATTCGTCAACCCGGTTCTGCTTTTAAACCTTTCGTCTATCTGACGGCTCTGCGCGCCGGCAAATCTCCTTGGGATACAGCCATTGATGCGCCGATTACGATAGAAGATTGGACGCCGGAAAATTTCACCGAAGAGAATTTAGGCGTTGTCACATTACATAAGGCCCTGACAAAATCCCTCAATACCGTCGCTGTCGCGCTGGGCGAAGAGGTTGGACGGGATAGCGTCATAGCGACAGCAGAACAATTTGGCCTGACAGACCTTAAACCTTATCGCAGTCTCGCGCTTGGGGCCCAAGGACAAACGCCACTCGCCATCGCCGAGAGCTATCTGCCCTTTGCAAATTGGGGTATGCAGAGATCGACCTATGGCATTCTGTCCATAACAACAAAAGACGGCACGCCGCTTTACGACCGAGCAGCCTCGAAAGGTGCTGTGATTATGGAGACGCAAGAGCTGGCCGATATGAATTATATGCTAAGTCAAGTCGTCGAAAATGGCACGGGACGACGGGCCCGTATTGATGGACATAGAATTGCCGGTAAAACCGGGACGACGAATGATTTTCGCGATGCGTGGTTTGTAGGCTATGCGCCGGACCGCGTCACAGCGGTTTGGGTCGGAGATGATGACAATACACCCATGGAGAGCGTCACGGGCGGCTCAATTCCCGCGATGATTTTTAAGGACGTCATGTCCGCTCAGTTGACAGAGACAGAAGAGACACGCCTCCACGTCTCAACCGAACCGGACTGGGCGCGCAAAGATGCGCAACTCCGCAACATGTTAAACCGCATTGGCGATACACTTCCGTAAAGCCATAAATTCAGCGTAAACGCTCCAAAATTCAGAGAATATTAACCCTACTCTCCGCGTGGGCGCACCATTTTCTGACAAAAATCCGCGTTCAAATTACGTTCAGAAAACCTGCTGTAATGCCTTACTCATCGACCTAATTATTAGGGATGACAGAAACAAAGGTATAGGCCTTGTTTCGATTGTGGGAGTAACACTCAGGTTAAGTTTGTGGGAACGACCTGTCTACTGCCCTTCATATTGTGGGATATGGAGGGCAGATTAGCCCAATTTTTCAAAATTCAGCACCAACCGCATGTAGGATCGGACCATTCTTGCTGAGCCAGCGCTTCGCGCTTTTCACATCATCGAAAATACGATCACATACCGCCCAAAAAGCGGGGCTGTGATTAGCTTCAATCATATGCGCGCATTCATGTGCCGCAACATATTCGAGAATTTCGGGCGGGGCGCAGATCAAACGCCAACTGTAAGAAATATGCCCTTCCCCGTTCCGTGTAATGCAACTGCCCCACCGGCTTTCCGTATCGCGCACCGATATTTTCCCCACACGTTTATCCAGCTCAGCCGCGTAGTGATGACTGGCCGCTTCCAACTCAGCACGCGCTTCCCGAATGAGAAAGCGCCGAACCCGTCCGGGGAAACTTTCAAGGTCTGGACTCGGTACAATGATTTGACGCCCAACCCGGTCCACACGCGCCCGCCCGCGACCCGGTGGATTCACCAATCTAAAATATTGCCCTTGGAACAAAATTTCTTTTCCCGGAATGAAAGGCTGTGGCGGCGGTAGCGCTTCCAACTGAACATCAATCCAATCGCGTTGTTGCTGGGCAAACTCGCGGGCCTTCGGAAAAGCTTTCAGTCCCGGAACGACGACATGGACTTCACGCGATCCCGGCTTCACCTTCAGCGAGATACGTTTAGCGCGTTGCGACAAGACATAAAGCACGCGCGGGTCGGCCCCGTCGCGAAATGGGAAATCGGCCTTGCTAGGGCGCGCGGGCATGTTATCCTCTTTGCCTAATAAAGTGTTAAGGAAATCGACCATGTCGTTAAAATTACAATCCTTGTTAAAAATCTCCGTCGCCGGAGCTGTCCTCTTAACTTTGGGGGCATGTAAGCCCGCAGACAAGGGCCAAGGTGCATTGAAATCCGAAACAGTCGCAGCGCTGAACCTGTCCAAGACCGAGGCCACCGTCTTTGCCAAATATTTCGCCGTGGGAGATTGCACGGTTGATGAGATGGAAGCTTTAGGCGCGCTTGCGGGGATGGGACTCGGCGAGGATGGGGCAAATGAATTGAGCTTCGCGTCGCGCAATTTCAGTGATGGCCGCGTGATCTATGAGGATATTCAGATCAAAGAGAACGGCGCCGACTCCCCCAGCTTTAAAGCGGAAACAGCCACATTCCACTGCCCGTCTATGGGCGAAGAGGCCCCGACTTTTGCGCGGCTGGATTTGAATGATGTACATTTACGAAATGACGATGTTAATTTCACATTTGGCACACTGAATATTGCCGAACCCACGGCTGACGCAGCGTCAGCCATTGTGTCCGGGATGTTGGATCCCGACGCGAACACAGCCGGAGATATTGGGTTTGAAGCCGTTTCACTGACGGATATGACCCTGAAAGCCGATGAAATTTACGGAGCGATAAAAACCCTGTCATGGGGGGAGGCCCGCAATGAGACAGGTATCGGAACAGCCGATTTAACGGTTGAAAATCTGGAACTGACAGTGCCGGGACGAGACGGCGTTCAAGATATGACCGTTGATTTCAAAGGCATGAGCGCTCGCAATCTTAATATTGGCGGACAGCTTCAGACCGAACAGGTTATGTCGGCGAATGGCTTAGTGGGCAGTGTGTTCAGCAATATTAATGCAGCGCAGAAGCCTTATGATTCCCTTCTTGTTGAGGCGCTAAAAATTGATGCGGATGGCTTTGCGTTGAATTTCAGCGGCATTGAAGGCGAAACAACTGAAAACGGCCCCGTCATCACGACACGTCAAACTCTGAAACCCACAGTCTTGTCGTTGAAACCCGCTTTGGGAAACATGCCCCAATTTAAGCAAAATTATGAAATTCTAAAATCACTGGGATTTGAAACAATCGAAATGTCGGGCAGCTCTGTGACACAGCTAAATAGCGCAGAAGACACGATGTCCGTCTCCGACGGTCTGCTCACCGTGAAAGACGGCTTTGTTTTAAATTATGAATACGGCGTAGAGGGTTTGGCCGAAATGACCGCGAAACTGCAGGAACAACCCCAATCAAGCGCGGGTATGATGGCGCAAATCGCGGATTTTGACGCGCTTAAACTCCGAAACTTAAGACTGACCCTCGAAGACAAGTCCATTGTCGAGCGGGGCCTGAAACTCGCCTCAGAAATGACAGGGCAGAGCGAGAAAAACATCAAACGCTCGCTCGGCATGGCCGTTTTTGCGGCAGCTATGGCGGCGGAAAATGAAGTGCAGGCGGAAGTCTACTCTGAGACAACAGAAGCCTTTGCCGAATTTATCAAAAATGGCGGGACCTTCACGATTGAGGCTAACCCACCAGAGCCTTTCTCCCTCGCCCCACTGATTACCGGACAAGGCGCAGACATAGACCCGGCAACACTTGGATTTTCCGCCAGCCAAGCCGGCGGCGCTGAATGATACGGGACGCGATATCTGAGTTTAAGGGCCTGGATCACGATCCACATTTCCGTTGGCGCGGACAAAATGTGACCCGAATTGAGAACCTGTCAGATATCGCATTTGCCATTGCGCTGGGCATGATCATTTCTGCAATTGATGCCCCGCGTAATTTTAGTCAATTAAAAGAGTTTCTGTTTTTCTTGGTTCCCACGGCAGCCGCTTTCGCTGTTATGCTGCAAATTTGGACAACCCATTTCACATTCTTCCGTCGATATGGCGTCGCCAATAAAAAGATCGTTCTCCTGAATGCGGCGCTTATCTTTTTCGTGCTCTATCTCGCCTATCCGCTGCGCTTTACCTTTGGGTCTCTTTATATGTGGGTCGTTGGTCTAAGTACCGGGGATTATAGCCGGGCTATTGAGATGGAAATGACGACCCAGACAGGCGCGTTGACCATTTGTTTCTTTGTCGTGGCTTATGCCTGCTGTCTCGCCCTGCTTGGCTTAATGTATGGGCACGTCATCAAAAAAAGAGAGATTTTAGACTTAAACGAGACTGAAATGGCGACCACGCAAACAACACGAGCTGGACTTTGGTGGTCGGTCATTGTTGCGCTCCTCGTCGTCCCTGTTGCGCTTTACACATTTGCGGGTCCAATGGCGGCATTTCTTCTGTTCTTTCAATCTCCGGGATACTATTTGGCGGCGAAATATTACTTTAGGTCAATTGAGACAGATTGATCATGCGAAAATCTTTAAAGGCCCCACACATCTGACACGCTATGTCGCCTTGAAAACGCGCGGCGCAACCCGCATATGAGCTGCAAGAAACATTCAACCTTCGGAGCATCACATGAAAGTTCTGGTCCCGGTCAAGCGCGTGCTTGACTATAACGTCAAGGCGCGGGTCAAATC
>CAZBDT010000031.1:0-19649 GCA_964490745.1 uncultured Algimonas sp.
AGCTGATGGACCGCGGCGGACGCGTCTCACGCTTCAAAGACAAATTTGCAGGTTTTGGCGTTTAACCGAAACACAGATACTGAGTATAAAAAAGGCTCCTTTAATGGAGCCTTTTTTATTGGGTCAAAGCTAGTTTAGTCAGATTAGCGCTTAAAAGCTGCTTCCAATCTGTGAATTTGGTCCGCGACTGTATTCCCGGCCTGAGCGGCGATGGAGCCATATAAAGACCTATCCAGTCGCATGATACGCTCATAAAGCTGCTCAGAGCGCGCCAGAAGATCGAGCAAACGCGCTGGCAAAGCATAAGCGTCTTTCGCTAACTCTGAAAAACTCAAAGTGCCTTCCGGCTTTTCCTCAGGTACAAGACGGTATTTATCCGCACGCGCTTCAGTAAGCGTCATTTCTTCTTCTTTCAAAGCGCGTTGAACGAGCAACCAGCTTGCAACTTGCATAAGGCGGGTCGTTAAGCGCATGGACTGGCTGGCATAGGTCAAAGCATCCGTGCGGCCTAGCTTTTTAGAATCTTGCCGCCCCGGACCATCCAGATAAGCAGCCGTTTCTTCGACGAGGTCCATGCCCTCGCGAAAGGTTTTGGAAAACAACTCAGACTTCGTGAAAGCCAGAAGGCGGGCCTCCGCTTGAGGTGTGAGTGTATCAGTCAGCGTATTTTGTGTTGCACTATTCAAGGGGGAAACAGCCATCATTATTATTCTCTTCGCACTTTGTGGTGTGTCGCCCTGTTTTGCAAGACGCAGTTTACATGAACGGATTTGCAAGCTTTGAGCCAAACCTTAACAAATAAGCGAATTATTAAATTCACACTACATTCATGTGGGCTTTTTACCAAATATTGCGTGTGCGGCGTCGGTCTCGGCCTTTTTCTTCTCGCGTTCAGTCTCGAGCCTTACAATTTCAGCTTGATAGAGTGTGATACGCTCGTCCAATTCTGACACAGATAAGCCGTATAGGTCTTCCCCCGGTCTCGCTGTTGTTCCATTGAATTTGGGTGAATCATCATTGAAGACTGACATGCGAACATCCCTATTAACTGCGCAGATGGCTCTATTGCCAAATGGACGTTAATCTTGTATGTGCAGAATACTGATAGTTGATAACGTAGTCAAAAATCAGTAAATCCACCCCGCCGAGCGGGGTTTTTTCATGCCTGCTTTTTCACTAGGAATGCAGGCCTCCTGGAGGAGAGAGAGATGACACAGATTTTAATGCCAAAGGCCACAGCCGTCTGGTTAATTGACAACACAGCTATGACGTTCAAGCAAATCTCAGAATTTTGCGACTTGCACATACTTGAAGTCGAAGGGATTGCGGATGGTGATGTCGCGGCTGGTATTCGCGGCGCAGACCCGATCGCAAATGGTCAAGTGTCTCGCGAAGAAATCGAAAAGGCTGAAGGCAATCCAAACTACGCCATGAAGCCCAATAGCTTTGACTCAGACAAGTTAGAGCCAAAATCCAAGAAAAAAGGACCGCGCTATACGCCATTGTCACGCCGTCAGGACCGTCCAGACGCCATAGCATGGTTGGTTCGCAATCATCCTGAACTACCCGATGCACATATTTCCAAATTGATCGGTACAACAAAACCAACGATCAAGGCCATCCGCGAGCGGACGCATTGGAAAATCAACACAATTAATCCGACAGACCCCGTTAGCTTGGGCCTTTGTTCTCAAATTGAGTTAGATGGCTATGTTAAAAAGGCGGCTGAGAAACGCGCGAAAGAACAGGCAAAACTCGATGCAGAAGGTGGCGGTGAAACGCTAGATCCACTGCCTACGCCTGAGATAGAAGCCGAGAAGCCAAAAGTGGAACATACTTTGGAAAGCTTGTTCAAACCTAGCAATTAAGCCCACCCCGCATTCTAATTACAATGCCCGCTCAATAAGCGGGCATTTTTTTATGCTTTCATCTCCGCAATAAACGCATTCGCCGCTGCAATAGATTGCTCCATCTCAGCAATAAGCCGCGCGACATCACTTTCTAGGTCAGCCGTCTCGGTCCCGAGCGATGCAATCGCACGCGCATTGAGGTTATGTTTCAAATAGAGAACACGATCTTTAAAGACGGACAAAACCGGATCCATGGAGGCCGAGGCATTATCCATTTTACTGACCAAAACATCATAACGATCTTGCGTCTCACGCAATTGGCTTTCTGAGGCGCGACGCAAAGCGGGGTCTGAATATTCGTTTAATTCGCCTTCCCATTCGCGAAACAAATCACGAGAGACGCGTTTTACGGATTTAATGCGAGAGCGGACAGTGTCAGCCTCGCCATCCGCACGCTTGTAGGCCCGGTTCAGATCGTCATAAAGCGTCTCTAACTCACCCGCATCCACATCAATGACGGCGCGAAAAGCTTCCAAGGCATCAGCGAATTCTTCCTTCGCTTCTGTTTGAGATTTCGACACGTCCAGAACTCTGTCCACAAGGATGTCGCGTTTCTCAATCCCGAAGCGTTCTTGGATATTATAGGATGCGGTTGCGCAGCCTAATAAAAATATCGGCGCGACCATCAGGGCCGCTGTCAGTCTTACTAGAGCAAATTTCATAAAACGTTCCTGTCCTTAATCTTCAACCGGCATTGTATAGTTAAGCGCCAATCGCCCACCATCTGCATAAATATGCTGTCCTGTTATATAACTACTTTCTTCTGACAGAAGGAAGGCTGCAACAGACGCAATTTCATCCGGCAGTCCGGGGCGACCTAATGGCGTTCTTTGCGTAATTTTTTTCATCGCAGATTTATCCGATACTACACTCGCGAGCATTTCCGTTTTGATAGAGCCCGGCCCAATACCGTTAACACGAATACCATAGGGTGCGAGTTCAATCGCCATCGCCCTAGTCATCTGATGCATACCGCCTTTTGATATCGTATAGGCTAGATAATCCGGAATCGCGACCGTATCGTTGATCGAAGACATGTTGACGATGGCATAGGGGCGCTCTGTTAGGCGTGACCGATCTTCCCGGTTTTCAATCTCTTCGACCATATATTTGGCGACTGCTTTTGAGACGAGAAAAGCTCCGCGAAGATTGACCGCTAAATTCAGATCAAAATCTTCAATACTCATATCCAGCGCGCCGCCTTTGACCGCGATGCCTGCGTTATTGATCAATCCGTCAATGCGGTCATATGCGCCAAGGGTTTCGGCGATGAGATTGTGAACGGAAAGCGGATCAGAGACATCACATTCTACAAAAATGGCTCGCTCTTCATCCTCTGATAAATCTTTGGCCGAGGTAGTTCCGGACTCTGTATCTCGGTCCGCCAAAACAACGCGGTGCCCATCATCGACAAGGCGTTGTGCGCAAGCAAATCCAATGCCTTTCGCGCCACCTGTTATTATAAATACACGGTCTGACATAGCGGCCTCCCCTAATACGCAAAACCCTCACTGACCAAGAAGTCAATGAGGGTCCTATAAGCTGCGCCGTTTTCGGCTTCAACAGTAGCGTTTACCGCTGTTCTGAGAATTGCGAGATTGCGTCTTTGATCTGTAATTTCTGCCGTTTGAGTTTAGAGACTCGTATATTATCTGGTAGGGGACTTCGGAGTTCGGCTTGGATTTTTTCATCCAAATGGGTGTGTTTGCTGTGCAGTGTTTCCAAATGTGCCGATACTGCCATGTCTTTCTCCTGCTATTTTGTGATAATTTATTCTTATCATATATTTTGACTTTTGTCTTACACGTTATCGAGAACTTACAAAAATTTATATCAGTATGGTGAATAAGTCCTAATTTTAAGCGTTCGCGCCCACCTATAGGTCGATCATTGCGCAAAAGGCATGTTCAGGCTAGGGGAGACCCATGGACAATTTGCCACCTGATAACTCAGACTCAGACCCGATCGACGAGCTTTCCAAAGCGGACATGCTCGCTCTCCTAAGCCTGTTAAGAACAGAACATCGCGCCATTGATCTGGAGATCAAAGCGATGATTGAAACGGGTGTCAAGGACATGCTGAAAATCAAACGTATGAAAAAAATCAAACTGAAGATGAAAGATAAAATTACCTTTATCGAAAATCTGATCACGCCTGACATTATTGCTTAGAACAATTTGCGTTTAGTTGAGATCAGATAAAGTCTCAAATAATGGGCAAACAAGGCCCAATTTTTGAGTCAGAATTTACGCAAAATGCTCTAGCCTGAAAATGCAAAGCGTCGATCCTGATGACGATCTATCATCATCTTGGTCAATAACTCCCCTGAACCCGCACATAATGTCCAGCCCATATGACCATGTCCGGTATTGATCCATAAGTCAGGTATAGAGGTCGCACTGATATAGGGACGGCCAACCGGGCTGACTGGTCGAACCCCAGTCCATTGACTGCGCTGAGAGCCAAGGCTGGCCATCAGCTCCGGCGCTATTACGTGCCACCGGTCTATCAACGTCCTTGGATCCTTGAGGTCCCAGCCGCCCGAAATACGAATACGGTCTGGAAAGACTGTCAGAGCCGAGCGGCTCTCGACATCCATGACAGGGCACTCAGGTAATTCAGAAATTTCAGTGGGCAAATTAAAATCC
Organism: uncultured Algimonas sp.; assembly: GCA_964490745.1. Lineage (GTDB taxonomy): Bacteria > Pseudomonadota > Alphaproteobacteria > Caulobacterales > Maricaulaceae > Litorimonas. Next base: position 4,559 of record CAZBDT010000031.1, read on the forward strand.
GCCGCAGCGCCCGCCACGCCGTTTAAGGTCAGCCGTACATCTAATTGCGCCAGACATCTAACTGAGTCTGCCCCTGCGGCGATGACACATTGATCTGCCGAAAATAGATCAGCCGCTGTTTTGATATAAAATCGTTTATCACTCTTACGAATATCTAAGTCCGACGCGTTATAAACGAAGGACACGCCACGCACTGCGAGCTCAGCCGCAAGCGCACATCCAAACGCCCGCGCATCGCCGGATGTATCATCCGGAAATTGACAGGCGGCATGACCAAATGTGTCTTTCGTATTCATGAGAATATTGGCGCGGATACCAATATCCGAAAATCGCGACTGTGCAGCACGTGCGGCTTTTATATCGGGAAAAAGTTGGAGACAGCCATCCGCCCTCTTCGGCAAAGCTAGCGCATCGATTTTTTCCACCAAAAGCGTCTTTGATCTTTTTGCCAAATCTACAGTGACACGCGCAGCGTCCAGAGCGTAGCGGGAGACCGTACGCTTCGGATCCCATGACATAGCTTGACTGGGATGGATCATGCCTGAATTCGAGAAACTGGTACCTTCGCAAGGGCCGGGCCTTGTATCTATCACGCAAACTCGCAGCCCCCGGGCTGACAATTCATCCGCCGTACAAAGACCTATCAGTCCTGCCCCGATGATAATTATGTCATGATGCTCTGTCACGCGTTGCGATCTACACAAATGCATGGGTGACGCAAAGTGGGAACTGTTGTCACATACTGATTTTGCTGCGTATTAAGTCCGTAATGGGAGAGTTTAATGCACCAAAGATTGAAAACAACCATGGCCCTTATTGGCTTAATGACTTTAGCGGCTTGCAGCAGTTTCGAACCGGAAGTTTCTGACGCCGCCCTTATTTCTACACCGCAAGGACCAGTCCAAGGCGTAACGACCGAAAACCCCGAAATTTTCAATTTCAAAGGTCTGCCTTTCGCTGCACCGCCCATAGGGGGTTTACGCTGGGCCGCGCCTGCAACCGCGCCGAGTTGGACTGAAACGCAAATAGCTGACAATTTTGGTAATAGATGTATGCAGCCCGAAGATGTTGAGGGTGGTTTTTTTGACCGTCTGATCGAAGGCCATGGCTTGAGTGCAGCGAAGAATTTTCTCATTAAGAAGGCTGTCGCCGCGCAAAAGCCCTCCTCCATGAGTGAGGATTGTCTTTACCTAAATGTCCGCACAGGCAATCTGAACAGCGATAACAAACAGCCCGTCATGGTTTGGATTCATGGCGGTGGGCATCAATTCGGCTCCGGTGATTTTTCATATTATCAAGCCAATGGCCTTGTTGAAAAAGGTGTGGTCCTCGTCACCATCAATTACCGCCTTGGCGTTTTTGGCTATATGGCCCACCCCGCACTCTCTGACGCTGATCCGAATGGCGTGTCCGGCAATTATGGGACTTTAGATCAGATTGCCGCGCTGGAGTGGGTCCAAAACAATATTGCGGCCTATGGGGGTGACCCTGAAAATGTTACGATCTTTGGCGAAAGCGCGGGTGGCTGGTCCGTCACCGAAATGATGGCGAGTCCACTGGCCGCTGGAAAATTTGATAAAGCCATCGCGCAAAGCGGTGCCTCAACCTATCACTTGGGACAAATGGACGGTAACGGCGTTGGGTGGCCCAGCGGATATGAGATGGGCAAAAAAGTTTCCGATGCACTCGGCCTAAGCTCACCAAGTGCCGCAGATTTGCGCTCTATCCCTGCTGAAAAGATTATGGCGAACCTGCCTGAGAAAGCAGATGAAGCCTTCCACCACATTCGGGATGGTTATGTCTTTCCGAAAAATGTGGGGCACGCCTTTCGAGATGGAGATATCAACGCCGTACCTTTCCTGACCGGATATAACTCCGATGAAGGCACGTTATTTTTTCCGGACGATCCTCAACCTTCAGTTTGGGAAGATGACATGCCGCGCAGTGGTCCGGACATGATCGCAAGCCTGAACACACATTATCCGGGCAGAGGGGAAGCCTTAGCAGAGCTTTATGCGCTGAATGAGGACTTTACAGAAGGCGGAACACAGATGATGGGTGACGAAATCTTTGGTGTAAACATCCGCTATGCGGCGGAAGCAAATGAAGCAGCTGGTTCGCCGTCTTATGTTTATCATTTCTCTCGCGTTCCACCCTCTGAAAAACAAACACTCGGTGCCTTTCATGCCGCCGAAATTCCCTTTGTTTTTGACAGCTCGGAACCTATTTTAGGTCTGTCTGATGATGATAAAGCGCTGACTGATGTGATGGTGACGGCGTGGACGAATTTTGCCAAGGTCGGTCATCCCAATGGCGGAGACCTCCCAAATTGGCCTGAATATCAGGGTCAGAATTGGATGCATTTTTCCGGCAATACTGGGCGACCCATCGCTACGCTTGAGACTAATATACGTAAGACGAAGTTAGACGCTTTGGAAGTTGGTCTCATCCAAAAACTGGATGAATTGGACGCCGAGTTAAATGACTAGTCTCTAAAAATCGTCGTCGTTTGCCGACGGCGATCCACGGTGAGCTGCGTCACATCAGGTCGGGAATAATGCCCTGCCGGATCAAAATTCTGACGCTCTCGGCGCACAAAGGCGGGGTCCAATTCGCAATAGCGAATCCCCGTCTTTCCAATAATCGGTTCTAATACCCAAGACCCGTCCGGAGCCGCAACACAAGACCCGCCATTGGCAGGCATAGCGCTGAGGCTCGCCCTTATGTCATCTGCAAAAGGTGTGTCATCGCGGACATCGGATGAACGCATAATGGCAGACACGGATACGCAATAGCTCCGCCCCTCTTTCGCCAAGACGGGCGTAAGATCAGCCGTATTGCGGTCGCTGCCCGGCCATCCCATGACATGTAAATCTTCGCCCTGAGCATAAAGCGCAGCCCGCGCCAGCGGCATCCAGTTTTCCCAACAGTTCAGCCCACCCACAGTAAAAGCCCCTAATCGGTGGGTCACGAGACCATTGCCATCACCGGGTGACCAGACCAATCGCTCTTCATAGGTCGGTTGCAGCTTGCGGTGAACGGACTGAATTGTGCCGGATTTGTCGATGTACACATAGGAACAATAAAGCGAATGCCCTGTCCGATTACGCGGACGTTCAATAATGCCGAGGTAACAAGCCATATCCGCGGCCTTCAGCGCGGCACAGACTTTGTTCAAATGACCGTCTTCAATAATGACAGCCTGATCTGAGTAGTGGGCGAAAATCGCCTTTTGCCGATCATTATTGAAATTTGCGCCGCCTGTGCCGTCGAGCCAAAAGGGATAACCCGGAACAAAACTCTCAGAGAAAACGATCAGATCCGCCTTTTCTTTAGCGGCTGTTTTAATCGTTTTTTTCACTTGTGCCAGACCCTTATCACGAGACAGCCAGATCGGCGCAAGTTGAGGTAAGGCAAGTTTGAGGAAGTCAGTCATAACGGCCCTCTAGCCCGCCTCAAGGATATGACCCAAGAGAAAGTTGAACACCTTTTCGTGTAGCTAGAGCAATTTGCGTTTAAGTGAGATCACATAAAGCTTTAAAAAATGGGCGAATAAGGCCCAATTTTTGAGTCCAAATTAACGCAAAATACTCTGGATTAAAGTGTTTTGCGGAGCGTTTGGGGCGTCACGCGCGGAATGCGCTCCAATTCGCCCTCAACTTCCATATTCAGCTTTACAGTCGTGACATGCCATTTCAGTGAACCTAATTTTGCCAACTGATTGCTGGTTAGGACCTCTTGGACATGATCTGCTAATTCCATAAAGGGCAGTTGTCCGTCTTCAGTCTCCTCCAAGACATCAAAAATAGCGCGGCGCACACACTCATATTTCCAGCGTGGTATTCGGGTTGCCCCATCGCGTCCCTTAGTCGGTGTGTAACAGGCGACTTTGTCGTCTTCGCTCATGCCACCTACTCCTTATCGTCTCCCTTATTACCCTGCGCAGTATAAATCCGTAAATCACCTTTGCGAAACAAAAAATCGGGGTTAGAGCGTGATATGCGTATTTTTCAATTTATTATAGTCGCGGCCGTCTTTTTTCTCTCTGCGTGTTCAGGCGAAAAGCCCGTTGAAAAGGCCATTCTAGGCACTTGGGTTCAAGATACGCCAACGTCTATGACCGTGAATGGGTTGCAAACGACAACTGCGGATACAGTCCTGCGCATTCAGAAAAATGGGAAAGTTCATCTCACCCGGAATTTGGATATTATAGGACAAGGCCTCCCCGCTGAGGGTGTGAAAGTCAGCCTTGAATTACGCGGGTCTTGGGAATTGTCGGGCGAACAACTCGTTCAAGCGCAAGACACGGCCCTCGTTATGCCGCGCACATCTGACGGGACAGCCCGACAATGGGCAGATCAGTTACAAGCCCAAGCCGAACAAAGCCCACCGACAACGAAAGACATTATCGCGGTCGATAAGAATCAACTCATTCTGCAAGATCAAGATACAGGCACAACAGATGTCTATCGTCGGAAGTGATGACACAAAACCAGGGCTGGGGAGAGAATGGGGTTTTACGAAAAATATATTTTACCCTGCTGCTTGGATAAGGCCTGCAGCATTGGTCCGATAGAAAAACAACGTGCCAAAGTTGTCCCTTTCGCTACGGGCCATGTTATAGAAATCGGGATCGGGTCCGGCCTGAACTTGCCCCATTACGATTCAACAAAAATTGAGAAAGTCACAGGTGTTGATCCGGATGAATACATCTGGAAACGCAGTCAGAAACGGCGTGACGCCGCAAAATTTCCCGTCGAGCGGATTGGTCTTTCCGGTGAAGAGATTCCGATGTCAGAAAACAGCGTCGACACAGTCGTCGTGACCTATAGCCTTTGCACCATTCCGGACCCTGTCAAAGCTCTGCGTGAAATGCGGCGTGTTCTCAAACCCGGCGGCGATATATTATTCTGCGAACATGGAAAGTCGTCTGAGCCAAGAATTGTGAAATGGCAAAACCGGATTGATCCGATCTGGTCAAAACTAGCGGGTGGCTGTCACAGCGGTCGGGATATACCTGACCTCATCGCGCAGGCTGGGCTGGAAACAACCGAACTCTATCAAGGCTATATTCCTGGCCCCAAAATCTTGGCCTATAATTATTGGGGTCGTGCGCATTAGTCTGTGACTTCCGCTTGTTGCCGTCTCCACTCTGACGGCGTCATACCAAACCAACGTGAAAATGCACGGTTCATTGCGGCTTGATCATTATAGGCCAGCCCGATAGCGATTTCTGAAAAGCTCTGTCCTTTTTCATGTTTTTCGATGAACATAGATTTGCGTGCGCGATCAAGGCGTTGACGCATCCCCTCCGGGCTTTCTTTTAACTTGGCCCGTAATGTAGACGTATTCATCCCAAGCCTCTGCGCAACAATTTCAGATGAAACTTGTCCGGACTCGATAGCCCCTCGAATGGCAGCTGTAACAGCGCGTTCGAAAGATTGCGCGGCCATTTGCAGTCCTAAGATTTTATCCAATTTGACTTGCGCTTTCGTCAATCTTTCCGGATCATAAGTCGTGATTGTTTGCGACATCGAATTTTCTGAAAATTCCAAACGACATTTTTCAGACTCATAATTGATTTGGGACTGAAATATTTCATTATGCAAATGATTATCTTCAGGCTCTGCATAAGGAAGGCAAGCGGATAGAATTTTCTCTCCTGACCCCCAACTTAACCATCGATATGTCGTCACATAAGACGCCATAATCATATCTGTAATGGGCCGATACCGCTCCACATTAAAATAATGGGGGAGAAAGCACATATGATGACGACCATTAGGATCGATTTTATATTCAGCGTGGCCCGCATCTATTGCAATTTTCTGATAACGATCATTCATAAGAATGACGTCCTTCAGATTTTCACAATAGGCATAAATACCTCCCGTTTGTCCAAAAGTTCCAACGCGAAATTTATACCCTAATCGTAGCGCTATATTCGGATCCGATGTGACATCTGCTGCTACATGGAGACAATCAACAAATGGATCTAAGCTCATCCTATTAGACAAGTTACCTAATCTGGCGGGATCAATCTTTAAGACATCCAAAGCTTGATCTATTCCAAAACCCAGCGAGTCCAGAATATCTAAATTCACTTTCAGGAAACGGTGCGACAACGTCATTTTCATGTGATTAGCACCCAAACTCTGGGCTTAAGCTACATTGCACACATGTTTCTAATTGTTGATTTGTCAATTTTTCACTCAAAATTTGTTATTTTTACCATATAGAACTCTTCAAAAATGACAAATTTTTATTGCGTCTATGACAATATTTCCTGTGTGGTTCCCCTATAGATGTTGTGTGGGGCAACCATGTTGCGTTTGTGGTTAAGATTGGGGCGTTAATTAAATCTGACACAACAAATATGGCACAAGGCGCGAGGTTTGATTTGGGGCGCAATTAAACCTTGCGCTTTACACATTATTATTTCTTATAACGTACTAATCTCAGCTTGATTTGACCTTAGGCAAGTCTTGGAAATTACCCGGGCGTTTTTGCTTGCCAGCCATCATCGCCTCCATCATTTCCGACGGAATAAGCATCGACATATTCCAAACCGCAATATTATCGAGCGCGTCTGCCGTGCTGTGATCGCGGGAATAGGTTATGGCGCGTTTGCAGCCATAGACGGCGAGAGGGGGCTTTGACGCGATCTCACGCGCCGTCTCCATAACGGCGGCCAACATGCTCTCATGATCCGGATAGATTTCATTATAAAGCCCGCGAGACTTGCATTCCTGCGCCCCCATTTTCCGTCCCGTATAGGCCAACTCGCGCACGAGGCCCTCGGGCATATGATTTAAAATACGCGGAAAGGTTCCGACATCGGCGGTCATACCGACATTAATTTCATAGATTGTAATAAAGCTGTCTTCCGTCCCGTAGCGCATATCGCAAGCGGTCATGAGGTCGACACCGCCACCGTAACATCCGCCTTGAATAGCGACGAGAACCGGGATGCGGCAGGATTCAAGAGATGAAAGTGAGGCTTGTAAACGTTGAACGCTCGCATAGAATTGCAATCCATATTGCGGGTGGTTCTTGTCCTGTGTCCCGCCAATATCGGTTTGGAACATACCAACATCAATGCCCGCACAAAAGACGGGACCTGTCGAAGACAGAACAATCACCCGCGCTTTCGCATTTTCGTCAATATCTTTGACGATTTCGGGGAGTTCCGTCCAAAATTCGGAAATCATGGCATTGCGCTTTTCCGGGCGGTTCATAATGATATGCGCGATCCCGTCCGCGATCTGAACATCAAAACAAGTGTGAGACATAAGGCGCTCCTAAAGCGAGAAAAGATAGCCTTTGGACGGGCCGCTTTGGCCGTTCAAAAGATCTTTGTAATTATTTAAAACAGCTTCGATTCCACTCTCTTTCTCAATGGTCAGCCAATCTTTGGCGCTATCAAGAAACGGCATCCACCGCGCACCAAGATTTTCCGCAAAGCCTGCCTGCCCCCAATCTCCAATGCGTTTCTTGGCGCGGTCAGGGGCGAAGAAAAAGGCCGTCGGTGTGGCTGTGCGTTTAGGTGGGGCTTTGGCAGCCTCTTGCCAATGCGAAATTCCAACGCGGCAGATATAGGTCAGATTTTCTTCGAAATGATCTTCCAGCGTTCGGATGACGCCCATATTACCGGACATATCGACGATCACTGTTTTCACATCCGGGTTCATATCCGTGATCGTGTCATAAGGGAAAACGTCGTTGTAAAACCCGGTGCCCTCAACAAAATCTTTATTGCCTTCAGACGTCAATCCCACCACGGGCAACTTGCCTCTGGCTTTTAAACAATAGGCCGTACCCAGCGCCGTTTTCGATGAGGCGGAGAGGAGCAAGACCTGTTCGGCGTCGAAAAAATCTTCATCGGCGAGGAAGTCATCAATCAAATAGCTCGTTGTGAAAAGCGGACGTAAAACCGGCTGCAGCTCTTTATGCACGGCGTAGCTGGAGTCTGCCGCTGTAAAACTATAATTGCTATAGAGACTGTGTAATCCGGAGCGATGGTCGGCAATATCCGTGAAGCCATGTTTGGATAGACGACCGGGTTGCATATCCATGGATTTGGCAATCGGGAAAAATCCGTAAAGTTCCGTTCCCGCATCAATTCCGGGGAAACGGGACTCGCGCACAATACCGTATCCCCAGACCGGCATACGGCCTTGGCCCTTATCTTGGGTCAAATCATAAGCCGTTGGGTCAAAGACAGACCAATATCCAATCTGGTCGCCCGTCACCATATAGGTCACATTATTCGCCGTAAGTGCGAAAGGCCCGATATCGACACGGATTTGCCCATCGGGCAACGCGCCTTCATCATAATTGACAATCGCAACGTCGCCAAAATCCGTCTTATTTACGAGCAGGGTTTGCATAATATATCCGTATTAAAAAATAGAGCCGCCATCACAGGCGATCAGAAGCTGACCCGCAAGACCCGCTTTTCTGTGTTTATGTATCTTTCGGTAAGCCTCAGAGCTGACTGTGGCGAACATCGTTTTCGCATCAGGATAGCGGAAAATGGCGACGGCGTCCCACTCGCCCTCACCCTGCCCGATCAACCAGGAGCCCATTTTTCCGCCAAAGACGGAATGCGCCCCTTCAATATTTTGGGATGCCACCATTTTACCAAAAGCTTCGCCATATCGGGCATAGGCTTCCGCGCCGGAAATATCCTCGCCGTCTTTATAAGTCGCCTGGTCTTTGAATTTGAGCAGGTTCAGCATGTAAACCGGCTGCCCATCGGGATGGTTGGCGAGGAAGGCTTGCACCTGTTCCGGTAAAGGATCGATAGCGTTTTCAGTCATAATATGTCGCGCTCAGCCTCAATCATTATATCCGGGGTTTTGGATAATATTGGATTTTGATTTCTCCAACCAATCCTGCGGCACAAAGAAATCCGCGACGAGTGGACCATCATAATCGGCATGTTGATATTGCGCAAAATCCGTTACGCCATTCTCAGACAAAATAAATTCATCAATTACAAATTGACCCGTAAATGTTTTGGCGTCTTTTGTCAGAGCCAAGTAAGCCGCATCAGCCATAATATCAGGTGTGCGGCTCATCTTGGCCATAGCATCGCCACCCAGCACATTACGCACAGCGGCTGTGTCAATTGAGGTCATTGGCCATAGGGAATTCACCGCGACTTTGCCTTCAAATTCAGCAGCCATCCCCAAAGTGCACATGGACATCCCATATTTTGCCATGGTGTAGGCCGTGTGATTTTTGAACCATTTCGGGTTCATATCCAGCGGTGGGGCGATGTTCAGAATATGCGGATTTTCACTTTTCAAGAGATGCGGTAAGCAGGTCTGGCTGACGAGATAAGTTCCGCGCGCATTCACACCATTCATCAAGTCATAGCGTTTCATCGGGGTTGCCAAAGTCGGTGTGAGCGAAATTGCAGACGCATTATTTATACAAATATCAATGCCCCCGAAACGCGCGACAGCTTGATCGACAGCGGCTTTTACATTGTCTTCATCGCGAATGTCACAGACAACTCCCAAGGCTTGTCCCCCTGCCGCTTCAATCTCTGCGGCCGCTGTGTGGATTGTGCCTTCGAGTTTAGGGTGAGGTTTATCTGTCTTCGCCGCAATGACGACATTCGCGCCGTCACCCGCGCAGCGTTTGGCCATTGCCAGACCAATCCCGCGAGACCCGCCCGACATGAAAATTGTTTTACCTTTTAAACTCACATCGCTCTCCGTTCAGTCTGAGGAAGAAATGTAGAATGTCTCGGGCCTCGTCGCAACCAACGGTCCTGCAGGACATGCTGTGCGGTCTTGCATAGGTCTTAAAGTTTATACTTAGCCAAAGCTTAAGCCCGGACTCACGAGATATTAAACTAAATGCGCTACATCCTGTCGCAACGAATGTGGTTAAAATGAGTCTATCATGCGTAATTTAAAAAAACTTCTTCCGGTCCTTTTATTAGGCTCCGCTTTAGGTGGCTGTTCCATGGCGGGTACAGGCGATTTTTTCGCTGACAAACACTCCCAAGCACATCACACTCAAGCGCCGCATTATTGGGGACAGTCCGCAGGGTGTGAATATACAGAATTCACAGGATGCGAAGTCAGCTACCCAGTTGCTCCTAACTATGCCGAGGCGCAACAATATGTGAGACCGTCAGCGACTTCGAATATTCAACACTTTGGCCTGAGGGGTCATACCTATCAGGGACAAAACGCAGCTCCTTGTCATACACAACAATCACCTGTTTATCAGCAAGCTCCAGTGTATAAGCAAGCTCCAGCCTATCAGCCCCCAGCTTATCAAAATAACTGTCATCAAGGCCAACATACGCAAGGGCAATATCGTCAAGGGCAGACCTTCCAAGGACAACATCATCTCGGCCAGTATCAGTACAGCGACTACCAACATGGTGACTATCAATACGGTTCCTATCCGCAAGGTCACCATCACAGCGGTCACACGCCAGCCTATTACCCGTCGCATGGCGGCGTGTCTAAAGGTCTGCGCCAAGCTTACACATATGGGACGTTAGGTGCGAATCTTTATGATGTCGATAGTGATCTCTACGGCTTGCAAGGCCGTTTGGGCTGGCAGTCAAAAAGTATCTTCGGCGCAGAAGTCGAAGGCTCTTTTGGATTTGATAAAGATGACGCAATTATCGATGCAGGTACGGGACCTATCGCTGTTGAAGCCGGGATTAAATCACAACTCGCAGGTTTCGGTGTGGCCCGACTACCCGTTTCCGAACGCTTTAATATCTTAGGTCGAGTGGGTTATCACAATACAGAGTTTGAAATCGAACTTGATGATGGCACAACGGTCTTGGAAGAGGATTTTTCCACTGACGGCATCGCATATGGCGTGGGAGCTGAATATGCACTCAGCCCACTTACATCTTTGCGCGCTGACTATACAGTCTATGACTTTGACGGCGAAGATGCGGATGCCCTTTCACTCGCTGTGAAGCGCAAATTCTAAAACTTTATAGATTCGCGAGCGGCTCCTCTGTGGGCCGCAGCGAATTTAAATAGTCGATTGTGAAATCGACTTTTAATTCGACCCAAATGGGTTTGTGGTCAGACATTTGGAACGTCCGCCAGATAGAACCATAATATTTTTTCTTTAATGCCAGCTCTTGCGTCTCATCAAAGGGTGTGAAAGCTTCGCCTTTTTTCTCCGCCTTTTTTCGCGCCCGCGTCTCGGCCTCTTGAATATATTTATTGACCGCCGTCTTTTTCATATGCGGTGCATAAGCTTCAAAATCTTGTGTGCGAAAACAAGCGCGCTCGAAATCGAACACATCTGCTTGACCAATTTCTAACATCTTATTTTTCACACGAAGCGCTAATTGGTCATAGGGCTTATTACCTTTGAGATTTGTATTTGCATCCACGAGGTCCGGCGGAACCGTAAAACCCTCATCCGTCAGCGCTTTCATCGTCTTATCTGTTTTGGATCGAATATTAAAATCACCTAGCAGTATATAATCACCCGTTTCGCGCTCCTGTCGTTTGCGCATAAATCCGGCGAGATCACCAATTTCTTTGACCCGGCGTTCAAGTCCCGTTCCGCTATCGCTGCCAAAATAAATATGCGTGGTGCAAAGATTAAATTTAAACCAACCCGCTTGAAAACTCGCAACATATGGCGTGCGGGCAAATTGTCGATCATCGACGCCCGGCAATACGACCTCTCCCGCAATGTTACGGAATTGAATGACATCGGTATTAAAAATAAACGCCAAGCGTTCCTGATTACCTGACCGGCCTTCTGTCGTATCTGATGCCATCCAGTCCCAATTCGGACCGAGCGTTTGCACCAACCTCTTTATCCCGGACAAATCGCGATTGACCTCTTGTACAGCAATCAAATCAAAGGCGCTCATGATCTCGGCAATATAAAGATAGGTTTCATCCAGACGCTTACCATGTTTGAATTTATCACTGTCAAAATCGCGTAAATTCCAAGAGGCGAGAAGGAACGAACCCGCGTCACGTTTATTGGTAATGTCGCGGAATATTTTCCCGCGCAGTCGAATTAATGTATCTATCGCGCGTGCCTTAGCGGCTTTATCCCGCCATCTGCGAATGGGTGAATAATGTACCATGTTGCGCCCTCCGGTTTTGGAGAGCATAACACAACTTTATTCAATTGGCGAGTGTTTCATTTTCCTGCTGCGCCCAGAGATGGGCATAGAGACCGTCAGCGCGGAGCAATTCTTCATGCGTTCCACGTTCTCGGATATGACCCTCTTCCATGACGAGTATCTGATCCGCGCCGATAATCGTGGTCAGGCGGTGGGCAATGACGAGCGTTGTACGGTGTTTTGCAATGCGGTCCAACGCGGCCTGTATCTCGCGTTCTGTTGCACTATCCAGCGCCGATGTCGCCTCGTCTAGAATTAATATGGATGGATTTTTGAGAAGGGTGCGCGCAATCGCAACCCGCTGTTTTTCACCGCCTGAGAGTTTTAAACCCCGCTCCCCCACCACCGTTTCATATCCGTCAGGCAGCCCCGAAATGAAATCATGCACCTGTGCATCTTTGGCCGCCTGTTCTATCTCAGACTGTGTCGCGCCGGGTTTAGCATAACCAATATTATAACCAATTGTGTCGTTAAACAGCACAGTATCTTGCGGAACAATACCAAGCACTTGTCTAACGCTGGCCTGGGTCAAATCATTTAAATCCTGTCCATCAATGCGAACGGTTCCCGATGCAATATTATAAAATCGAAATAAGATGCGAGAGAGCGTCGATTTACCGGCTCCTGTCGGTCCGACAATCGCCACCGTCTGGCCGGGTTCAATCGTGAAGTTAATGCCATTCAAAATCTCTCGATCAGGGTCATAGTGAAAATGCACATCTTCGAACTCAACGCGGCCCACGATCTCACCTAGATCTTTTGCGCCAACTCTGTCTTCAATCTCCGGGCGGCGGTCCATCAAGCTGAACATATTCTCTAAATCCGTCAGCGCTTGTTTGATCTCGCGATAGGCAAAGCCCAAAATATTCAGCGGGCGGTAGAGTTGTAACATCACCAAACTGACCGCCGCGATCGCACCAATAGACAACGCCTCCTCCCCTAGGATTCCGTCAATCGCTAAGAGAACAACAAGGATCAGGCCCAAATTCATAAGGAAGCTTTGCCCGATATTCACAGTCGAGAGCGAGGTGCGCGACCGAATGGCCGCTGTCATATATCCGGCCATAGCCCCGTCATATCGCGCAGTTTCAAACGCTTCAGCGCTGAAATATTTGACGGTCTCATAATTTAACAAACTATCGACAGCTTTAGCCGCGGCTTCATTATCTTGGCGGTTCATGTCGCGGCGGAATTTCAAACGCCATTCCGTTGTGATCACGGTGAAGGCCACATAGGTTAAAACAATGACTATCGCGACGACGGCGAAGCGCCAATCATAGACCGTCGCAAAAGTAACCCCAACAATGCCCAGTTGAAGAAAGGTCGGGCCTATATTAAACAGCAAAAATCGAAACAGAAAATCAATGGATTTTACGCCGCGTTCTATGATGCGGGTTAAACGTCCCGTACGTTTTTCTAAATGATAGCGCAGGGAGAGGCGATGCATATGTGCGAAGGTTTCCGCCGCGACGGCCCGCTGTGCCGACTGCGCGACGGGCGCAAATATATACTCCCGGCCTTCCGAAAATAAGGTCGACAAAAACCTGAGCCCGGCATAGCCCAAGACTAAAGCGACAAGCATAATCGAGAATTGTGTCTGCAGGTTATCTTTCGCAAGCTGCGTCGCATCAATCGCCGCGCCCAATAAAAACGGTGATCCGACAATCACAAATTGCCCGGCAATCGTCAGGAGCAGGGCAAGGATAGATCGGACCTTAAACCCGAAATTCCCTTTCGGCCAGAGATAAGGCTTTAGCCGCCCTAAACCACGCAATTGCTGAACAATTCCGCGTTCCAGAGCGTCGTCTTTTTCACTTATCTGTTGGGTTGGTCTCACGCGTGCAGATGTGGCCGCTGTAAACCAGATGTCAACCATGGTCTGGTAATAGATCAGCCGATGAAACCGACAGAGCTGAGCAGACCTTTGACCCAAGTGGATAAACACATCGTACCAAGCATTGCCCGTGGAGCAGATCGGCGGGAGTTTAAACGACCGGGATATAAAGATTGGCGCGTCAATCCGCGCAGCTATGAATTTATTGGCGCAACATTTGACCCGCTGACCCCTGTTCAAACTTTGGCCCGCGCGAAATGGATGACCAGTGATCACGGATTTCGATTTATTGTCACACCTAATGTTGATCACCTCGTCCGTGTCGCGAAAGAACCGCAGGTCTTTAATCCGCTTTATGAAGCAAGCTGGCTATCCGTCTGTGATTCCAGAATTTTGGAAATGCTCGCGAATTTTTCAGGCATTCCACTGAAAGCCGTGCCGGGGTCAGACTTGACGCAGCAACTTTTTGATAATGTCATTACGGCGGATGATACGATTACGGTCATTGGTGCCGATAGCGAGATCATTGAGACCGTCAAACACAAATATGGTCTTCACAAAATCAATCATTATGAGCCGCCCTTTGGATTGCGCCACAAACCGGATGAAGTCGCAAAAACGGCCGCTTTCATCGCGGCAAATCCGGCCCGCTACGTTTTTATATGCGTCGGTAGCCCGCAACAGGAAATGGTCGCTAAAGCCTGTCTGGATCGCGGCGATTGTCTTGGTCTTGGCTTATGCGTCGGGGCGTCACTAGACTTCTTATCCGGCCGTACAAAACGCGCCCCTAAATGGATGCAGAAAATTCGCATGGAGTGGTTATTCCGCTTAGCCAGCGAGCCCAAGCGTCTCTGGAAACGTTACCTCATCGAAGGGCCGAAAATTTTCTGGCTCTGGGCGAAATGGTCTATGCGCAAAAACCGCACGCAAAAACAAAAATAAAGTCAGCCATCCAAGGGTTCTTCCCTTGCACTGCTGAACCGCACCCTCCACATGAAGCCCGACGGTCGCTGCGGGTTGCGTGAAAGACACTTATCCACCGGGCCTTACTATTCCTTCGGGAGCTGGCTCTGTCTGGATCGTGGTTCAGTTAATTCCGGCACCCACCTCAA
>CAZBDT010000032.1:0-19140 GCA_964490745.1 uncultured Algimonas sp.
CACCCTCACCCGCTCTAAGGTCTTTCATCAATCCTGGCCGATTATGCTGGCCAATGGGGCGGCACCGCTTGTGGGGCTTGTCGATACGCTCATGGTTGGGCGGTTTGTCGGGACGCAGGCTTTGGCCGGGATTGGTTTGGGGGCCGTGATTTACGGCATTGCCTATTGGGGATTTGGGTTCCTGCGCATGTCCACGGCCGGGTTGGCCGCGCAAAGTGATGGGGCGGGGCGTGAGGCGGAAGTGCAAGCGCATATTTTGCGCGCTATTCCGCTGGGCTTGATGATCGGTTTATTTATTTTCGCCTTTCAAATTCCCTTGCTGCGCGGCGCATTTGCGATCTTCACCGCCAGCGCGGAGATTGAAGGCAGCGCGACGGACTATATTCGCGCGCGTCTATGGGGGCTTCCGGCGACATTGGGCACGATTGCCCTGATGGGGTGGTTTGTCGGGATCAGTCGCGCGGGTTTGGCGCTGGGCCTGCAAATCGTTTTGAATATTGTGAACATCATCCTCTCGCCAATTTTTGTGATTGTTTTGGGCGGCGGGCTGGTCGGTGTGGGTCTGGCCAGCGCTGCCGCGGAATGGGCGGGATTTGCGGCGGGGCTGTTTCTCATGATCCGCGAGGTGAAACGCCGCGGCGGGTGGCAAGCGGGGGCGTTTAGCCGACGCGTGCTTCTCGCGCGCGAAGCCCTCTCCAAGCTGGGCGTGGCGAATGGAAATATTTTTATTCGCACCATGGCGCTGACCGTTGGATTTAATTTCTTCGGCAATGCCGCCGCGAGTGAAGGCGAAACCTTTTTGGCCGGATATCATATTTTGATGCAAATGGTGACCATGGCCGCACTCGTGCTGGACGGCTTTGCCCATACGGCGGAAGCTGTGACGGGCGCAGCTTACGGGGCGAAAGACCGCTCGCGTTTCGACCGTGCTGT
Organism: uncultured Algimonas sp.; assembly: GCA_964490745.1. Classification (GTDB taxonomy): domain Bacteria; phylum Pseudomonadota; class Alphaproteobacteria; order Caulobacterales; family Maricaulaceae; genus Litorimonas. The sequence continues at coordinate 934 of CAZBDT010000032.1, forward strand.
TCGGTTGACGAGTGAGTTTTCCAGCGGCTTTGCCGTGTTGATCGGGGCGGTAATTTATCTGGCAGGGCCTCATTTAATTCGCTTACTGACCACAGACGGGGCGGTCATTGAAAGCGCGCTGACCTATCTGCCCTATTGCGCGTTGGTCCCGATCTTGGGATTTGCAGCCTATCAGTTGGACGGGGTCTTTATCGGGACGACTCGCACCGCCGCCATGCGCAATGCGGGTATCGCCGCCGTCATCTTGTATATTGGTGCGCACACTTTAATTTATCCGGTCATGGGTGCCGCCGGGATTTGGGTGGCGTTTCTCTTTTATTATGTGGTGCGCGCGGTAACGTTGGCGGTGGCCTATCCATCCATTCGCCGGCATATGGCGGGCGAGACTTAGACCTCGCTCAGCCCTGCTCCCACCGCTTCACCAATCGACGCAAACCCGTCCGCTTTCAACCGCGCCTCCAGATCTGTGCAGATCTCTGCAACGAGGCCCGGGCCGTGATAGACGAGTGCGGAATAAAGCTGCACGGCTTTCGCGCCAGCCTTGATCTTGGCATAGGCCTGCGCACCGCTGCCCACACCGCCGACGCCGATGAGGTCGATTGTACCATTTGCGGCGCGGGCAAATTCTGCCAGAACCTGTGTGGATTTTTCAAACAAGGGCTGGCCGGATAATCCGCCGCCTTCCCCGCGATGCTCGCTTCGTAAACTCTCCGGACGGTCCAACGTTGTGTTTGAGACGATGATCGCATTCATGCCGTAAGTGCGGGCTTGTTCGACAATCCGTTCAATCTGAGACATTTCCACATCGGGTGCGACTTTTAAGAAGATCGGCACGCTTGTCGCGTCCCCAGTCAGTGTCGTGCGCGTTTCCGCGATGCGCCCGAGCAAATCGTCCATCTCATCCGCACCTTGCAGCTTTCGCAGGCCCGGCGTGTTGGGCGAGCTGATATTGATCGTGAAATAATCTGCATGGCCCCAGAGACGGATTAAGCCTGTGACATAATCCGCGGCGCGGTCTTCGCTGTCCTTATTCGCGCCGAGATTGGCCCCGACAATCCCGCCTTTGCCTGCCCGCGCTCGCAATCGCGCGGAGAAATGGTCCAGCCCGCGATTATTAAATCCCATGCGGTTGATGACCGCGTCATCTTCAACCAGGCGAAACAGGCGTGGTTTTGCATTGCCCACTTGTGAGCGCGGCGTAACCGTCCCACATTCCACAATGCCAAAGCCTGCGCCCAACATGGCATCCGGAACATCACAATCCTTATCAAAACCGGCCGCGAGGCCGACAGGGTTGGGCAAATCCAAACCCCCAACTGAGGTTTTCAGCATATCAGAAGTGATCACCCCACCTTTCGGGCCAAATCCCGCCCGCAATAATTTCACCGTGGTGACATGGGCGCGTTCAGCCGGCAGCCGCCGCAGAAAGGCTGTTCCGGTTTTGTATATCAGGCTCATGGGCGTCTCAGTTGGCAATTAACTCGTTTGGCAGCCTATAGACACCTCCCTCAGGCGAGACCAGCCAGACTTTGCGCACAGATGACATTGGGAGGTCTGCAAAGAAATGCGGGAATTCTGCCCCGCCGCGCGAGACTTCATACTTCAAATTGCTTTCAATCGCCGTCGCCTCAACTTGCAGCAGCGCCACCTGTTCTTGATTGGCATACCATTTATCCAAGGTTTCTTTGAGCTGGCCCGCACAAGACATGTGAATATAGCCATCTGCAAGATCGACTGTAGAGCCTGTAAAGACGTCATTTAACTGAAACGTCGCCCACTGATCCACGGTCAGGGCTTTATATATGTAACGATCTCGTTTCATCCGATTCCTCATTAGATGCCTATTTGCGCGCGCACAGCCATAGGGCATTTTCGGCAGGAAGGCGCACAAAAACTGCGCGCCAACACTTCACCCCCAACTGAAGCCGCCAATCCGACTCGCTTATCTTCCTTTCGATTAGCAGGACGACGACATGAATTAAAACGGAAGGGAAATCCAATGCGTAAACTCGCAAAAATCATGGGAGGCGCGGCAACACTCGCTGCCGTCCTGCCCTCAATCGCCTTGGCGCAAGACGCACCAACCTTAGAAAGCTTGGCGGCAAATGACGCCTTTGTCTTTAACACGCTCCTTTTCCTCATTGGCGGATTTCTTGTCATGTGGATGGCGGCTGGCTTTGCCATGCTGGAAGCGGGTTTTGTCCGCACCAAAAACGTCTCTATGCAGTGTCTTAAAAATATCTCTTTATATTCAGTCGCAGGCCTGATGTTTTGGATCATCGGTTATAATCTGATGTATGGCGGATCACCGAATTTCTTTGGGGCTTGGGATTTCACAGGATATGAATTCACGCCAGAAGACGCTGACACAGGCTACTCGTCTTACTCAGACTGGTTCTTCCAGATGGTGTTCTGTGCGACAACAGCTTCAATTGTATCGGGTACAGTCGCTGAACGCATCAAGTTCTGGCCGTTCATCATTTTCACAGTTGTATTGACAGGTATCATTTACCCAATCGTGGGCTCATGGGAATGGGGCGGCGGCTATCTTGATAGCAAATGGGCTTTCTCTGACTTTGCCGGTTCTACACTCGTGCACTCAACAGGTGGCTGGGCCGCTCTTATCGGCGCAATTATTCTAGGTGCCCGTAAAGGTAAATATGTTGACGGCAAAGTTAACCCTATCCCGGGCTCTAATATGCCACTCGCAACACTCGGTGTTTTCATTCTATGGCTCGGTTGGTTCGGCTTTAACGGCGCATCACAACTCGCTATGGGTACAATTGCTGACGCTGATGCAATTGCTAAAATCTTTGTCAATACGAATATGGCTGCTGTCGCAGGTGTTATTATTGCAGTTATCTTCACACAGCTCCGTTACGGTAAGATCGACCTGACAATGGCGCTGAATGGCGCTCTCGCGGGCTTGGTCGCGATTACAGCTGAACCTTTAGAACCTGCTGTGTGGCAAGCTCTCGTCATTGGTGGCATCGGTTCACTTCTTGCCTGCCTCGTTGTTCCACTTCTGGACAAGCTTAAGATTGATGACGTCGTTGGTGCAATCCCGGTTCACTTGGTCGCCGGTATCTTTGGTACATTGATTGTACCATGGACAAATGAGGGCGCATCCTTGGTCGGCCAGCTCGTCGGTGTTGTCATGGTCGGTGTCTTTGTATCAGTTGTCTCAGCTATTATCTGGACACTTCTGAAAGTCACAATTGGCCTCCGCGTTAGCGAAGAGGTAGAGCATGACGGGCTCGATAGCCACGAAGTTGGTATCGCCTCTTACCCAGAATTTGTGAATTCATAAAAATCATAAGGCGTCGATCCTAAAGTCGGCGCCTTAACTCTTAATGGCTAGGGGCAGCCACGAACCCGTCTTGCGCACTCATACTGTGCAAAGGCGGGTTTTTTATGCCCTGAAGGTGTGCGTTACCAAGCCGCGCACAAGAAACCTCTCTCAGTGCACAGCTTTAAAGCGGTGCCTGCTTTACCCCACAAAACATAAAAAACGCATCCGTTAAATGCAGGGGAAAGCATATGAAACGTATTATAAACTCAGCCCTATTGGGGCTTACCGCTGCGGGGCTGCCCTCGCTTGCCGCAGCACAAGACGCCACTCTAAACTCCGGTGATACGGCGTGGATCTTAACCGCTACAGCACTTGTCTTATTTATGAGCCTGCCTGGATTGGCGCTATTCTATGGTGGTCTCGTTCGCGCGAAAAACTATGTCTCTGTCCTGATGAAAGTCTATGCGATTGCGGCCTTGGCCTCTATCGTCTGGGTCATTGCCGGATATTCAATCGCTTTCGGATCAGCCAATGGCTGGTGGGGCGGATTGGATAATCTCTTCCTCAAAAATCTGGGACGCGATGCCGTTTCAGGCACGATTCCGGAAAGTGTCTTCTTGGCTTTTCAGATGACATTTGCAGTGATCACACCTGCACTCATCGTCGGCGCTTTTGTTGAACGCGTGAAATTTTTACCTGTGCTTATCTTCACAGCGCTCTGGGTTTTGATCGTTTATGCGCCTGTGACCCATTGGATTTGGGGCGGCGGTTGGTTGTCCACTCTCGGCGGCGGTGTTGTTGATTTCGCTGGCGGTCTCGTCGTTCACGCAACAGCTGGTATTTCTGCGCTTGTTTATGTCTTTATGCTCGGCGCGCGCAAAGGTTTCCCAAATGATTTGGCTGTTCCACATCGTCCGGCCATCGTCATGATTGGTGCCTCTATGTTATGGGTTGGTTGGTTCGGCTTTAACGGCGGTTCCCAACTCGCGGCTGATGGCGGTGCAGGCATGGCGCTTCTCGTCACGCATATCTCAGCCTCTGTCGCGACATTGGTTTGGGTCGCGATTGAAGCGCTCAATAACAGAAAGCCAACCTTGGTCGGCGCGGCAACAGGTACAATTGCAGGCCTCGCGACTGTCACACCCGCCGCTGGCGTGATTGGGCCGGGTGGCGCTTTGCTGATCGGTCTGGCAGGCGGCCTTCTCTGTTACTTCGCCGTTCACCTAATCCGCGTGAAGTTAAAAATTGATGACAGCTTGGATGTCTTCGCCGTTCACGGTGTTGGCGGTATGCTGGGTATTTTAATCCTACCCGTCCTCTCCGCTGAGTTCCTTGGCGGAACAGGCGAAGGCGTGCTCTCAACGCAACTTATCGGTACAGCCGCCGTTGTGGCATGGTCAGCGATTGCCAGCTTTGTAATCTTATTGGTTCTGAAAGTTACGCTCGGTCTGCGCGTGACGGAAGAGCAAGAATTTGAAGGCCTAGACGTCAGCCTCCACGGTGAAAACGCTTATAACTAAGCTCAGAAAACCGAACTCATATTAGAAAGCCCGCCCCCGCATTTTGCGACATCGCAAAAGGCAAGGAGCGGGCTTTTTATTTGACCCAATAGGCATATAGTCCTATCCATTGGTCATGTTATCTCATGGTGAAATCTGGGGCGCGATTGACCGCTTGGCCCTAAAACTCTCAATCTCGCCCTCACGCCTCGCGCGGGATGCCGGATTGGATGCGACCAGTTTTAACAAATCCAAACGCGTGACACCCGCCGGAAAACCGCGCTGGCCGTCAACCGAGTCCATTTCCAAAGTCCTGCGCACCGTGAATATGGATTTCGAAGACTTTGCCTGTATGGCCAAAAATAAAGGGGCCTCCGGCCCCGCCATTCCCGTCATCGGTCTCGCCCAAGCCGGGGATGAAGGCTATTTTGATGATGCGGGTTTTCCCTGTGGTGGTTCTTGGGAAGACGTCCGCGTGCCCGGCGAATTGGACGACAATGTCTATGCCTTAGAAATTGCAGGGGACAGCATGGACCCGGTGCTACGCGCGGGTGATAAGGTTCTCGTCGCGCCAAATGCAAGCGTCAGACGCGGTGACCGCGTGGTCGTCAAAACACGCGAAGGCGAAGTCATGGCAAAAGAACTACGTAAATTAACAGAAAGCGTTGTCGAACTCGTCTCTCTCAATCCAGACTATGATGACCGGAAACTCCCCCGCCAAGACATACAATGGATTGGACGGATTATATGGGTTAGTCAGTAAATTTAGAATTATTCGAGACGGGGTCGCTCACCTTCTAAGAATATCTCAGTATATCGCTGAACGCGTTCGCGGTCCTCTATCTGAGCGAAAGCCTCTTCGGCGTAAGTTTTCAGGACCTGCTCTAAATGATTAGTCGGCTCGGCATTCATCGCTATAAATAAGATCTGCCGCGCTTCGGAAATATCCGTTATATCTTCTTCTTCCAAAGCCAAAAGCGAAAAGGCGTAATTCACATTTATGATGATATCATCGGCAGCCATCTCTCGTGCGGACTGAAACAGGGCACGGCCTTGTGCAATGCTCGCATCAAACCATTTCTCAGCATTCTTATTGCCGGCTTTTCGCGCAATCGCCAAATGCCATGCACCTAAGAGCGCATCACCACGGGGGTCTGTGGGAAAATCATCTCGGTAAGCCTGCACGATGGCATATGTTTTCTGCGGCAGTTTTTTCATCCAAGCTGACACGTCGCCTGTTTCTCGTGTCACAAACCCATCTGCTATGGCATATTGCAGCCGCGCATGTTGATCATTTGGATCGAGTTGTAAGGCGGCGTCCGCCAATTTTCGGGCGCGCTTGGCTTGCTTTTTGTTCTTCTCCGCTTGGCCAAGCATAATTTCTGTGAGAAGGATTTCAGCCGCAAGACCATAACCATGAACGGTTTCAAGTTGCGCCGCCTCCTCATAGGCAGAGCTATACTCACCATGGGCTAGTTTTGATTTAATCTGGTCTGTTTCATTTGCAAAAGCGCCTGTACTCAGACCCAAACTCATGAGCGCGATTGGGATATGTCGTGACCGGAGCATTAATGACAGTTTGTCACAGGCCAGGGTAAAACGTAAAGCCTTATTTCAAAACCCTAGATTAAGTTTCGTTAGCCCAAATCGCCCTTCAAAGCGGATTCGATGAGATTTGCCGTATCCTCAGGACCGTAAATCGCCACAAAAGAGCCGAAGCGCGGGCCTTGTGATTGCCCCAGACAGACTTCGTAAATCGCCTTGAACCAATCTCGTAGATTCTCAAATTCATGTGCCTTGCCGACGGAGAAGATCAGCGTTTGCAGAGCTTCACCATCTGTTGCGTCGCTTTCTGAAACCGCACGGAAACGTCCGACTAAATCCTCTAACGCTGCCCTTTCCTGATCCGTTGGATCGCGGTAAGCTTTATTGGGCTTCACGAAATCTTCGTAATAAGCCACCGCATAATGTGTGAGTCGGTCAAGCCCCGGACTATTCTCGGGCGTCGCCTCTGGCGCATATTTCTTGATAAAGCCCCAAAGGGTTTCCGTGTCAGATGCATTGGCCGCACTGACAAGGTTTAATAAGAGCGCAAAGGTCAGCGGTGGGTTTTCATCCGGCGGATTGCCATTATGAATATGCCAAATCGGATTATTGGCGCGTTGCTTTTCGTCTTGGCGCGACCATCCGGACAGATGCTGATAATACTCATCAACCGCTTTTGGGATCACGTCGAAATAGAGCTTCTTGGCCGCGCGGGGCTTATTATATTGATAGAGGGAGAGACTTTCCGGCGGGGCATATTTTAGCCAATCTTCCACGGAAATACCGTTGCCCTTTGTTTTGGAGATTTTCTCGCCCTTTTCATCCAAGAAAAGCTCATAGACGAATTGGACCGGAGAATTCCCGCCCAAGATTTTACAAATACGTGAATAGAGCGGCGCATTATCTTGATGGTCTTTACCGAACATTTCGAAATCCACGCCTAAGGCGGCCCAACGCATACCGAAATCCGGCTTCCATTGCAGTTTCACATGTCCGCCCGTCACAGGCAGCGTGACCTCTGTGCCGTCTTCATCGTCAAATGTAATTGTTCCCGCTTCCGGGTTTGTCGATTTCATCGGGACATAAAGTACGCGCCCTGTTGTCGGAGATATTGGCAAAAACGGCGAATAGGTCGCCCGACGTTCTTCACCCAAAGTCGGCAGCATGACCTTCATAATATCATCGAATTTTTCCAATGCGCGGAGGAGATATTCGTCATAAGCACCCGAGCGATAAAGCTCTGTCGCGGATTTAAATTCATAGTCAAATCCAAAACTATCCAAGAATGCCCGCAAGCGGTCATTCATATGGGCGCCAAAACTTTCATGTGTCCCGAAGGGATCGGGCACATCCGTCAGCGGCTTTTGCATATGTGCTTCGAGCGCTTTCGGGTTTGGCACAGTTCCGGGTACTTTGCGCATGCCGTCCATATCGTCAGAGACGCAGATCAATCGCGTCTCAACTTTTCCTTCGGTCAGCGCAATGAAAGCATTGCGCACCATGGTTGTGCGCACGACTTCGCCGAATGTGCCGATATGTGGAAGGCCTGATGGACCATATCCGGTCTCAAAAATGACAGGCCGATCTCCGCGCTCTATCCCGCGTTTTTTTTCTATATCGAGACGACGTAAAATGGCGCGGGCCTGATCAAAAGGCCAAGCTTTGGATGACATATATATTTCAGTGCTCATGCGCTGGCGATTAAGCGCGCAAGGTGTGGGGGTCAAGCGTCAGAATTCAGATCGCTGATAGGCCTTAGCGTTTCCACGTAAAAGAGAGAGCCGCCGCATCTTCGACGAATTTATATTCCTCACCAGACGCTTCGCGGCGCATATAGGAGAGTGACACATCAGCATCGCCAATCCTATACCCTAGACCCGCCTGCGCATCGCCCACAATGATGCGATCCTGCAAATGAAATTGGCCCGTCGTTATTCGGCCAACAGAATTAGGAGAATATGTCAGCGCTTCAGCATCAGCCCCCGCAAAGAAATACCATGTATTATTTTCGAACTCAGACCCTTCACGAAGATCTTCACCGATTTCGATCACGGCGCCAACGGCTGTCGAGCTGATTTCATCATTAAATCGGAGTGAAGCCCGCGGCGTTAAAGAGAGATCGAGGCCCTTCTCTGACCTCCGCGTAAAGGTATCGGTAAGACCCAGCTTCAAATTATCACTTCGACGCGTGCATGCCTCACCCCCATTGACACAGTCTGGAGACGTTAAGTCCAATTTGAAAATCGTCGAGCCGACAGTTTCTAAGGGTAATTCAAGTTGTGGGCCGCCTTCTAACTTAAAGTCTGTTTGTCCGGAAAGATTGAAGTTCAAACCTTCACTTGCAGGTAAATTTACAGAAGACTTCAAGGTCTCAATGTCAGCAGGCGGTTTATCTTGCGCGAGTGATGAAGAGGCGAAACTTAAACACAGAGTAGTTGTCAACGCAGCCGCAAACAAGCGTGCTACAGTTAACAAAAATGTTGTCCCTGTATGTGGCATAGGTTTGCGCCAGCTCCTTTAGTTCCACAGCACCCTAAGGATGCATGCATCAGATAGCACCATTATTCCGTTTACGCCATAAAAATATGACATTTACATGACACAGTCCTAATTTTTGGAGAATTCGCCTAAAAAAATGACTGTTTGTCTCATGAGTACGCACTCTATCTGAACATCCCATGAAAAAGGCCAGTGCGGTTAGCACTGACCTAAGATTATATTTTTTTACGACCTCTATAAGAATTTGCCGTAAAGACAGTTTTTCAATCTTCACCCAGACCCTCCTGGCAGGCCCAGATTCTACTGGCAGGCAAGGCACTCGTCATAATCTGTCGGTGCAGCCGCCTCCATGGCCTTTTCCATATCGGTTTTCGCTTCAGAGCCCGCAAAGGCGGCCCGCTGGATAGATTTAGAGCGGCAATAATAGAGAGATTTCACGCCTTTTTCCCACGCCGTCCAATGCAACATGTGCAAGTCCCACTTATCAATATCACCCGGAAGGAAAATGTTCAGGGACTGGGCTTGGCAAATCATAGGCGCACGATCAGCGGCATGCTCAATGACCCAGCGTTGATCAATTTCAAACGCCGTACGGAATGTCGCTTTTTCATGCTCATCTAAACAGTCGAGATGTTGCACAGAGCCTTCATTTTCCAATATTGTGGCCCAGATACCATCCGTATTCTTACCCTTTGTTTCGAGCAAAGCTTCCAAGAGTGGATTTCTAACGGTGAAAGAGCCTGACAGTGTTTTGTGCGTGTAGATATTGGCCGGAATAGGCTCAATACCCGCCGAAGTCCCGCCGCAAATAATGGAAATCGACGCGGTAGGCGCAACGGCCATCTTATGAGAGAAACGTTCCATCACACCCATATCGGCCGCATCAGGACAGGGTCCGCGCTCTTCCGCGAGTAGTTTTGACGCTTTATCCGCATCGGCGCGGATTTTCGAGAAGAGACGCATATTCCAGCTTTTGGCCATCGCACTCTCAAACGGTATGCCTTTTTGCTGTAGCATGGAATGGAAACCCATCAGGCCGAGACCCACGGAACGTTCCCGCATGGCCGAATATTTGGCGTCATTCATGGCTTCCGGGGCGCCTTGGATAAAGCTCTCCAGAACATTGTCGAGGAAGCGCATAATGTCTTCAACAAAGCCAGGAACGTCTTTCCATTCATCATATTTTTGCGCATTGATAGATGAGAGGCAGCATACAGCTGTGCGCTGGCGATCATATTTATCGCGACCTGTGGCGAGCATAATTTCCGCACAAAGATTTGATTGTTGGACTTTCAGACCCGCATCGCGCTGATGTTTCGCAAGGGCCTTATTCACCGTGTCGGAGAACACCATATAAGGTTCACCTGTAGCAAGACGCATTTCCAGAATTTTCTGCCAGATTTTACGCGCATCAACATGTTTGATGATTTCACCCGTATGCGGGCTTTTCAGCGGATATTCTGCACCCGTGGCTACAGCTTCCATGAAATCATCTGTAATGTTCAAACCATGGTGCAGATTCAGGGATTTCCGGTTGAAATCGCCGGATGGCTTCCGAATTTCTAAGAACTCTTCAATTTCAGGATGATGGATATCCAGATAAACCGCAGCGGAGCCACGACGCAGAGAACCTTGGGAAATGGCGAGTGTCAGGCTGTCCATCACACGAATGAACGGGATAATACCTGACGTCTTACCGGCACGGCCAATCTTCTCGCCGATAGAGCGGACATTCCCCCAATAGGTCCCAATACCGCCACCATTAGAGGCGAGCCAAACATTTTCGTTCCAAACATCAACGATGGAATCGAGGCTGTCATCAACAGCGTTTAAGAAGCAAGAAATCGGCAGACCACGATCAGCCCCGCCATTCGACAAAACAGGTGTCGCCGGCATAAACCAAAGTTGGCTCATATAATCATACAGACGCTGGGCATGAGCTGTATCATCCGCATAGGCTTGGGCGACGCGGCCAAACATATCCTGAAAGCTCTCTTCGGGTAAGAGATAGCGATCTAATAATGTCCGCTTACCAAAATCTGTCAATAAATCATTGCGGGCTTTGACCTGTTTCGGGCGGTCCGGCTTGGGCGTAAACTCAAGCTCAGGCTCGCGCGCATCAAGCACATCACTCATTGGAATGCCGGAAGGAGCATTCGGATCGTCTAGATCTGCTGCAAGTACGTCCATAGTCTGTGTATCCAATTGGTTCAGCTCTGCCATAGAATCAGCCGAGCGGAAATCTTCATTTGCGTCGTTCATGTCTTTCTCCCCATTTAGCCCGCACAAATCTATCCCTTCCACGCAATTTTGCGTGGGTTCCCGCAGAAATGATATGTAGGGTGAACTGAATAGCTCCACTACATATAGTGTTGATTTGCCCCATATCGTCAACACCTAGTGGCTCACTTAAACACGAAAAATGGTTACGAGAGTCTTAACCCTTTGGAATTTGGGTGAATTTTTCTGATTAGCATAAGCTATCCACACCCTATCCACATCTGCGCGACAGAGTGTCTCAGCTCGATAAATCATAGGCTTAACAGCCCCTCTTAAATCAGAATTAAGCTGCAAAACCGTCACAAGCGAAAGACATGCAGAAAAGATTTTCGTGACATGGAGTGAATCGATATATGTGATCTGTTGAATTTCCCACCTCACGCGGTAGAAGGTCGCCGCATAGACGATACGACTGACTGGACACGCACCGCGATATGAAAATTCTAATCGTCACCGACGCTTGGCATCCACAGGTCAACGGGGTGGTCCGCACTTTAAATCAAACCCTTATTCATCTCAAAAAACGTGGCCATGAAGTTCTCGTCATCGCGCCCTCTGATGGATATTTTACATTTCCCTTACCGACCTATCCGGACATCCGTCTGGCGCCCTTCGCTTATAATGACGTTAAACGTCGTATGATCGCCTTTGGGCCGGAGGCCATTCATATCGCAACAGAGGGGCCTTTGGGGCAAATGGCAAAAATGCTATGCCATAAATGGGCGATGCCTTTTACAACCAGCTATCACACAAAATTCCCGGAATATATCAAAGCCCGCTTCCCTATTATCCCTTTGAGCTGGCCTTATCGCTTCGTCCGCGGCTTTCACAATGCTGGCGGACGCACCATGGTCACAACGCCAAGCATGGTGGAGTTTCTGGCCGATCGCGGCTTTACTCACTTAGCCCCTTGGGCCCGTGGCGTGGATACAGTCCTGTTTAACCCGGATAAAAAAAATACCCCCGAAGATGTCTATGCCGGATTAGACCGTCCAATTTGGGTCAATGTCGGGCGGGTCGCCGTTGAAAAGAACCTCAAAGCCTTTCTTGATCTGGATTTACCGGGGACGAAAGTCATTGTCGGAGACGGGCCTCAGCTCGCGGAGTTAAAACGTGAATATCCCAATGTCATCTTTACCGGGGCCAAATTCGAAACAGAGCTCGCCCGGCATTTTGCCGATGCAGATGTCTTCGTCTTTCCTTCTAAAACTGACACATTTGGACTCGTCATTATTGAAGCCATGGCTTCAGGTTTGCCCGTTGCCGCCTACCCAGTATCCGGCCCTGTTGATATTATACCCGGTTCAAAGGCGGGGGTCATTAATGAAGACTTAAAACAGGCCTGCTTACAGGCCGTGAAATTGTCATCTCGTGACGCCATTAAACACGCCCAGTCCTATAGCTGGGAAGCGGTCACCGAAACTTTCTTTGACTTGCTTACGCCGCAATATCGTCCCCGGAAACGCTGGCGACGCGTCCGGCGTTTAACAAAATTAGCCTCGAGTCCGTATCACGCACTTAAGCAGCAGTGCAGAAAGGCGATGCAAGCGATACGCGGCTTACGTTAAATTTTCTGCTGGTCTAAGAATGCGGCAATCTCGGAAAAGGCCATATCCCGATAAACATCCCGCTCCAAGAAAAGCTCATGCAACGCCCCCGGCACAACGACATATTGACACCCGGATTTTTTCGCGAATTTCTCAACGCTTGCCGGATCAACAATGGGATCCGCACCCGCACCCAACATTAATCCGGGAATTTTCAGATTAGGCGCATTCCGATTGACATAAGCCATCGCCGACAGGGCGGCCCGTATCCATCCATAAGTCGGTTGACCCACGCGCAATCGCGGGGTCGTTTGGAAAAACGAAGCCCAATGACTATAACGTTCTTTATCAGATGTGAGCTTATTGCCTTGGAAAGGAATGGGCAGACCTGAACGTTGACGTTGAAACGGTAAATTACGCTTATCTAACCCTAATTTCGACAGAGTCACGATCATGGCGCGCATGAGCGGTGTTTCTAGATCGAAAAGTCCGAGCATGGGCGCGCTGCAAATCACGACATCTGGGTTCAAACGTCCCGACAAAATCGACTGTAAAACAATTGTGCCGCCCATAGAATGGCCCATGGCAATATGGGGGCGCGGCAATAACGGCGCAAAGGCATCCGCCGCGAAGGCAAAATCATCCGCGTAAATTTGGAAATCCGGAATATAAGACTTCAGGCGATCTTCCAGTAATCGGTCAGAAAGCCCCTGCCCACGGGGATCAACCATTAAGACGTTAAAGCCCTGTTGGATGAGATCGGCGGTCGTCTCGAAATATTTCTCAATAAATTCGGTTCGCCCGGGCGAGAAAATAATAGACCCTCGCGGATTATCCGCAACTGCGGTCGCCAGCATAACACGCAAGCGCACACCGTCACGTTCAATAAAATAGGTATTGAGCCGAGGTTCCAACACGGCCGGAACAGGACGTCCCCCGGGGAGTACAATTTCAGCTTCTTCAAAATTTGGGAGGGGAGAAGGCATAAAAAAAGGCGCAGACTGTCCAGAGACCTGCCCGCGCCGACTTTATTTACATATTTGAAAACAGGCTTTGTAAGCCCATCGCGACGGACATATCACCGGCCACTTTCAATTTGCCGGACATGAAGGCCATCATGGGGTCCATGGAACCGGACGCCAAAGCAATGAAATCCGCTTTGTCGACGCTGATTGTGCAATCGGCGTCTTTATCCGCAAGTTCGGCTGTCGTGCCTGTTGCAAAAATCTGACCGTCTTCACCGAAATCAAACTTTACAGACTTATCCAATCCTCCAGCTTTGCTGAGCGCTTCGGACATCTTGGCGACGATTTCTGAATTTTCCATCTGGAACTCCATACAATAGAATAAATTGGTAAGCCGTATATGGGGTGCGAAAGACCCCATGACCAGTGCTATTTTACGCGGTTCTATTTGGGCTTGCGGAATTTCAATGTTGCACGGTCTGACTCACCGATATTCTTATAAGCTTCGGCGTCAAAATCCGCCGCTTCAACACTGCCCTCTTTGGGCAGACGAGAACGAGGCGGCAATGTCCAAACACCAAAGGGATGGTCGGCGGTATCTTTTGGATTTGCGTTGATTTCACTGGAAGCGATAAATTCAAATCCGGCCTGTTTCGCCAAATCTTTCATATAACTTTCTTGCACATATCCGGAAGATCCCTTTGGGTCTTGCACAGCTGTTTCGGGTAGACGGTGTTCGACCACACCCAAAATCCCACCGGGTTTCAAGGCCGCATAGAATTTATTGAACGCCTCTTGTGCATAGCCGCGTCCCATCCAGTTATGTACATTTCGATATGTAACCAGAACATCCAGCGGCTCTTGGCCCTCTGCTAAGATCGGATTATCGTCTCCCCAAAAGGCCGCAAATTCAATCTCGCCGTAAACTTCGGGATCGGCATAAGCCTCTTTATAGGCAGCGATACGTTTATCTAATCCCTCACTCACCCCTTCAGGATAAAGGATCGCGACATATTCGCCTCCATTGGCAGCCAGGTAAGGTGCTGTTGCTTTGGTGTACCATCCCGGCCAGATTTCTCCGACGCGCTTGCCCGGACCAACTTCGAAAAATTTCAATGTTTCTTTGGGGTTCCGGAACTGATCTCGTTTTGCATCCTCTGCCCGTCGGGGGTGGGCTAAGACTTCATCCAGGGTAACCGTTTTTACGACCATCTCGACGTCTGTTTTAACTTCAGCCGTGTCGACTTTTTCGCCTCCCGAACAAGCGGTTAAAGCCGTGGCGGCCAAGAGGGCCAAAATTGATGTGTGAAAGCGCATGGATAACTCCCATAATCGTGCGTCATAAGGTTAACTTCGGAGATAGGCCGGTCGATAGAAAAGTCGAGTAAATTTCCCGTGGGGTCGACAAAAGATGGAATGCGGGCAGTCTCAACGACCCGTGACAAAGACCGCTTTCCCCTTTAGCGCTAGAATTATGTCTGACCTTACGCATCTCTACATTCTCTATGACGGGGCCTGTCCGTTTTGCTCCAGCTACGCCAAAATGATTCGGTTGCAGGAAAATTATTCTGTCGAGCTTATCAACGCACGCGACCCTCACCCTTTGGTCCAAAAGGCAAGTGAGACAGGCTTAGACTTGGATGAAGGCATGATCGTCGTGATGGACGATATTTTTTATCATGGCGATGAAGCCATGCGGCGCATTGCACTGATGACAGCGCAAAGTGGTGCACTCAGACGGCTGACAAAATGGACCTTTTCCAACCCGCGCCGAAGCCGGATTTTATATCCAATTTTACGGGCCGGTCGAAATCTAAGCCTGAAATTACTGGGTCATAATCAGATAAATAATCTCCAAGACTGATACATTTAAAACACTGATTTAATTACATTAATCATAATTCTGAAGAATATTTCATACAAAATAATTCAAAAAAATCATACCAAACTCTTGAAGGCCGAAATCATTTTCCCATCTCGATGACGCAAACGCCGATGATCGGGTTTGCGCTGAAACTGGGTCGCCCATTTGGGGACCCGTCAACACATCGCTTTAAGAAGGATGACACAATGAGAGCTTATGATTTCTCCCCCCTTTACCGCAATTTTGTCGGCTTTGACCGCATGGCCAGCATGATTGATAATGCGGCCTCACACGCTGCCAAATCCGGTACAGCTTACCCGCCTTACAATGTCGCACGTCTGTCAGAGGACAGTTACCGCATTGATTTAGCCGTCGCAGGTTTCACTGAGGATGATATTGAAATTGAAACCCATGAGGGCGTCTTGACCATCACAGGCAACCAATCGACTGTGGCCGAAAACGACTCTGTCGAATATCTCCATCGCGGGATTGCAGAGCGCGGATTTGAGCGTCGCTTCCAATTGGCTGACCATGTGCGCGTTAATGCCGCAGAACTAACCAATGGCCTGCTTAGCATTCTCTTGGTCCGCGAAGTGCCGGAAGCACTGCGCCCGCAAAAGATCGCGATTAATGCGACAGCGGCGCAACCTGACGGAAAGTTAATTACAGCCAAATCTAGTAAATCAAAAAAGGCTGCCTAAATCTGAGATATGTTACTCAACCGCGAAGGCGCTCTCTCCCCTTTGAATGCCTCATGCGAAACGTTTGCGTAACATAAAACTGGCGTCGTTCGACCTCCCCCTCCCAAGGCCGGACGGCGCCCTATTTTTTCACAAGTTTCAGAATCTCTGTCCCTTTCAATTTCGGGCTTTGACCCTCAGTAAACGCCGCTTTCACCGCGTTCAATATCGCCGCGTTACAGGGCGCAGACATCCCAACGGTTTCAGCGCGATCAACGATTTCACCCTGTAAATAATCAATTTCAGAGACCCGCCCCGCTTCCAAATCATCCAACATAGATGAGCGCGCCTTCGCGTCGATTTTCACAATTGTCTGCATGATCAAACGGTAGGCCAAATCTGGCAGGCGCAATGTTTTCATCAAGGCTGCAGGCGACCGCCCGTTAAAGGTTCCAACCTTAACGTCATTTGCCTCCGCCACTTTTAAAGCCTCTTCAACACAAGCGGCGAGTGCGCGGCGATAATCACGTTGATAAAGACCGTCTCGCAAAGTCCCCCCGGTCAAACTGTTCAGCCCATTATTTAAATTCACAATCATCTTGGCCCATTGATCCCCGATGATCGCATCCGACAGGCGTACACCCTGCCCTGCCTGTTCTAACGCCGCAACCAGCGGTCCAATCGCCGCATGATTTTCAATCACTAGGTCGCCCGCCGTGCCGCAGTGAAAAGCATCCGGTCTTGTCGGTGTCACGTTAAAAGGGACAATGGCAGGCACGATATTCCCGACAGGAAGCACATCGCGCAATGTTTCCGAGTTTCGAATACCGTTTTGGAAACTAATGACTACGGCCTCTGGCGCATGGGTTTTGATCTGCTGCGCCGCAGATTCTGTGTCCTGACTTTTCACGCAAAGCGCGACGATGTCCGCACCGGTCAGCGCAACCGCATCGGTTTGAAAATCCACCGACTCGCAATGCACAGGCGCCCGCTCAAAATGGGTGAGGGTCAATCCATGCTCCGCGATCTGTTGCGCAAAACGGTCCCGCCCGATTAGCCCCGTTTGCGCTCCACCCGCGATGAGATGCCCGCCAATCCAGCACCCAATGGAGCCAGCCCCTAAAATTACGATCTTTGTCATAGACCCACACTCACCCCAAAACGTCACATGTCAATATGCTGACCAACGCCTCAGATAATTTTGCATAGGCGACGCTCACGGCTTAGTCCTTGCTCCTCCGGGAAACGATGCGCACATTATTTTCAACGCAGCGCATCGATTGCGCGCGGGCGTATATAAATCAATCAAGCCTATTGGGGATGACAAATATGACACAGGAACAAGCAGGTTGGTCAGACATTCGCGCATCCATGACACCCGAAGCGGATGGTCACCGCGTTGATATTCCCGCCCATTGGAAACAAGGACGCACAGCCTATGGCGGCTTAACCGCGGCCCTGATGTTGGCGGGCGCGCAAAAACAAATCGAGGATTTACCGCCCCTGCGCTCGGCCCTCATTAATTTCGTCGGCCCCGTCAAGGACAGCCCGCTTTTAACCGCCGCGCTGCAACGCAAAGGCCGCAATGTCACCAGTGTCAGCGCCGCCGCCCATATTGGCGAGCAAGCCGTCGGGCGGGCAGAATTCCTCTTCGGCGCGGCGCGCACCTCTGAGATCAATATCGATCTCCCCGCACCCGAGGCCATCGCGCCTGAAGCAGCAGCCCCCTTCACACCGGAAGCCGCCCGCGCCATGGTCCCGCAATTTTTCCATAATTTCGATACGCGCCTCATTGCGGGCGCGCGGCCCTTGATGGGGGAAGAGGGCTATATTCGGACATGGTCTCGGCATCATGATCCGGCGTCGCGCTCCGGCGTTGAAGCCTTGCTCTGCCTCGCCGATGTCCTGCCGCCCGCCGCCATGCCATTATTGCGAAAATTCGCGCCCGTCAGCTCTATTAGCTGGATTTTCAACCTCCTCCAAGATGATCCGCAAACGGAAGATGGATGGTGGCACGTCGAATCCAAACTCACCGC
>CAZBDT010000033.1:0-18064 GCA_964490745.1 uncultured Algimonas sp.
ACTATATTCACGCCATGGATAACACGATGACAGATCGACAAAGACAGGCCGAAGCCCTCGCCAATGCGCAAATCCCGGGCCTCACGCCCGAGAATGAAGCCGGCAAGTTGGCCGAAAAACGGGATATGCTGGATGTGTCCGGCGCCCCCGTTGAGCCGCCAACAGAGGAAGAGTTGGAGCGGATTACGGCGGATGTCATCAATCAACTCAAATCTGTCTATGATCCGGAAATTCCGACGGATATCTATGAGTTAGGCCTGATTTATAAAGTGGAATTGGAAGATGATCGCTTGCTGAAAGTGACCATGACGCTGACCGCGCCGGGCTGTCCTGTTGCGGGAGAGATGCCGGAATGGGTCCGTGAGGCCTGCGAAGTTGTCGCGGGGGTGCGCCGTGTCGAGGTCGAGATGACCTTTGATCCACCTTGGACACCGGACCGCATGAGTGACGAAGCCCGCTTAGAATTGAATATGCTGTAATGAATGAAACGAAAACCAGAACTCGGCGCCCACGGCCAAAGCTCGTCACACTGACAGACGCTGCCGCTGCGCGCGTAAGTGAAATTCTCGAAGAAAAAGGCGAAGGCTATCTGCGCGTAGGGGTCAAGAATGGCGGCTGTGCGGGGATGGAATATCTCATGGACTATGTCGCAGAGCCTGAGAAATTTGATGAGGTGGTTGAGGATAAAGGCGTTCAGATTGTCGTTGATTCGAAAGCGGTCTTGTTCCTGCTCGGCTCTATCGTCGATTATGAAGTCGATATCCTCTCGTCCAAATTCACTTTCAAAAACCCGAACCAAACGGATGCCTGTGGTTGCGGGGAAAGCGTGACGATTGTGCCTTTTGCGGAGACGTGAACCGCGTAGTTTCGATAGGATTGAACGTCACTTTAGCTATTTTCGGACTTAAGCTCTGCTATTTTGTCTTTGTATTTGATTTGGAGCTTTTGGTTTTTGGCCTGGGTTGTCTTGCAAACTATAAGCAGGCTGAGGACGTTGAGGCTTTTGGTTGATCTCTAATTCTCGCGGTAGAAGTTAAATTCTACATCCACGTTTAAACTGCCCGTTCCCATACTCATATCATAGTCCGGCATTTCGTATAGAAAATCGAGACGTATGGTTTGTGTATCTATATCACCATTGCGTTGACGAATACCTTGCAGCCGTCCGAAATTCATGACTTGTGTCGGAACGCCCGTCAGATCACCAAGGTCATCCACGCCGCTTACGATTTGAATATTGGACGCATTGGCACGTGATCCAAATTGGAAGCCGCCATCATTCCCCGTCGCTGTGAAGCTGGGTGTTAACTTTATGTCGCCCAGCTGAATCGTATTTGAAAAGTCACCCGAGGCATTTGTGATGGACGCTAAAGCGCGCAGTGAGAAGCGTGTATTGCGAGAAGAGATAAAGAAACTGCGCGAGTAAGCCCGCCCGGGACCGTCCAGCAATATATCGGTGTTTGGATTTAGGGTGAAGGCTCCAAAAACATCGCCTGCGTCCAGATAGCCGTCGCCGTCATCTATAATGCTGGAATTGATAGTAGTGCCGTCCTGTGTGATGCCAAACATAAAGCCTTGATCTGTGTTTGGCAGGGTCGGTCCTGTTCCGCCCAGTAAACCCGTCACATTGGTATCTCCGGCGCGGGTATAAAAATCGATCATTTGCCCGCCAACGGGAACGCAACAGGAATTTGTCGCGAATTGCCAATTATCATAAATGTCATAATTTACGCCGTCATGAACGACGGCGCAGCCATATGTTCTGCACCAGAAATCTGTATCCAGAAAACTCGCATGCGCAGAGCCCGCGAGTGAGGAAAGGGCGAGCGCCCAAAGTGTTATGCGTTTACTTCGCAACATAATCCAAAGAGTCGACAGGAATGTCTAATGACCTGAATTTGTTCTGCGGAACGAAAGTATTATTCAAATCAAAATCGATCGTATATTTTCCGGACTCTAATTCTGCGACATCTTTTAGCGCAACATTATAGGTCCGCTTGCCCCCATCAAGGACAACAGCATTTAACGGTGTTTCTGCAACGACTTCGCCGTCAGCATCCTTCATAAAGGCCGTACCCTGTAGGCGGGCATGGGCGTCGCCATCATTTTTGATCTGCATGGTCACCAATCCGGGTTGCTCTGAATTGAGAGCCACACTTGTGACTTCCGGCAAACTCTTTGACGGTGTTAAAGTGAGGTAGAAGAGAGAGGCGAGTTGGTAACGGTTCCAAACCCCGGAGACTTCGCCGCGATCATCGAGTTCAGGGAGCATTGTTGTTGCCAGCAGAGCAAAACGGTGATCGCCTTTATTATTGATCTTATAAGGGGCCGCAATCTCGACCGTGACGTCCTGTGCTGTTTCAGGCTTTAACGTTACTGAAGCCGGAGAGAAGCGAACCCATTCGGCAGCTGAGCGCTCTGTGTCACCCGGCGCTTCGAGGATAAGCTTACCATTTTCGTCCAAAGACCAATCCGCTAAACCCATCGTTAGGCTGATCGTCTTTGTTTTGTGAACATTGCCGACGGTCACGATCTGACGCTGGCGATCGCCGGGCTTGATCGTCATTTCAACCGTTGACGGCTGAACCCCAACACCAAATGAATTGGCAATCGGTGCATATGCAGCGGCGGCGAATAAGGCAGATCCGCAAAGTAACGCAGACATGGTACGAAAATTAAACATCAAAACATCCCCAGTTTTTAGGCCTGTTTAGGATTGCAAAAAAGGCTTTCTGTGGGGTTAATTTAACCCAAACATTCGTAGGGTGCGATTTTCATTCACGATGCATTTATTGATTAAAGACAAAAAAAACCGCTTAGCGCGATCTCCAAAGCGAGGCGTGCTAAGCGGGATGTTTGTAGTCATGCAGGCAATCAAGAAGTTGACGATTACCTTACAATGATAATGACATGGAAATGTAATTAGGCGGCTTTTTGCTTTTCAACTTCAGCAGGTTTCCGCTCATCGAATTCTTCCGCCATGGCCTTCTCTTCTTGTTTCGAGAAAATCTCTTTGGCTTTCGGGAAAAACTCGGCTTCCTCTTCATCCACATGATGGATGACTTTGTGTGCCAGTTTTTCGAATTTATCCATCCAGACGTCAGCGTCCATATAGAGATTATCAAGAACCTCAATCATTTCAGTCATTTGCTGATGTTCTTCAACGGCATGTCGCGTTTCGTCTGTGCCTTGCGGCTCTTTCATCAATTCAGAATAGAAAGCCTGCTCTTCGGCAGAGGCATGTGCCTCCAACTCAATCCGCAGCTCTTTCCATAATTTATTCCGTTTTGCGGAATCGCCGTGTGTGTGTTTTATCGCTTCACATAAATCGCGCTGTTTATTGTGGTCTTTTTCTAATCGTTCATAAATATTCATCGTGAATCTCCTTTTTGGTGAGTTCACTGACTACAACGATAGATAAGTAAAATTGTTCCGAATTAACCCTCGATCAACCCAGCGGGTTGAGCCGCAGCAAGCATGGCGGCTTGTAGTTTTTCAAAGGCGCGTGCTTCGATCTGACGAATGCGTTCGCGCGAAACATTATAAATTTTGGCCAGTTCTTCCAATGTCATGGGCTTTTCTGCCAAACGTCTTTTTGTAATAATATCTTGCTCGCGTTCGTTAAGGTCAGACATCGCATCACGAAGAAGGTCCATGCGCGCATCATGTTCCTGTGACTGGCCAAGGATTTCTTCTTGGGATTCAGACTCATCCGTCAACCAATCTTGCCACTGGGCAGACCCGTCTTCGCCGCCAATTGTTACATTGAGCGAGCTGTCACCGCCACCTGACATGCGGCGGTTCATAGATGTGACTTCGGACTCTTTGACACCCAAATCAGTTGCAATTTTTGTTAGATGTTCAGGCTTTAGGTCACCATCTTCAAGTGCTTTCATCTCGCCCTTCATGCGGCGCAAATTGAAGAAGAGCTTCTTTTGTGCTGCCGTTGTCCCCATTTTTACAAGGGACCAAGAGCGCAGCACATATTCCTGAATGGCGGCTCTAATCCACCACATCGCATAGGTTGAGACCCGGAAGCCTTTATCCGGGTCAAACTTCTTTACGGCCTGCATTAAGCCGACATTGCCTTCTGAAATAATCTCACCAATAGGCAAACCATAGCCGCGATAGCCCATAGCTATTTTTGCAACGAGACGCAGATGCGATGTCACCATTTTTTCTGCGGCCGCCGTGTCGCCGTCTTCGACCCAACGCTTCGCCAAGCGAAACTCTTCGTCTTTTTCCAACATTGGAAATTTGCGAATTTCCTGCAGGTAGGAATTCAGCCCTTGCTCAGGCGACAAAGACAAGGAAAACTTCATATTGCCGCTATAGGTCGCATCTTTGGCAGCCGACTTTGTCGTTAATGATTTTGATTCAGACATGAGACTCATTTCCTCCAGCGACTACATATAGGAAAGCGCTCCGGGGTTTAAAGAGTTCCATCCATAAAGAATTTATCCGAGTTAATGAATCGGTAGATCGGACAGAACGTCCAAAAGATGCTGCATATCGGGTGGAACGGGCGTGTTGAAACCGTGATGTTCTTTCGTGATCGGGTGGATAAATCCCAAGTGGCGTGCGTGTAGGGCTTGGCGTTTGAAATTCGCGACAGCTAGTCGGACGGCTTCTTCCGCAGGGTCATTGGACGAGGCATAAGCGCGCTGTTTGCCGTATAGTGGGTCGCCGAGCAACGGATTGCCGATATGAGAGAGATGGACGCGGATTTGGTGGGTCCGGCCTGTCTCTAGCTGACAATCCAACTGGCTGATTTTGGGGGTGCCAATACTGGCATGCTGGGCCTTTCCATAGCCTTTGACAAAGCGGTAATGGGTAATGGCGTGACGGCCGACATCTGAGGCTTCAATATTGTCTAGCGTGCCTTTTACGACGGATTGTTTTTTGCGGTCATTTGGAGAGCGCGCGAGCCTAGACACTACGCTGCCGGAACGTGGTTTCGGCGCGCCGCGAACAAGGCAGGTATAAATTCTATCAATTGAATGCTTCGCAAACTGTTTGGAAAGGCCTTGATGGGCTCTATCCGTTTTGGCGACGACCATGACGCCGGATGTATCTTTATCCAACCGATGTACAATACCGGGACGCATAACACCGCCAATCCCTGACAGACTATCTGCGCAGTGAAAGAGCAGGGCATTGACTAATGTCGCACTTCGAGAGCCGGGTGCGGGATGAACCGTCATGCCTGACGATTTATTCAAAACGATGAGATGGTCATCCTCAAATATGATGTCCAAGGGAATATCCTCGGGCTGAGGCGTATCATCGACAGGTGGGGGGACGCGGATAGCATATTCGATTTCTGCGCGAACTTTAGTGGTCACTTTACTAATAATGTCGCCATTGGCCCTGACGTTTCCAGTCTCAACAAGATCGCGTATGCGAGATCGTGACAATTCAGTCCAGCTCGACAAATATTTGTCGAGTCTTTGTCCCGCATCAGTTTCTTCAGCGATACGGGTTTCCCATTTTCCGTTCTGTTCAATCATAGCGCGGCCATAAGGGGGGATGTGATATAGGGCAAGATGGCTAATTCGGTTTCCCCCCTTTACACGCTTACGACAGCGCTGTCATAAACAAAGAAAAGACTCGGGGATAGTCATGACATTTTCACTCCTAATGGCCGCTATTGGTATCGGTATTCTATTATTCCTGGTGCTGCGACAGAAAATGCCGGCATTTTTGGCGCTTATTTTGGTCTCGCTGCTCGTGGGTCTCATGACAGGCATGAAGCCCATGGATGTTTTGGATTCCGTGAAAAACGGCATGGGCGGCACACTTGGATTTGTTGCAGTTGTCGTCGGTTTAGGGGCGATGTTTGGAGCTTTGCTGGAACATGCTGGCGGATTGGAAGCCATTTCTTCGCGTTTATTAGGACGCTTTAGCGAAGACCGCGCAGGTTGGGCCTTAGGGCTTGTCGGCTTTCTTGTTGCAATCCCAGTCTTCTTCGATGTGGCTTTCATCATGTTGGTCCCGCTGATCCAACAGTTAAGTCGTAAGACGGGGAAGGCACTTTTAACCTATGCTTTGCCGCTTTTGGCTGGTCTTGCAGTCACCCATGCCTTCGTCCCGCCAACACCGGGACCGATTGCAGTGGCAGAACTTCTCTCCGCTGACCTCGGGCTTGTTATCTTTTTTGGGTTTTTAGCGGGCTTGCCCGCACTCATTTTAGGCGGGCCAGTACTGGCGCGGTTTTATAAGAACACGCCCGCCATGTCCGGAGATCTCGTCTTTAAAGCGGAAGGAAAAACACCCTCTATCAGTTTTGGGCATGCGGTCTTCGCTGTGGCTATGCCGCTTTTTTTAATCCTGATGTCGACCTTTCAAAAAATCGACCCAAGTAATTTCAATTTAGAAAGCGCATTTGGAAGATTGATGAATGCCTTGATTGTTGAAAACGAAGCTTGGCAATCGTTTTTCCAGTTTGTCGGTCACCCTTTCACAGCGCTCTCAATCGCTTGTATTTATGTCTATATTGCTTTCGGACTCATGCGCCGTGTACCCCGTGATAAAATCGGCGAGATCATGACGAAATCATTAGAACCAGCTGGTGTCGTTGTGTTGATTACAGGGGCAGGCGGTGTCTTCAAACAAGTCTTAATTGATAGCGGAGTTGGGCAAGATTTGGCATCGGCGGTATCAGCTACAGGTATGCCGATTATTCTCTTCGCATTCATCGTGGCGACTCTCGTTCGCGTCGCTCAGGGCTCAGCGACAGTAGCCATGATAACGGCGGCGGGCTTAACAGCGCCTGTGGCGGCGGTTGCGGGGCTTTCACCCGCAGACACAGCTCTAGCAGTTATCGCAATTGCATCAGGTGCCAGTATGACATCCCACGTCAATGATAGCGGCTTCTGGCTCGTCAACCAATATTTGGGTCAAACACCCCGTGAGACATTGCGCAGCTGGACCGTGGCAACAACTGTGATTGGTCTAACCGGACTAGTTGTAACGCTTACCCTCTCAATTCTGGTTTAAACGCGGCGGCGCACAGCAAATAAGCCCGACCTTCGGGAGAGCCCAACGCTGCCCGAAGGGCAGGTGCCGTCGGCGGGGTGTTTCCAATCATTTTTGAGAAGTTAATCGTGAAGTCCCGCAAATCTGATTTCAAACCCATGTCATTATCCAGAGTGCCCTTGAGGTGAGCTACGGCTTCAGGAAGCCGCTTGGTGACAACGGAAGTGAGTTTACGCTCACCGCCATTAATTCTGGCTTGCGTCGCGTCAATGACTGTACCTTCATCGACTATCGCCGCGGGTGAGAGTTTTAAATCGGAGAGCAAGGTGACTGCATTCACCTCGCGGGTCGGTCTTTCAATTTGGTTTTCCATCGGGGGCAGATCTGTGTCAGGGCGATCCAGGGCGCCGAGCATATCCCGCCAACGCCAACCTGATTTTTCTTCTTTATCCGTTCGCCGACCGAAGCCTTTACTTTTTTTCTTTTCGCTGGCTTCAAATGGCCTACGAATAACGTCTGGTTCAAAGTTAGTTAGGGGGTCATCTTTCGATTTAATTTCTAAATCTATGCCTAGATTTAAAGGCTCTTCAACGGGAGCTAACGTTTCAGCTTTAGCAAAAAGACGAGGGGGTTGCTTTGCTAAACGAGGGGGTTCCACCGGCGGAAAATCAGAATCTAGGGGCTTAAGATTAAGCCGCGAGGCATAAGTTTCCTGTGCAGATAGATCTTTAGTGCTATCTCTTAAACCAGAAAGTTTGCTTTGTAGCTCTTTCAGCTCCTCTTCCATGCGAGAAAATTCTTGACGCATCTGTGCCAAATTCGATTCGACCATTCGGGTTGTTTGACCTTGGAGGGCTAACGTCTCATCTTCGGATTGCTTCAACTGTGACTTTAAATCGTAATAATAGGATTGAAGGTCTTTCGTTCGTGATCCGGAGACAGACTTTAATTCAGACAAAATTTCCTGGCCTTGTTGTAGCGTTATTCTGAGCGTCTCGATTTGAGTTTCAGTCTCCGCATTTAATCTCTGCAAGTCCTCTTTGTTTTGATCGTAGCTTGCATCAGCAGATTGCAGTGTTTTTAATGACGTCGCTAGATCTTCTGTAAGCGCATTAGCCGTATCATCTAATTTGCTGCTCATCTCACCGAGAGTCGTGACCGCGCCGTCGATGCGTGATGATCCCGATGTGACCGTATTATCCACTGTCTCAGAAGCTTTCTGCAAGGCTTCACTCGCAGTTAAAAGCTTAGTTTCGGCGTTTGTGCATAAGCTATCCAGCTTTTGACTGGTATCTGTTATTTGGGTGGACAGGGTGTTCATACGGGTGTCGAACGTATCTGTCATACTATCCAGAGCCTGCCTCTGAAGGGTAAGGTTTTGTCCAACTTCATCAGATCTTTTTGTAAGTGTTACGCCTGCCACATCTAAGGCTTGGCTCTCGCGGGTAACGGAGAGCTGAACATCTTGCAAGAGTTTAGTCGTCTTGGATAAGTCTTCATTAACTTGAGAGATTTGAGCTCTAATGCCGACAGCTAAATTTTCTGTGCGGGTAAGGGCTTCGGCATCAGGTGAAACGAGTAAATCGGCTGCCTTTGATAAACGTGCATTTTGATATGTGATCCTACTTAAATGGCGAAGCGTGCGCCAAAGCAGAAAGAGCAAAAAAAGCGGCAGGGTGAGAAGTAAAATCAGGCCTGTAGCTGCAAGTAAGTCAGCACCTCTTGTGAAAAGGGGTAAACCAAAATAAAGACACGCGCTGATAAAATAAATCAGCCCCAGACCCAATATGAGCCACCCTGCAGTCCTAGGGGTTTCCATATCTTGATCTAAAGTTGAGGGCGGGCTTGAAAGTGGCTTCACTGAGTTGCGTGTAACGAATTCTGGGACGGGTTCAGACGGAATTCTATCCGTGACTTTACTCGGCTTATTATCGGTGAGCGAGCGAATGATATCTGTTTCCGCGTCGATCAATTCATCTACGGGCTCTATAGAAAAAATTTTCTTTGTTATATCTGACACATTTATCCCCTTCGTCCGATTCGCCCTTACGCTTAACCGGATATTTCCAATATTATTGTAACAGAGCCTTATGCACGGGGAAAGCGGCGAAGACTGCGTTAAAGCCCGGCGAGTGAATGGGCTGAACATATGACGATGTATTCAAATCGTGCAGGGCTGACTGCGCGTGAATTAGAGATTGAATTGCGAAACTGGCTGCGGGCCGGGTCTGACCGGGCTGACGGAAGATTGGCAATATTTGATCAATTTGGTGAACCAGTCGACAAAGCTATTATCAAAAAAGCGATCGCGTCAGGTTTGGCTGAACCTTGGTTTGCGAGCCCCATGCGGCCACAATGGACGGTCTGCCGTATTACGCCGAAGGGGAGGGCGTCTTTGAACCACGGCGCCAAAACCAGATAACTACGACTAATACGGTCAGAACCAGGACTGTTGAGATTGAATCTTTCACGGGGTCAGTTTCGGTTAGGAAGATTGACGGTGTAGGTAAGACGGAATTTTCATAGTTCATGATAATGGCTGCAAAACAATTATTGCCAGCATGTATGCCTATGGCTGTTTCTAATCCGTCATCAATCCAAACGATTAAGCACATCGCAAAACCAAAGAAGAAATAACCGCTCATAACGATTGGCAAAGTACCGGAGGCTGCGCCTTCTAACGCTTCAGGGTTTGAAAGATGTAATGCCATAAAGGCCAAAGAGGTAAGGGCGAATGCGATCCATTTTGATTTCAGCACATGTGTCAGGCCTTGATTGAAATAGCCTCGAAAGACGATTTCTTCCGTGGCAGATTGCAACGGAATAAAAGCAAGCGAAACGAGTGCATATATCCAAAACTTCCCGCCGGAAAAGATGTATTCCACCTCTATAAGTCCCAAGACATCCGCTATGAAAGCGAAGCTTCCCAAAACAATCCATGTGAGCAAGAAGCCTTGTGCTAATCGCGTAAGCCGAAATTTTCTCGCGGCTGTATGGAGAGCTTTAATTGATCGCGAATGGACGAATTTCTGACCCAAATACAGGCCAATTAAGGCCGAAGGAAACGTCAGGAGAAAAAGCAGATAAGCCAAAGGCGAGGTACCCATAAGAACGAGAACAGGGTCAGATTCTGCTTGTGTCTTATCCGGGTCTGATACATCCGCGTTTTCAAACAGATTCACACCAACATTTTCTGCAATGAGGACAAGAGGGGAAGTGAGTAGAAGACTGAATATGACCCAGGCAAAGACGGTCATTGCGAAAACAACAATCCATGACCACCATCGCGATTCACCTAATTTTATTTGATCAAAATATGACATGAAAAACCGCTAACATATGCGCGCAGGATGTCTAGTATCGTAATTATGACTGATTCACGCGAAATCGATTTTGATCATCTCAACACATATGTTGGAGGGGATGCGGATTTAACACGTGAAATTTTTGGGCTGTTTCGCAATCAGGTTGAAATGTGGGGCAAAGGCTTGAAAGCCGATGCGGATGATGAAGTCTGGGCCAGTGTGACTCATTCCTTAAAAGGTTCTGCGCGCGCGGTCGGCGCGATGAGTTTGGCCGAAGCGTGTGAAAAAGCGGAAGCGTTGATCGGGGATGACAGACGTCCAGGCGGACGGGAAGTCGCCGTTGAAACATTAGAACATCGCATCGCCCAAGTTCTTAGCGAAATATCACGGTGGGAATATCAGGACGATATGCGGCAATTGCGGTCGTCTTGAAGTTACGGACATAAAACAGAAAAAGCCACGTCCGAAGACGTGGCCAATCCTTTGGAAAAAGCGTGCGTGAAACGCTTTTCTTTTTCGATCCTATGGAACGAAGATTGTGTAAGTGACGTCTGCAGTGAGGCTACCCGCACCCAATGAGAGGTCGTATCCGGTTCCGTCACCGAATGTATATGTGTTGTCAAAACGGACCGACTGAGACGCCAATGAACCCGGTGACGCAGCCGTACGCTGTGTACCGTCAAAAACTTGCATACCGTTTGCGCCTGTCATGCTGCCGAGACCTTCGCCAGCTGCTGTTTCAACACCGTTGACGAAATCACCTGGGTTCTGCGAGTTCGCACCCCAAGTGATAGACCCGTCAGTGACAGCTGCACCGGACTGAACAGCCATGCTCAATGAGATGTCGTCATATCCGACAGTAGGAGAGGCGACAGTTGTATCGAAATCACCTGTACCGACAAGGTTTTCAGCGCGAGCATAGATGTCGAACGCTGCGTTAGATGCGACGTAGAAGCTGCTTGTGTGCTGGTTGACCAAACCGTCAAGGTCTGTGTTGTTATCAATACCGAAAGCGGCAAGTGAATCTGTTGCGTCAAGAACGCCGTCGATTGAACCAGCGCCTGTTCCCTCTGTTACGCCAGCAGCGCCAGATGTACGGCCTGTCACTGGATCAACAACGGAACCGCTTGCGGCTTCGCCAGCAACAATTGGTGACAATGATCCTGTTAAAACAGTGAATGTATCCTGAGCCGTACCACCAATGAGGTCAGCACCTGCATTGCCCGAACCGGATGTCAGCAAGACAAAGTCAGAGACGACAGGTGCGTTTGAGCCGGCTGCATTACCATCAGCACCCCAAACGACGACGACACCTAAGACTTGAAAGAAAGGACGGTCGATAACGGACGCATACGCCGTACCGGCCATTAGCGATGCGGCAACGCCGCCCGCAAGAGCTAGTTTTTTTATAGACATTTTTTTATTCATCCCAAAGTTAGACGGGGAAACCCCCGTGATAGGGATGTTATACCGAGATGGAGTTTCAATGGCGTGAGGAAACAAAGTGAAGAATGGGGTAATTTTTGTGGTAAATGAGAGGTTATAAAATAAACTTTGAGATCTAAATTTGTCACGATCCCTTAATCACTAATGGCCTTCTCCACTCGCTCTTTTAGCTCGTCTAAAACTTCCTGGAACCAGTCATGCTTCTTAATCCAGACATTATTTCGCCAACTGGGATGGGGGAGAGGCATAACTCTTGGCCCATAGACTCGCCAAGACTTTACAGTTTCAGTTAGATTCCGTTTTGCGCGCTCGCCTAGATGACGTTTCATCGCATACATGCCAATGACAAGAGTTAGCTCTACATTCGGTAACGCATCGTCCAATCGATCTTGCCAGAGTGGCGAGCATTCTTTGCGGGGTGGGAGGTCGCTGCCTCGGGAATCCTGACCCGGAAAACAAAACCCCATTGGCGTTATGGCAATCAGATCAGGATCATAAAATTCTTCTTCAGACACGCCCATCCAATCCCGTAAACGATCCCCAGACGCATCTGTGAATGGCCTGCCACTTTCATGAACTTTTGTACCCGGCGCTTGTCCGATAATTCTTATCTTAGACACTCGGCTGGCTTGTACTACTGGTCTTGGCGTCACAGGGAGGGGCAGCTCGGATTGCGCACATACTTTACATTTTCTGATCTCGTTCAGAAGCACTTCAGTCGGACAATCCCCTTTTGCCATCTGTAAATCCCATGAAACAAAAATGCGTCATTATTCAATATAAGGACGTGACGTTTCGCCGCTGAGCACGCATGTAATATCAAAACCATGGAGTTGATCATGTCTAGCGCATTTTATGCCGAATTGTCACAAACCTTAGTCGATATTCGCAAAGACGGCCTCTACAAGACTGAGCGTTTAATCAATGGAGAGCAAGATGCCTCTATTCGTGTTGGTGGAAAAGATGTCCTGAACTTTTGCGCGAATAATTATTTGGGGCTGGCGGATAGTCCCGAATTGGTGTCTGCAGCGAAAGATGCACTAGATCAGCACGGTTTTGGCATGGCCTCTGTCCGCTTTATCTGCGGGACCCAAAGCCAGCACCGTGAATTGGAACAAGCCTTGGCAAACTGGCTCGGCTATGACGACAGCATTCTTTATGCCGCTTGTTTCGATGCCAATGGGGGGGTATTTGAGCCGCTGCTGGGGCCAGAGGATGCGATCATCTCAGACTCTCTAAATCACGCCTCGATCATTGATGGTATACGTCTGTGTAAAGCGAAACGATTCCGCTATGCCAATAATGATATAGCCGATTTGGAAGCCAAGCTTAAAGAGGCCAAAGCGGGCGGCGCTCGCCGCATCATGATTGCTACGGATGGCGTATTCTCAATGGATGGTACTATCGCCAATCTAAAAGACATCTGCGACCTGAAAGATAAATATGACGCCCTGCTCATGGTAGATGATTGCCATGCGACAGGTTTCTTAGGGGCAGGTGGACGCGGGTCCGCGGAATATTGCGGTGTGGAAGGCCGCGTTGATATTCTGACGGGGACTCTCGGCAAAGCGCTTGGTGGCGCAATGGGTGGCTTTACATGTGCGCGCCAAGAGGTCGTCGATATTTTACGGCAGCGGTCTCGCCCCTATCTCTTCTCAAACAGTCTTGCTCCGCCTCTGGTCGGTGCGAGTTTGAAAGCGATTGAAATGGCCAAAAATGGCGATGATCTGCGCGATCGCATTAATGCGAATGCGAAACAGTTCAGGGAAGGTATGGAAGCGGCAGGCTTCACATTAAAACCCGGTGAACATGCGATCATCCCGGTCATGCTGGGGGATGCGAAATTGGCTCAAGACATGGCCGATAAGTTGTTGGAAGAAGGCATTTATGTGATCGGCTTTTTCTTCCCCGTCGTGCCGAAGGGCCAAGCCCGCATCCGTACACAGATGAGTGCGGCTCATACGCCCGAACATATTGAGACAGCCATCGCCGCCTTTACCAAAGTCGGCAGAGAATTAGGTGTGATTTCATGACACAGATGATGAAAGCCCTTGTCAAAGCGAAAGCGGAAAAAGGCCTCTGGTTGCAAGAGGTCCCGGTTCCCGAAATCGCGCCGGATGAAGTGCTGATCAAAATTGAACGAACCGCTATCTGCGGGACAGATATGCATATTTATGGCTGGGATGAGTGGGCACAAAAAAATGTACCAGTCCCGCTCGTCGTTGGTCATGAATATGGCGGAACTGTCGCGGCGATTGGGTCGACTGTCAAACGTGTGAAAGTGGGCGACCGTGTTACGGGCGAAGGCCATGTCGTCGGGCGTCGATCCCGAAATGCACGGGCAGGGCGCTTTCATCTCGACCCGGACACCAAAGGGATTGGCGTCAACCTTCCTGGCGCATTCGCGCAATATCTCGCGCTCCCGGAGTTTAACGTCATTCCATTACCTGAAAGCGTGCCGCTCGATATTGCAGCCATTCTCGATCCCTTAGGGAATGCCGTCCACACGACGCTGGCTTTTGATCTTGTGGGTGAAGACGTTCTGATCACAGGCGCGGGACCCATCGGGATTATGGCGGCGGCTGTGGCCGAACGCGCAGGGGCGAGACGGATAGTGCTGACCGATATTGAAGATTGGCGTTTGACCTTTGCGAAAAAGCTGACCCAACGCACACGCATGGTCAATACAATGTCCGAGGACCTGAAAACCGTGATGTCAGAGATCGGTATGCAAGAAGGCTTTGATGTCGGTCTGGAGATGAGCGGTGCAAAGCCCGCCTTTGAACAAATGCTGGATACGATGTTGATGGGCGGCAGTATTGCCATGCTCGGCATTCCGGCCACGCCTTATCCTGTTGATCTAGGAAAAATTGTCGGAAAAGCCCTCACGGTCAAAGGCATCTATGGCCGTCAGATGTATGAAACTTGGTATAAGATGTTAGCCCTTCTTGATAGTGGTCTGGATATGTCGAATATGATTACCCATCGCTTGCCGGCACGCGATTGGCAGCAAGCTTTCGATCTGATGGAAACGCGTAAAGCCGGAAAAGTCATTCTCGATTGGTCGGACATATGAGTGAAGCGCGCGTCCCGCTAGAAGGCTATGAGACGCTCAGCGATGCAGAGATGACCAAACGGACCTCTGACATGCTGGCAAAGCTTCTGACGCGCCGCACGGTTCGGGATTTCTCTGACGCGCCTGTCCCGCGCGAGATCATTGAAAATGCGATTAAAGCGGCGGCCACAGCCCCCAATGGGGCCAATCAACAGCCTTGGCATTTTGCCGCCATTTCGAACCCAGCGATGAAACAGCGTATTCGTCTCGCCGCCGAGGAAGAGGAGCGCGCTTTTTACGGTGGGAGAGCCTCAAAAGAATGGCTCGACGCGCTGACACCATTAGGGACTGACGCCTCAAAACCCTTTCTGGAGACCGCGCCATGGTTGATCGCGATTTTCGCGCAGAAAAAAAGTCCGAATGGCGAGAAGCATTACTACGTTACGGAGAGTGTTGGCATTGCCATTGGTATGCTGATCACAACCTTGCACGAGGCGGGACTGGCAACCCTCACACATACGCCCGCGCCGATGAATTTCCTGCGAGAGATTTGCGAACGGCCCAGCACAGAAAAGCCACTCGTCTTACTGGTCGTCGGGCACCCCGCAGAGGATGCGACAGTTCCCGCCCATGCTCTTCAAAAGAAGAGTTTCGATCAGATTGCAAAGATTTGGGACTGACCTCCAGATAAGACTAACGCTTGCACAATGTGTTGGTCGAGCGCATAGCGCCACGCCAAGGAGATCGACGTGAGCGAAACTGTCGCCTGTAAAGAGAAAAGCCCCCTCATACCCATCCCGCGATGGGAGTTTGTGGCCATGATGGCAGCCATATTTGGCCTCCAAGCTATGGGCATTGATATTATGCTTCCGGCTCTGGAAATTGTCGGCGACCATTACGCCATTGAGAACCCAAATGATCAGCAGCTCGTCATATTTGCTTTCATTTTCGGCTTTGGGTTTCCGCAGCTGATTTTCGGTCCGATCTCGGATTGGTTTGGGCGTAAGATATTGCTCCAGCTAAGCCTGATTGGATATTTTATCACGGGCTTTGCCTGTATGATTGCGCCAAGTTTTCAGAGCCTGCTGATTTTACGTTTATTACAGGGCATTTGCTGCGCCGGCACGCGCGTTTCTGCCGGGGCGATTATCCGCGACCTGACCAAAGGCCGCGCCATGGCGAGCATTCTTTCGCTCGTATATACAGTTTTCATGATTGTCCCGATTATCGCGCCTGCGCTCGGCACGGTCATCATGAACATGACAGACTGGCGTTGGGTCTTTGGCAGCTTGGGCATATTCTCTGCCATCATGTTTGTCTGGATACAATTTCGTCTACCTGCCACTTTAGCCGAAGAAGATAAGCGCCCGATTTCGTTCGGGAGTGTGATTGAAGCGTTCAAAATGATCGCATCCCACCGCGTCACAGCGGGTTATATGGTGGCCAGTGGAATCATCTTTGGCTGTCTCTTTGCGTTTATTGGCGCGAGCGAACAGGTCTTTGATGAGGTCTTTGGCCGCGGCGAAGAATTCTACCTATATTTCGCGGGCATAGCCGGACTTCTTGCCGTGATGAATTTCTTCAATAGCCGCGTCGTGACGCGCTATGGCATGCGCCGGATCAGCCACGGCGTCGTGTTGATTTTCATCATACTGTCGCTTGCTAACCTTCTTTATATGAATTTTGTGAGCCAGAATTTCTGGGTTTTTTACGGTCTATTCGTCCTGACATTTGGCTGTTTCGGCATGATGGGCGCGAATTTTTCGAGCCTCGCGCTGGAGCATATGGGAAAAGTGGCGGGTACAGCCAATGCCGTTTACGGTTTCGCGACGCTTACCCTTTCAAGCACATTAGGCTTCCTCGTTGCGCGCAGTTTTGACGGAACGGTCAGGCCGCTATTGCTTGCCTATGTCTTGTTAGGTTTGACCAGCCTGATCACCATTTTGATCACGGAACGCGGGAAATTATTCAGTGTGGGTGAGGGGAAAACTTAGCTGCGATTTAGGTCAATAACTGTTTCAATTTGCGCGATGGTATTTTCGTCCAGTAAATTGACATAGCCTTTACGGTCAGGCCGACCGGTTTCAGGCGACTCAAACATCCAAAGATGCCCGATATGCAAACCGATTAGTTTGTGTTCTCCGTCAACGATACGCGTAACAGGAGAGCCGGACTGCCCTGGAACAGCGCGACAATCATGGATTACCCGTCTGCGTCCATTACTGAAATCTAGTACAGATAATTTACAGCTCTGAGCGTTTTCAGGAAGACCAAAAGCTTGTGAAAAATAGAACCTAGATGTCTGTAATTCGTCTAAATCTTGGATCGTGTCTAATTTATATCTGACCAAGGTTTTTGTCGATATTTTCTTAAATCTAATGATCGCCCAATCGGTGCTGTCACCTGATTGATAACCCTCTGCAAAGCGAATGAGATTGACCTTTTTCCGACGGCCTTCAAAGTCTTTTACCAGACATGGGCGCTCAGTCGGGAGAGAATGTCCGGTTGCAAACCCGAAGTCATAATCATCATCGCCCGTTTCTAAAACGGCGATACGTGACGTCCGGATCGCGTTGCCCTGACCTTCGCATTCCAATCTTAACATATTAGTCAGAACGGGTTCGGGCACTGTTTGGCACCCGACCCCAAATAAGAATATCAGACTTGTGCTAAGACGCAGCTTCAAGGTCGAAATTTTTATACTGTACCTTCAATTCGCGTTTGAGGATTTTACCTGTCGCGCCGAGCGGCAACTCTTCTACAAAAACGATCGCATCCGGCATCCACCATTTCGCACATTTCGCAGCGATGCAGTCTTTGATTTCGTCAATAGCTGGCTCTTTACCCGGAACAGATTGCACGATGAGCATGGGGCGCTCTTGCCATTTTTCGTGACGCACGCCGATACATGCCGCCATTTGGACGTCCGGATGATCACAAGCCGCATTTTCAACTTCGATAGAGCTGACCCATTCTCCTCCCGATTTAATCACATCCTTTGAGCGGTCTGTGATTTCCATATATCCGCGAGGGTGAATGGCGGCAACGTCGCCTGTCGCGAACCATCCATCATCGGTGAAGCTATCAGCGCCAGCCCCTTTGAAGTAGCCGGAGGCAATCCAAGGTCCGCGCACATGAAGATGGCCCGTCGCTTCGCCGTCTTGCGGCAATTCATTGCCTTCATCATCGACAATACGCATATCGACGCCAAAGATACGACGACCCGCATAAAGCTTATCCTGAACCGTTGCGTCATAATCAGACATATCCGCGCCGGGAT
>CAZBDT010000033.1:18074-18730 GCA_964490745.1 uncultured Algimonas sp.
GTTTCCGTCATGCCCCAACCTTGTTGCATCGGAATGCCGAGATCTAATTCATAAGCGCGCAGTAGGCTTTCAGGCAGAGCTGAGCCGCCAACGAGCGCTTTCTTAACAGTCGGCAGGCTCTCGCCCGTCGATTTCACGTGATTATAGATGCCCAACCAAACGGTTGGCACGCCCGCCATAAGGGTCACGCCTTCCTGATTGATCATTTTTGTTAGGTTCGCACCGTCCAATCCCGGACCCGGCATGACGAGCTTCGCGCCCACCATTGCGGCGGAATAGACAAGGCCCCAAGCCGAGACGTGGAACATCGGCACAACGGCCAGGATAGTATCATTTGACCCACCACCAATGACGTCTTGGAAGCTGCCAGCCATAGCGTGGAGAATTGTCGAGCGATGGGAATAAAGAACGCCCTTTGGATCGCCCGTCGTTCCGGAGGTGTAGCAGAGCGTACAGGCAGTATTTTCGTCAAAACGCTCCCACGAAATCTCTTCGGAATGACCCGCGATGAAACTTTCATAATCGGCAGTTTCGACCTTCATCTCCGGCAAGCCAGCCGCATCTGTCAGGCAAATCCATTTCTCAACTGATCCGCACATTGCGCCCACACCATTGATGATGGGAGCAAATGTCGTGTCAAACATATCGAATTTATC
>CAZBDT010000033.1:18740-19033 GCA_964490745.1 uncultured Algimonas sp.
TACATGCGATTTGCTGAGGCTTCAGACGTGGGTTGATTGTGTGAACAATCGCGCCAATAGAACTCACCGCATAATAAATCTCGATATGACGATAATTATTCCAGGCAATCGTCGCGACGCGGTCACCTTTTCTAACACCCGCATCCAGAAGAGCATTAGCCAATTTACGAACGCGTACAGCGCAATCTGACCAGCAGTAACGATGCTCTGTCATGTCGGTGTTAAGTGTATAAATCTCGCGGTCCTTATGGACCGTAGCGGCATGCTCGATCAGGTCACTGATCATGAGCTCG
>CAZBDT010000034.1:0-18893 GCA_964490745.1 uncultured Algimonas sp.
GTGAAGAAACGTAACCCCGTCAGAGGAATGTCATAAAGTTTGGCATAACTCTCTGACAGAATTTCTCCGCAAATTTTTGTGGCCGCATAGAGCGAAGCAGGTTTGTTCACGGGATCCGCTTCATTGAACCCTATCTCAGCTTCTCGTTCGCCATATACAGACGAACTACTGGCATAGGCCAAATGTTTAAGTGTCGGACTGTGACGCGCATATTCTAGGACATTGAGATGTCCCATGACATTAGAGTCAATATACTTATGTGGATTGGACAGGCTAGAACGAACACCGGCTTGAGCCGCCAGATGCAAAATATGCGTGACAGATCTGTCTTTGAGTGCCTCTGACAAGGCATATTTTTCTGCTAACTCAACATGTTCAAAGCTGAAATTCGGAAATTTCATCAGTTGAACCAAACGGTCGCGCTTTAAGTTCGTATCGTAATAGTCGTTTAAGTTATCTACACCAACGACATCATGCCCGTCTTCCAGCAAGCGCTTGGCGGCGTGAAACCCTATAAATCCTGCTGCGCCTGTTACTAAGATATTCATAATGTTGCGATAGACTGTCCTTGTGACTACTTCCAGACGAATTCAGCAGGAATAGCTGTTGGAAAAAGGATTTATCCTGCTCAAGCTATCTTTGTCACGATTTGATTATATAGGTTTACTGAACGGCGGGCAGAAGGGTTATTTATGACAAAATTTTTCGGAACAGATGGTGTGAGAGGTCTTGCGAATAGCGGTAAAATGACACCCGAAATGATGTTAAAGCTTGGCCGTGTAGCCGGCACCTATTTTGGGTCGAAGTCAATAAATCGACCCTGTGCCGTAATTGGTAAAGATACACGATTATCAAGTGATATGATTGAGAGTGCATTGATCGCAGGGCTGACGTCAGTAGGTGTGGATGTGAAACGTGCAGGTGTTATTCCAACGTCTGGAGTCTCCCTCATGACAAAGGGATTACGCGCCGATATGGGTGTGATGATAACGGCTTCGCATAACAAGTTTCTTGATAATGGAGTGAAGTTTTTCGGCGCAGATGGGTGTAAATTATCTGATACTGCGGAAGAGCAGTTCGAAGAACTCATGGCAAAAAGTGAATACAAAGAGGTTTCATCGGCTCAACTTGGTCTTGTCACAACGCCGCAGGGGCTGCAATCTCGATATGTTGAACTTTGCAAAGCAACTTTACCATCAGATCAACCCTTAAAGGGCATAAAGATCGTTATCGATGCTGCGCATGGAGCTGCATATTCTACTGCGGCGAAAACACTTTGGGAGCTTGGGGCAGACGAGATCATCCCGATTGGTGTCACACCGACTGGCGACAATATTAATGCTGGCTGCGGTTCGACCGACACCGCTTTGTTATCCAAGACAGTCATTGAAAAAAGGGCTGATGTCGGAGTGGCCCTCGACGGGGATGCTGATCGCCTCATTATGTGTGATGAGTCTGGCAAAGTAATCGATGGTGATCAGCTTTTAGCCCTGATGGCTACGAGTTGGAACGCTCAAGGTCGGCTGAAAGGGGGCGGTATTGTCGCGACTGTTATGTCAAATCTAGGACTAGAGCGATATTTAGAGCTTCGCGACCTAAAGTTAGTCCGGACACCCGTAGGAGATCGACATGTCGCTGCAAAAATGCGGTCTGATGATTATAATGTTGGCGGTGAGCAATCGGGTCATCTTTTAATGACGGAATACAGTCCAACAGGTGATGGTACGATGGCAGCCCTTCAAATTTTAGCTGAAATCAAACGTCAAAATCGCCCCGCAAGTGAAGTGTTAAACGTCTTCAAGCCTGTTCCACAAATGCTTAAAAATGTCCGGTATTCAGGTGCTAATCCCATGATGCACCCGGATCTAACGTCAGCGATCACTAAGGCGCAAGCAGACTTTTCCGGAGAGGGTCGCGTGTTGATACGCGCATCAGGAACTGAACCCCTAATTCGGGTTATGGCCGAAGGGGACGATGCCGAGCGTGTAGAAAAGGTCGTTAATCATTTTGTAGATTTGATCAATACTCTAACTCAAAATTAAAACGCTAAGCGTGTTCTATCAGCCAGCATTGACTACATAATACTGTCTAAATCATCCACGCCTGACACATGAGAGCCTATGTAATTTTTGTGTCTCATTATATCTATAAACTCCGCTAATAGGACTAGGGTAATCAAGGCCATAAATTCCGACGAAGGCGAAAGGTGTGGATATCTCTTGCAGACAGTACACTGTCTTAGACAAACTCACTGCGAAGACTTGTCGCCGATTTTATTATTTCATTACATCGCAAAACCATAGGGTAGAGTTATCAGGGTTTGTTACTTATCACATTATCTTGAACAACCGTGTGATTAAAAACAGTCTTAAAATATTTAGGAGGTGTCATAATTCGTATGACTACGAGATTGTGAGATAATGTGTCCCTCATTTCTATGATAAACTTACCAGAAAATACGTCTTTGGCCGAAAAGTACTCTGATGACTTGGCCGTGATGAAGAGAATTTCTGATCAAGATGAAACAGCTATGAGTGAGATTTATTCGCTATATGCAGGGCCTTTGACAGGGTTTGTGAAACGTTGTCTGGCTCATGAAGCGGATGCTGATGATATCGTTCACGAAACGATGTTGGAAATTTGGAGGCGCCCAGGGCGCTATCAGGGGCGTTCATCTCTAAAATCTTGGATGTTTGCGATTGCTCGGTTCAAATCCTATGACAGAAATAGAAAATCTAATCGTACAGTTCTCACAGATATAGAAGATACGCGGATTTGTGACGATGCCCTTCCTTCAGAAGCGCTGGTGGCGTCTCAAGATGCGAAACGTGTGCATATGGCAATGCAAGCCTTATCAAAGCCGCATCAAAGGGCTATTCAGCTCTCATTTTTTGAGGACATGACTTACAAGGAGATTGCAGAAATTGAAGGGTGCCCGGTTGGGACGATCAAAACACGCATACTACACGCAAAGCGTAAGCTCATGAACTTACTGGCGGACGTGCATGATTGATCTGAAAATATATGCCAAAATTATTGAACCTTTTGCCGAGTCTGTACAACCTAACTATGAATGACTATGTTTGCATGGCTGTCGTGCAGGCTCTCTGAGGTAAAATTGAAGCTATGGATACAGAAAATCAAAGAGATTACTTTTCTCTATTGATCCCTGCTTATTTGCGAGGAGATTTAGAGCCGGAGAAGGTTTTAGAATTAGAGGCGGCGGCTAAGCGAGATCCTGAAATCGCGGCAGATATTGAGTTACAAAGGAATATAAAAGAAGTCGTCACTTTGAGTGATGAAATGTCGGCTGAGGGTGGTTGGGAAAAACTTCAAGCCGCTATGCGCTCAGAGATAACTGAGACTCCTAAAAACGCGCCTTCTCTTGCACTCGTGTCTTCCGAGAATGAGGCTACAGAAACAAAACGCGTTCTGGCGGCAAATTCAAATGAACATAAAGGTGTGAGTCCGTTTTGGAGAATTGCGGCCGTGGCGCTTGCTATAGTCGGCGTCACTCAATTCTCGTTATCGGGCGCCAATAACGAGACCTCTAGAAATTTATATCTGACGGCTTCTGAGGCAGGACATGTACCGAATGCTACATTAAAACTAGGTTTTTCACAGACGGCTATTCTCAGTGATCTGACGGCTATTCTCGAAGAAACTGGCGGCAAAATTATTAATGGGCCGTCTGCTCTTGGACTCTATTCAGTTACTTTTGAATCGTCCGAATCTTGTTTGGAAGCTCATGCAAAATTGTCGCGTAAAGATACTTCTCTTGATGTAGAAACACTATCAGAATGTGAATAACTTCGTAAGTGAAGACACTGGCGCCATATAAGTTTGATCTATCCTTATTAAGACATTTGGTTGTTGTACTATTTTGTGCTCTTTCTCTGGCAAGAGGAGACGGCGCTCATGCGCAGTATTCCCCACCGGACGATTCAAAGATTCCTGAAGCGTGGAAGTTGTCAACTCGCATATCTTTTGATGTTAGGTCGCGATATCAGAACACGAAGCAATCTAATCGAAGCGAAGGTGAGGCGCTGACGACACGGTTTCAATTTGCGGGTGAGGTCGATCTACCGCGTGACACGATATTGTTGGCTGAAATTGAAGGTAACCTTGCTTTAGTTGATCAATTTGATGACGGCACTCAAAATAGAAGTGATCTTCCATTTATTCCTGACCCTGATGGCTTAGAGCTGAACCGACTGGCAATAATCAGTGAAGCCATAGAAAATGTCCGTATAACGGCTGGTCGACAGAGAATTGCTTTAGATGATTGGCGTTTTATTGGTGCATTTCCGTTCCGCCAAAATGACCAGACTTATGATGCCATTCGGGTCGAAACTACGGCACTCGGCCCCGGAACATTGGATGTCGGGTATATTGGGCGCGTATTAAGACCTTTAGGGGAAAATAACCCTGAAGGCCAATTCTCAGGAGACTCAGTCTTTGCGAACTATAATGTGGCTACGCCTGTGGGCCGATTTACCGCGTATCATTATAGATTAGATATTGAAACGGATGAGCCAACGCAGAGGCGAAATATTAATTCAAATCGTGTGACGGGAGGCCGTCTCTTTGGCCGCCGCCATTGGGATGAGTTTGGTTTGATTTGGGACTTTGCTTATGCGAAACAAGTCGATCATGCAGAAAATCCAAGGGACTTTGAGACGGATTATACCTTAGCGGAATTGACGGTAGAGCCTGGCTCTTCAGGAATCACGCTTCGAGCCGAAAATTTAGGAAGTGGAGATGGTCAAGGTTTTCAAACCCCATTAGGTTCACTTCATCGGTTCCAAGGTTTAGCAGATCAGTTTCTTAGAACTCCCGATGAAGGTGTTCAGGACATATCGCTCTTGGCGCGTCATGAATTTTCTAAAGTAGGCGTTTTTGACTCAGTTCGGGTCTTCGCCCGTCACCATTGGTTTCGTGCGGATGCTTCAGACGCAAAATATGGAACGGAATGGAATGCATCTATTTCCGGCCAATACGAAAATATTATCCTGTCTCTTGAATATGCTGATTACCACGCGGATACGTTTTCTACCGATACGCGCTCTCTCTTTTTGACAACACAACTGAGATTTTGACTGAACCTTTCACGGAGAGAGAACGACATTACTATGTCGATAAATATAAAGGCAAAAAATGACCAAACCTGCTCCTAAAAATCTAAATTCTAGATTCAAATATATCGCCTTTACGGGCTTGGCTGTTATTCTTTCGGCTTGCGCAACGACAGAACAAGTCTCAGCTCCGGCTCAGATAGTAAATATAGACGAAGCGCTTATTAACCGCTCAGAAGTTGTCGCCGTTGTTGCCAGTGTAGATGTCGCCACAGATTTAGAACAGTCTGCTTTGCGTTGGGGATATGAACTGAAACGCAAAGAGGCTCTCAAAGGTCTTGGTCTATGGGTTCTGACATTTGATTGTCCACCCGGGATTGATCCACGCGATGCAAGTGTAGAGCTGGAAAGGCTTCAGCCGCGTGCAACCGTTGAGGCCAATCATAAATATCTATTACAAAGTGTCACAACTCCAATCGGATTAACCTCGCCCAGCCAAGCCCGGCTTTATGCAAATGAACTTATAGAGTGGCCTGAGGAGGGCTGTGAAACAAAAATGCGTATTGGCATGATAGATGGTCAAGTGGACCCGTCAGCTATCAGCCGAAAAGATCTTAAAATTCAACGACGTGACTTTGTGAATGAAAAGGTTGGTCAAGCTGCGCGCAATCATGGGACTGCTGTTGCAGAGATTTTAGTCGGAAAGGGTCGTCTGAATAATGCTGAGTTATTTGCGGCCTCTGTAGTGGCTCAAGATGAAAATGGTGCGACCTACTCCGGTGTCGAGCCAATACTAAGGGCGCTGGATTGGTTGGTTCGAGAAGACGTGTCCTTGATAAATGTAAGCCTTGCAGGTCCGTATAACGGGACACTTGCAAAGGGTTTTGATCTGGCGGTGGATAAAGGTGTTATGATTGTTGCTGCTGTTGGAAATGATGGTCCAGACTCACGACCCCGATATCCGGCAGCTTTAAAATCCGTGT
Source organism: uncultured Algimonas sp. (assembly GCA_964490745.1). Taxonomy (GTDB): domain Bacteria; phylum Pseudomonadota; class Alphaproteobacteria; order Caulobacterales; family Maricaulaceae; genus Litorimonas. The sequence goes on from CAZBDT010000034.1 coordinate 6,059, forward strand.
TCGCAGCAACCGCAGTAGATAGCGCGAAAGAGGTCTATTCAAAGGCTGTGAGAGGAAAACATGTTGATTTCGCCGCGCCAGGTGTAGATGTTTTTGTTCCGACTAAAGCTGGCGGGCGATATATTTCCGGTACCTCTATCGCCGCACCTTTCGCAACGGCGCGACTCGCAATTTTAGATGGTCTGGCAAAAAAAAATGATATTGAAGAGGTCCGAGCTAAGCTCTCAAAGCTGACTAAGGACTTAGGTGAGGGCGGGCGCGACCCAGTCTTTGGTGATGGATTAATCACCGCTGACGGGAACTGTAATAGCTAGTTCTTTATTTATGCCTGCATTTCCAAGTACCCGGCCATTGTGCCGGGTATTTTATTTTATGAATAATTTTTTGAAAATAACTTTGAACCTTCTCTCCGGTTAGCACGACACAGATACGTAGCGGTTGGCTCTCTCCCTTCTAATCCCCCAATGGGTCGACTGCTACAAACACAACCCCCTTTTGGAGAGATCCCTATGACAACGAAGACAAACACATCAAAAAAGAAGGAAGGTAAGTCAGCTCTTAAAGCCGCACTTGCAGCGGCAGCTGGCGCTGTAGCTCTTACTTCAGAAGCAGAAGCCGCTGAAACCGCCACTCAAATGACAGATGTCGAGCAGCTAAATACTGTTGAGTCTGTACGTCGTCTCGAAGATGGGCGCTTAGAAATAACTTTAAAAGACGGTAACGTCGCAATTTTGGATGAAGGTAGTTTTGTAGAAAATGCCGGGCGTTTTTTCCTCGCACCAGATGCATTAGAAAATCTATCTGATAGCGATACGGCCCTTCTTTTATTGGCCGGCGCAGCTGTGGTTGGTGGAATTGCTTTAGCAGTCTCTGGTGACAATGATGACGAAGACGTTGCGCCTATTTCGACTGTCCCAAGTCCTGGTCCCGATTTCTTGACGGGCACATCAGGTGATGATGTTCTGGACGGTCTTGCAGGTGATGACGAGATAAACGGTTTAGGTGGTAATGATCAACTCTCCGGTTCTGCAGGTAATGATACGCTTCGCGGCGGATCTGGTGATGATGTTCTCGCAGGTGGCGGCGGAACCGACACCATTGATGGTGGAGAAGGTAATGACACTAACTCTTTTGAAGGCATTGGTCAGAGTGTAACGGCGAGCATTGCAGATGGCACAGCCTCTTATGGTAGCGTAACCGAGACTTTTACAAATATTGAAAACCTACGCGGTTCAGACAATGACGATGTTCTGATCGGCGATGGGGCCGCTAACGTTCTTGAAGGCGGAGCTGGTAACGATGTTCTTGCTGGCGGCGGCGGTGTTGATGTCATTGATGGCGGTGAAGGTATCGATACGAACTCTTTCGAAGGTATCGGGCTTGGCGTCACAGCGACAGTCAATGCTGACGGAACGGGAACAGCCGAATATGGCATGGTTAGTGAATCATTCACAGGCATTGAGAATCTACGTGGGTCTGACAATGATGATGTTTTGATCGCAACAGGTGCAGCGGCAAACGTCATTGAAGGTGGCGCGGGTGATGACTTGATTGCTGGCGGCGGCGGTCTTGACGTCCTTGACGGCGGTGAAGGCATCGACACGAACTCCTTCCAAGGTATCGGTTTGGGTGTAACGGCTAACTTGGCCGAGGGCACAGCAAGCTATGGCATGGTCAATGAGACTTTCACAAACTTCGAGAATCTTCTCGGCTCTGACAATGATGATAGCCTGCGCGGCGACTCAAATGAAAACGTCATAGAAGGTGCGGCTGGTGATGACACGCTCATCTGGTCTGGTGGTGATGATGTTCTGGATGGCGGCGAAGGTTTCGACACAGCTGATTACACTACATCTGCTGCGCCCGTCATCGTCGAGCTCGACGAAAACGGAAATGGCACGGCGACACGTGAGCTTGGCTTTAGTGTTGAAGTCATGGATGCCGAGGTCTCTGATGATATGGCTTTTGTGGCAGCTGCCGAAGCGGGTAATCTCTACTTCAATATCCACACAAATGACTTCCCGGGTGGTGAAATCCGCGGTCAATTGTCTGTCAGTTCTGATGAAACTGTTGACGGTGTTCGCACAATTGTACTCGATGGAAATTTGGATGCCGCTCAAGAGCCAAATGACTCATCCGACTCACTGGCGACAGGTGTTGGTCAAGTCACGATCACTGTAGATGCTGACGGTAACGCGACTTACAGCTCTACGCTCGAGGTCGACGGTATCGGCGTCTCTGAATTGATGCCTGTGGCGATCTTCTCAGCGATCCACCTTCATAATGCCCCAGCCGGTCAAAACGGACCTGTCCTACAGGATATCGTCCAAGACGCTGGTGGTGACGTTAATGGTGATACGACGGAAGGTGACGTCTTTGCTGAAGTTGAAAGCGTTGACACGCTTATCTCTATAGAGAACGTAATCTTATCAGATAATGATGATCAATTCGCGCCAGCTGCAGGATCACAGTCTGTCGACGGCGGTGCGGGCGATGATACCCTCTTTGGCGGAGCCGGTAATGATACTCTCTCCGGCGGAGCAGGTGATGATATTCTTGCTGGTGGCGGTGGCGTTGACGTCATTGACGGCGGCGAAGGTGTCGATACCAACTCTTTTGAGGGTATTGGATTGGGCGTTACCGCTACAGTCAATGCAGACGGAAGCGGTACAGCCGAGTACGGCATGGTCAGCGAGTCATTTACGGGCATTGAAAATCTGCGCGGATCTGACAATGATGATGTTCTAATTGCTACAGGCGCCGCGGCTAATCAAATCGACGGCGGAGCAGGTGACGATATTATCGGTGGCGGTGGGGGGCTTGATGTCCTCGATGGCGGCGAAGGTAACGATACGCTGACATTTGTTGGAATTGGCCGCAATGTAGACGCTAATCTAGCCACAGACTCAGCGATTTATGTGGCGCCAAATGGTGTAACAATTGAAGAGGTTTCAACAAACTTTGAAAACCTGACTGGCTTTACAGGCGATGACCGTTTGACAGGCGATGCAGGCGACAATGTTTTAGATGGCGGAGCTGGAAATGATATTCTCTCTGGCGGAGCTGGAAATGACTCGCTGATCGGCGGATTGGGTGACGACACTTTAATTGGTGGCGGTGGCCAAGACGCCCTCGATGGTGGCGAAGGCATTGATACAGCCGATTTTGGTAATATCGGTCTCGGCGTTAATGTTAGTCTTGAAACCGGAATTGCATCATACGGCATGGTAGAAGCTGAAACTGTTGTGAACGTTGAAAACGTTGTCGGTTCAGCTCAAGATGATGTCATAACAGGTGATGCCAATGACAACCTGCTTGCCGGTGGTGACGGATCCGATGTTATCAATGGTGGTGATGGAGATGACTTCATCCGGGGTGATGCGATTGGTGATGGTGAAGCGATTACTGTCTCTGTCGAAAATACACTCGGCGAGGGCGGCACTTTCCTCACACCTGTCTGGTTTGGTTTCCAAGATGCCGCGAATTCAGACTTTGACCTATATACACGAGGTGAGGCTGCAAGCACGGGCTTAGAACGATTGGCAGAGGATGGAAATGTCAATGCTTTGGCCACCGAGTTTAGCCAGCAGGCCGGACGCAATGGAGTTGATGCGACAGTCTTTGGACTTGGAGAAGGTGCCCCTGGGCCAATTGATCCGGGCGAAACCGCGACTTTCACAATCAATGTTAATCCTGATGATGTTGGCGTGGGTAACTTCGTTTGGGCCACAATGGTTATTCCATCCAATGATGCCTTCCTTGCATCTCCGGGCAATCCGTTAAGAGACCCAATCTTCGCAGAAGATGGTTCTTTCCTCGGTCCAGTTGAAATCCTCCGCTTTGGATCGGATGTGTTGGATGCTGGTACAGAGGTGAACACGGAATTGGATGCAGCCTTCCTCAATCAAATGGGACCAAATACAGGCGAGACAGAAAATGGTGTTGTAACTCTACATCCTGGCTTTAACGGCTCTGAAGGTAATCCTGACGGAACACCGGTTAATATCCTCGGCGGTACAACAGCTGCAGGAACGACTGTAGACCCGGCTGTAGGTGACTTCACATTGAATGGTGGCGAGCAACTCGTCCTTCGTATCCTTGTGGACCGTGCCATGTTTGGCGGAGATGATGAGCTCTTCGGCGGAAATGGGAATGACACGATTGAAGGTGGCTATGGCGACGACTTGCTCGACGGTGGCGCCGGAAATGACATCCTTATCGGTGGCTCTGGTGATGATATCCTTCGAGGTGGCAGTGGCCAAGACACGCTTGATGGCGGTGAAGGTAACGATACAGCAGATCACTCAAATATCGGTCTCGCTGTAAATGTTGATCTTGGCGCTGGAACAGCAAGTTACGGCATGGTCAATGAAACTCTGACTTCCATAGAAAACGTAATCGGGTCTGCTCAGGATGATATCATCCGAGGCAATGGCGAAGAAAACGTTATCGAAGCAGGTGAAGGTGATGACACCATCATTTGGACTGGTGGTGAGGACATTTATGATGGAGGTGAGGGCTTCGATTCTGTGGACTATACAACGTCCAGCGTGCCGGTCATTGTAGATCTTGATAGTGAAGGGAACGGTACAGCTACCCGTGAACTCGGTTTCTCCGTTGAAGTTTCAAATGCCGAAGTCGAAAATGACGCGGCCTTCATTGCGGCGGCTGACGCCGGAAACCTCTACTTCAACATTCATACTGAAGAGTTTGGCGGCGGGGAAATCCGCGGACAACTTGACACAGTTGTGAGTGACGAAACGGTTGACGGTGTTCGGACACTTGTTCTCGAAGCCTCCTTGGACTCAGCACAAGAGCCAAACGGTACGTCAGACTCAATGGCAACGGGTGAAGGCACAATTACCATCGTTGTGGATGCGGATGGAAATGCCTCTTACTCCGGTACGCTGGAAGTAGACGGTATTTCGACAAGCGAGTTGACCCCAGTCGGACCATTCTCGGCCATTCATCTCCACAATGCACCGCGGGGTGAAAATGGCGGTGTTGTTCAAGACTTCATTGTCGATGCCGGCGGTGATGTGAATGGGAATGCGGTTGATCCGATGGCTGACACTGGAGACGGAGATGTCTTTAACGAAGTCATTGAAGTCGACACGCTGACTAGTATTGAGCAGGTCATCGGCCAAGGTGGTGAAGAAATCATCAGAGCACCGATGGAAGAGATGATGGAGACAGCGGATAGCTTAGATGCACCTGTCGTTCAATCGCTCTCTGTTGATGATGATGCTTTAATTAATGTGGCTCAAAATGATCTAGCCGCGTTGATGGAAGATTTGACCTTCAATGATGAGAGTGGCCGCATTGCTATCAGTGAAGATATCGATCCAGCTTTCTTAACTGATATGTTCGAAATCGCTTAAAGGCGAAACGACTAAATATAAAGATCCCCACCCATAGGGGTACGGACCAGTCAGTCTCTCTCTTGATTGATCCGTTCAGACCGGCTCCGGATTGCGCCCCCCGGAGCCGGTCGTTTTTTGCGCCATTATTACATTTCCTTTTGAACCTTTCTGTGCCTTCGCGCGACGAAAGTATGAAGCCCAGTCAAATTGGCTGGTTCAGTGCGCAAATTAGATGGATAGAGAGAGGCCGATATGGCGAAACAGCATAGCTCACCGGAGAAGAAACTCGGCTTGATTGCCTGGTTTGTATCCATGTCTCGTGAACTCCCCGGTACAGTCTGGCCGATTATGGGGTTCAGCCTAGTCAGTAATCTGCTTCTTCTCGTCTCTCCCCTCTACATGTTACAGGTCTATGACCGTATTTTGACGTCAGGATCACAAGACACGCTGATCTGGATGACCGTGATTGCTGTCTTTTTGATGGCTATATATGCCGCCGCCGAAATTGGACGTCGTCGTATTTGCGCCTTGGCGGCAGAGCGAATGGAAGAAGAACTTTCAGAACGTATCTTTGCGAATTTCGAACGTCGTCATGACGCGGGCGCCAGATTACCAAATGATCTGCGCGTTGCGTCTCGTATTCGAGGCTTCTTTGCCAATCAAACGATTTTACCCTTTTTTGATCTTCCATTTGCCCCGTTATTCTTGGCGGTCATGTTTATCATTCACCCTCTTATCGGGTTTCTCGGTTTAGCAGGTGGCGTGATCCTATTTACCATCGCGGTCATTGCAGAAATGAGCAATCGCGCCACGAATGATGCAGCGAGCCAGACAAGTGCGCAAGCTTTCTCTCTGGTCAATGGTCTCGCACGTCAAAGATCTGCCATTGTGTCTATGGGTTTATCTACTCCGGCTTTATCAAAATGGCGCGCCACTAAAGAAAAGGCGCGGGAATACTCGCTAAAGGCGACATCGCATGAAGGGAAGTTTTCCTCAATAACACGCTCCGGACGTCAAACTTTGCAAATCCTGATTCTCGGGGCGGGCGGTGCTCTGGCTGTTGCGCAGCAGGTGTCTCCTGGCGCTATTGTAGCGGGGTCTATAATTCTATCCCGTGCACTGGGTCCGATTGACCAAATCGTTGGAAGTTGGCGGGGTGTCGCGGCGGCCCAATCGGCTTGGAATCAAATTTTATCTGCGATTTCCGAACCGCAGAAAAAATCAAATTATACGCCTTTACCACGCCCCGAAGCCGTCTTGAAATTGGATCGTTTGAGTGTTGGGATTCCGGAAACCGAGGCGCCTATTTTACGGCCTTTCATGTTTGAAGCTACAGAGCCGCAAATCATTGGTATCATCGGGCCGAATGGCTCCGGGAAATCCTCGCTTCTTCAAACTATGTCGGGCGCATGGTCACCCCATGGCGGCGCTGTGAAATTAGGGGGTCGAGATCTCCATAAATGGGCATCTGCTGATCGTGGGCAGTATGTCGGTTATTTGCCCCAAGACGTCGAACTTTTACCGGGAACGGTTGGTGAGAATATTTCGCGTATGCAGGATGTTGAGCCTGACAAAATTATTGCAGCGGCTAAAGTTGCGGGCGCACATGAAATGATCCTCGCTTTACCGCAAGGCTATGAAACGCAAGTTGGCGTACCGGGAATCGGGTCTCTATCAGCAGGCCAGCGGCAAATGATTGGTATGGCGCGGGCCCTGTTTGGAAAGCCTGTGTTGCTTTTGCTCGATGAGCCTACAGCGAATTTGGATCCAGCTTCTGTTGTTCAAACGATTAATCGGCTCAATGCTGTTGCAAGATCAGGCACACTGGTTGTTGTCGCGACACATGATATGAAGCTCATCCGGGCGGCATCTCAGCTCCTCATCGTTGAGAATGGATCTGTCGGGAATGCGCAGACAAAAGCCTACATTGCCGCGTCAGCGCCGCGTCCAAATCTTAAAGCAGTAGGAGTTTAATCATGTCGGACTCAAAAACATTTATTCGTCCTTTACGCGATAAAACAGTTCGTAATATGGCGCTGCTCTGTGCAGTGGGATTTGGTGGGTTTTGCGCTTGGGGGGCTATTGCGCCTCTCGAAGAAGGTGTTGCGGCATCAGGCCAAATCGTCGTCGAAGATAATCGTCAAATGGTCCAGCATTTGGAAGGCGGTATCGTTTCTGAATTGCGCGTCAAAGAAGGTGAAATGGTCGAAGCCGGTGATGTTTTGGTCGTCTTGCAAAGAACGGCGTCACTTTCATCTCGAGATCAAATTATTCAAGAATATGGCGCATTGGCGGCGTCAGTCGCCCGCCTGCGAGCTTTACAAGAGAACCAAAACTCACCGGATTTTTCCGTGTTAGACACATTAGAGCTCGGCGATGTTGAGCGAGATGATATTATCCGGCGCGAGACAGGGCTTTTTCAGCAACAACGAAATTCCCATAAGGCGGATATTGCTGTTTTGAACGCGCGCATTCAATCAACGCGGCAAGTCCAAAGCTCTCGTGAAGGTCAAATCGTAATTGCTGAGAAGGCTTTAAAATCTGCGCGTGCTGAATTGGATGTTATTTCGAGCATGTTTCGACAGCAATTGGCGCGACGAGATCAGGTCACCTCTGCGGAACGTCTTGTAGCGACACTTGAAGGGGATATTGCGGCCTTAACCGGACAGCGAGATGATGCGCGTGCCTCGGAGGCAGACCTCGTGGCCCAAATTGCTCAAACACGCGCGTCAACAGCGCGGGAGACTGCCACCTCTTTATTAGAAACGAGCGCCGATCTTTTGGCTGCACAAGACCGATTGAATCAGGCTCAGGATGTCTTGGACCGCTCCGTGATCATTGCCCCGGTTTCGGGTGAAGTTCTGAATATGAGCTTCTCTACAATTGGCGGGGTCGTTGGCTCTGGTGAGACATTGATGGAAATTGTACCTGATATTGGCGAAGTCACAGCTAGTGTACAGATTAGTGCAACTGATCGCTCAGCCATTTCTGAAGGGCAAAATGTTCGCACGCAATTTTCATCTTATAAAGGTTGGCAGGCCCCTCGTTTAACAGGCGAAATTATAGATGTATCTGCGGATTTGAAAACCGACCCGATTAGTGGTTTGCCTTATTATGAAGCGCGCTTACGCGTGCCAAAATCTGAATTGGCACGGACGCAAGGCGTTGAGATCATTCCGGGCATGCCTGTCGATGTTTTCATTTATTCCGGACGATCACGCACTTTGTTGGATTATCTGTTTGAACCTTTGGGAGATTCTCTCTTCAAAGGCCTTAGGACTGGATAGCGACATGTCTAGATTAAGATCTAATTTTCGATATGTGGCAGTCATGTCATTGGCATGTCTAACGCCAGCTATCTTGGCAACGGCGCAAGCGCAATCTTCTGATGTGATCTCAACCGAGGTGCCTCCCATATCGACAGTACAAGGCTGTCTGAAAATGGATGACGTTCTTGAGTTGGCCGGAAGACGGGCCCCATCTGTTTTGATTGCGCGTGCCAGCGAAGAAGAGGCGAGTGCTGATATAGATCAAGCCAGGTCTTTATACCGACCGCGCTTGGATGCCGTCGGGCGAACGGGTGTTGGTGATACAGGTGTTGTGGATAGCGGCGTTTCGAACTCAGTTGGGTTTCGGGCGTCTCAGAGATTGATTGATTTTGGAGATGCGAAATATGCGCGTCGTTCGGCACGTGCAGACTTTGCGGCCGCACAAGACAATACTCGCGAAGCGGCCCGTGATGCGTCTACACAAGCAGGTTTTGCTTTACTTGAATATTATGAAGCCCTTGCGCAGATTGAATTGACAAAACGGCGCTATGCGTATTTTGAACAGCAGTTGAGGTCGATCGATAATCTACTCCAAACGGGTGGGGCGACTCGGACGGAAAGAGCATCCGTGGCCTCTCAATTGTCAGAGGCAGAAGGGTTTGTCTTAGAGCTGGAGTTCCGGAGAGATAGAGCCAAAACTCAAATTGAAATCGCGACACGCGCCACGTCACCTATTTGCAGTGTCCTGAAGGATGATTCTGACCAATTGACTGGACGATATATGTTGATCGATCAGGCTGTCACTGATGCACTCGATTATAACCCGACCTTGGGAGCTTTAAGAGATCGTGCAGAGGGTGAAGCGGCGAGAGCCAAAAGAGAATCTCGGGCCAGATTGCCAATTATAAGTGTCGTGGCGACCGGCGCCTATTCTTCCATAGGTGGGTTTGATCAGTTTGAGTATCGAGATCGGGTCGGCATTGATGTCACAGTTCCGCTTTATGCCGGGAATTCGCTTCGGGCGCAAAAACGGCGCGCAAATGCGCGTGAGACGGCTGCGCGTGCCCGCGTATTTGATCAAGAATTACAACTTCGCGAAGATGTAATGATTACATGGCAGCGTCTGAAGTCGTTGAAGAAACAATTGGACACACGTATTGAAGTTGAGCGTCAAACGCGCTTGCAGTTTGAAGCCGCAGAAATTGAAGCGGGTGCAGGCACTATTACATATCGGGATTTGGTCGAACTTCGTTTGGAATTTGAACAGGCCGGACTGGCGCGTATCCGAACGACTTATGATCTTGAGCAACAGAAACTGGTGCTCAGGTCCCTCACGGGACAGGTTTAATTTACAGCTAAAATTAAATAAAAAGTGGCCCGGTCTTCGGTTTGTTTCCAAACTTCGGATCGGACCACCTGGGGGCTTCCCTGGAGGGGAAGCTGTTTATCATGTTTAAAGAAAGGGGCTTTAATCTTTAGACATGATAATTCGGGTTTGCGGGTATGGTGTTGCCATGCCTGCTGCGCCCAAAGCGGCTTTGATCTGTTCCGGTACGGAATAGGTCACGTCAAAATAATGTGCGCCATCAGTGAACGGACGGACGAGGATTTCTACGCTGCGTTCGCTCAAGCTCTCGACCTCAATAAACGGGGCCGGGTCGGATTTCACATGCGGGTGGTCGCTCAGCACTTTCTGGATGACTTCCCGTGCCTTCTGTACATCGTCTTCATAGGCGACGTTAAAGCGCATATCGACGCCACGCACCGGATGGTGGCTGTGATTAATGATTTTCTCGCCCCAAATTTTGCTGTTGGGGATGATGATCTGCTGATTGTCAAATGTTTGCAGAATTGTCGTGAACATGTCGATTTCCTCGACATTGCCGAAATTCCCGGCCGCGTCGATGAAGTCACCGACTTTATAGGGACGGAAAATCAGGAGCATGACGCCCGCCGCTAGATTGGACAATGTGCCTTGCAGAGCGAGGCCGACTGCAACAGTCGCTGCGCCCAAGACGGCGACAATGGATGTGGTCTCAATGCCAAAACGGTTCAGCACTGCAATTGCGACAACCGCCATAATCAGGAAGCCTGCGATAGAGGCAAAGAAACGGAAGAGTGTTTCGTCCAAATGCTCATATTTCTTGCCGAGCTTTACAATCGCATTGCGCACGCGCTTTGACACCCACAGGCCCAAAAGCAGTATCAATATTGCGATGACAACATTCGTCGCCAGCCCCAATCCGGTTGTTGTAAGGCTTTCCAGCCTTTCCGGGTTTAAGAAGTTTTTCAAATTTTCCATGCGTTAGGCCCTCCAGCAAAACATAATTACGAAAGGGGGTCATAGCGGGTCACATGATGAATGGTTTCTGAACAGACCAAAAAGGGTTTCATTCATCTAGCATACATTTTTCCGAGATTAGGTGCGGCGACTGACTTTCAACAAATAGTTTGCTCTAAGGATATCATAATGAAACGTTTATCGAAAACACTCGCGACTAGCTGTGCCATAGTCGCTTGTCTCTCTGCTGCACCCACTTTTGCGCAGGGTGCAGGTGATGGTTGGACAGGCGAAGCCTCACTGACCGGATCAAAGACAACAGGTAATACGGAAACGACGGATCTGGGTCTCGGACTTCTATTAAATAAAGAGGGCGCAAATTGGAGCCACAGTTTTAACGCGTCTGCAGATTTCGGACGCGCTGCGGGCGAAACCAATAAAGAACGCTATGTCTTAGGCTATCAGATTGATCGTAATTTTACGGATCGTCTCTATGGATTTGGTACGGGCGATTATTATCGCGATGAATTCGGGGCTTTTGAAGAAGGATATTTCTTTGGGGCGGGTTTAGGCTATAAGTTAGTCCTGCCTGCTCCGCTGGGCTGGGATGTAGAAGCTGGCGTCGGTTACCGCTCTCAATTGCCGAGTGCGCCTGATGGGTTGACCATGATGGAACTGGCCGCCTTAGAAACGGCCGGCGATTTAGATCGTCAGAATGAGGTGGCTTTGCGCGGCGGGTCCAAGCTGACTTATGATTTTAATGATGCGGTTTCGCTTTATAATAACAGCGAAGTTACTTGGTCAAAGAGCAACACATATCTCTGGAATGAGTTAGGTCTGACCGCTAATTTGATGGGCAATCTGGCGGCGCGGGCCTCTTTCCGTGTCGATCATAATACGGATGTTCTGCCGGGGCGTGAGAAGACTGATACGATCACCCGTTTTGGTGTTGTCTATACGATGGAGTAAACCCCGATAAGGGCCTGTGCTGGCCCTTACATTGGCTTTCGGAATCCTGTATGAATCTGAAACGATTCACGCAGGATTTCCTCCATGACTGAGCCCGCTCAAAATACACCCGCCTATGGTGCCGATTCGATTAAAGTCCTGAAGGGCCTCGATGCGGTGCGAAAACGTCCGGGCATGTATATTGGCGACACAGATGACGGCTCCGGCCTGCACCATATGGTTTACGAAGTGGTGGATAATTCCATCGACGAGTCCCTCGCCGGGCATGCCGACCGGGTCGAGGTGGTTCTGCATCCGGACGGCTCGTGCTCTGTTTCTGATAATGGCCGCGGCATCCCCGTCGCGATGCATACGGAAGAGGGGATCTCTGCCGCCGAAGTCATTATGACCCAGCTCCATGCGGGCGGTAAATTTGACCAAAACTCTTATAAAGTCTCAGGCGGACTGCACGGCGTGGGTGTCTCCGTCGTGAACGCTTTGTCCGTTTCTTTGCAGCTGACAATCTGGCGCGACGGAAAAGAACATTGGATGGAGTTTAGCCATGGCGACTCCCTCGCCCCGCTAAAAGTTGTTGGGGATGCGCCGCAAGATAATCGCCGCGATGGTTCTGTGCGCACGTTGACAGGAACAAAGGTGCGGTTCCTTCCGTCACCAGAAACCTTCACCATGGTCGAATTCGATCGCGCCACGCTGGAACGTCGCCTGCGCGAGCTGGCCTTTTTGAACTCCGGTGTAATGATCATTCTGACAGATGAACGCCCCGAAGAAGATATCGTCACAGAGCTTTTTTATGAAGGCGGAATTGAAGCTTTCGTACGGCATCTTGACTCGAATAAAACACCAATCCTTCAGGCGCCGATCAATGTCCATGCGGAGAAAGACGGTATTACCGTTGATGCCGCCATGTGGTGGAATGACGGCTATCACGAGAATGTCCGCTGTTTCACAAATAA
>CAZBDT010000035.1:0-18132 GCA_964490745.1 uncultured Algimonas sp.
AAGCCTTCATCCGTAAAGGTGATCTGTCCCGTGAGCGCTCTGAGCAGCGTCCGGAGCGTTTCGCCGTCGGTGACAAGGTTGACGCCATGATCACACGCGCCAATCGCGCCCGTAATGATTATCAGCTGTCCATTAAGGCACTGGAAATCGCAGAAGAAAAAGAAGCTGTCGAACAATATGGTTCAGCCGATTCCGGCGCGTCATTGGGCGACATTCTTGGTGCGGCGCTGAAGGGCGACAACTAAGGCTTGAAATGGGGCTGTTATGCTGCCCCGATTAAATCGATATTAACCATAAAAGCCCCTGAAACAGGGGCTTTTTTTAATGAAAAAACAAATTTTTATTGACGCGACAAGGGGTGGCCTGATTAATAAGGCACATGCTGCGATCCGAACTTATTGATACACTTCACGCTGAAAACCCGCATCTTACGAGACGAGATATGGAACGTCTCGTGGCGGTCGTTTTTGAAACGATTACCCAAACGCTTGAAGCCGGTGCCCGTGTTGAACTTCGCGGCTTTGGCGCGTTTTCTGTTCGCAAACGCGATCCACGCGTTGGGCGCAATCCACGCACAGGTGAAACCGTCCATGTTCCCGGAAAACACGTCCCGTTTTTCCGTACCGGTAAAGAACTGCGCCAGCGTATTGATGACGCGTCAAAAAAGTAAGGTGATTATTGAAAGTCAAAATCACCACTCGCCTGTATTTTCCATAGAGGCCCAAGGTTCCTGCGCAGGCAAATTATCGCCATTTTGTAGAAGCTCGACTGAGGCCCCGTCGGGACTCTTGATGAAGGCCATCCGACCATCGCGCGGCGGACGCAAAATTGTAATCCCTTGTGATTGTAAATGCGCACAGGTCGCGTAAATATCATCGACCTTATAGGCGAGATGCCCGAAATTCCGACCGCCCGTAAGCACCTCATTTGTGCCGTCCTCTGCGGGCCAATTATAGGTCAGCTCCACAAGCGGCGCTTGATCCGTTTTTGCGCGCTCGACGTCGTCAGGGGCCGCGAGAAATATGAGCGTAAATCGTCCTTTTTCGTTCTCATAGCGCCGCGTCACAACCAATCCTAACCCCGCACAGTAAAACTCAAGAGCGGCCTCTAAATCACTGACACGCAGCATAGTATGTAGATATTGCATCGGATGACTTTCCTAAAAATGATTGAAAAAATGTATACGAGATGAATAACTCTTAGAAGAGTATTAACCACATTGACGCATAGCCGCGCCAATGCGATGATTTTGCATACATCAACGGGGGGTTGATGTAATTCTAAACAAGGGGAAATTCCAATGGGAATGATTTCAGAATTTAAAGAATTTGCCATGAAGGGCAATATGATGGACATGGCTGTCGGCATCATCATGGGTGGTGCATTCGGTACAGTCATTAAGTCACTTATCGAAGACGTTATTATGCCTGTTATCGGTCACTTTAGCGGTGGTTTGGACTTCAGCTCCAAAAAGATTGTTCTTACACCAGCAGAAGTCGATGCGGCTGGCGCAGTCGTTGAAGGCACAGGTTCTGCCATCAGCTATGGCTCATTCATCAACGCCATCATCGCATTCGCGATCCTAGCATGGGTCTTATTCATGATCATTAAAGGTATGAACGCCGCCAAAAAGGCTGAAGAAGAAGCGCCTTCAGAACCACCTGCAAATGAGGTTCTCTTGGCTGAAATTCGCGACCTTCTTGCGAAAAACTAAGAGCAGCTAAATTCTTTTAAACCCGTCCTGTGCTTGTCGAAAATTCGGCCCGCGCGGGGCGGTTTTTTTGTGCCTGCAAATATGAAAGCAGCACGACCGCTTGCATATCTCGCCACCCTCCCCCACATGGCCGCTCATGACCGATATACAGCACATTCAAACTGATCTCGTTACTGTCTTCCAGTTGGATAAGCAGCCCATTCGCGGGCGCGCCGTCAAACTTGGCCATGCGCTAGATCAGGCTTTAAACCCCAATGGAGAGGCGCGCTATCCCGAATCTGTTGCGCGCCTGTTAGGCGAAGCCATGATGACGGGCGCCTTGGTCGCGCAGTCTTTGAAATTTAAAGGCCGCTTGGTCGTACAATGTCACGGCACTAATGAAGGCGCCGTCAGCTTGCTCATGGCTGATTGTACGACAGACGGACATATTCGAGGCTATGCGCGTTGGAATGCGAGTAAGCTCAAAGAAATTGAACTCGACTCCCGAAATCCGGGCGCAGATGTTCTCTTGGGCGCAGGCACATTTTCTATGACCATCGATCAAGGCCCGGATATGGACCAATATCAAGGCATTGCCGCCATTGAAGGCACCAGCCTATCGAGCTGCGCTGAGCATTATTTTAATCAGTCAGAACAAATCCCGACCCGCATCAAATTGGCCTGCGGACAATCGCTGGACTCAAACGGCGCGCATTGGTCGGGGGGCGGCATGATGATCCAAAAAATAGCAGATGATGAAGCGCGCGCAGATGCCACTCCGCCATGGGAAACCGCGCAGCAGCTTTTTGCGACACTGTCTGATGCAGAGTTAATCGACCCGGAGCTGACAACGGACACACTCCTTTACCGTCTGTTCCATGAAGACGGGGTGCGTGTTGTTGAAACTCATGGTGTGGATGCCAATTGCCGCTGTTCGCGTGAGCGTTTGCTGGATACGCTTAAAAGTTTCGAGCAAAGCGCCTTGCAAGATATGGCTGAAGACGGCGCTATTTCTGCCAAATGCGAGTTTTGTGCAACAGATTATAAATTCCCATTGGCAGAAATTTAGCTTGAATCGGCTAGAGCATTTTGCGTGAATTGTTAACTCCGCCAGAAGGCCGGGGTGAGCAGGACCAAGGCCGTCACAATTTCGAGGCGACCAATAATCATAGCCGTCAGTAAAACCCATTTCGCTGTACCGGGCAGGTCTTGATAGGTGCCCGCAGGACCGATGATCTCCCCTAATCCCGGACCGACATTGGCAACCGCGCTCCCGGCCCCTGACCACGCCGTGATCGGATCAAGACCGATCAAAGACAGTAAAATGGCCGTCACAACAAAGGTCAGAAAAAAGACAAAGAAATAGCTCATAACGGAATAAACAACACCGGGCGGGAGCGTTCGTCCGCCATAGCGCATCGGGAC
This sequence comes from uncultured Algimonas sp., assembly GCA_964490745.1. Taxonomy (GTDB): domain Bacteria; phylum Pseudomonadota; class Alphaproteobacteria; order Caulobacterales; family Maricaulaceae; genus Litorimonas. The sequence goes on from CAZBDT010000035.1 coordinate 3,119, forward strand.
GACAGCATGTTCACGCGGCATTCGAAAAAGGTAATTTCGCATGGCTTCAAAAGCGACTTGGTAGCGGAAAATCTTAATCGAACAAGCCGTTGACCCCGCACACCCCCCGATGAACATAAACGCAAAAAAGGCAGCGACAGCAAAAGGTCCCCAGGCATTATAATCCGTCGTCGCATAGCCCGTACCCGTCACGACTGAAACAGTGTTGAACGCAGCTAAACGCAGGCCGCGGCTAAATTCGAACTGATCTGATAAGACTAAGAATAATGTCACAATTGCAATCAAGGCGACGATGACCGTCAGGAAGGCCCGGACTTGGCTATCTCTGAGAGGCGCGCGCCAATCCCCGCGCGTTGTCATAAGAAGATAAACGCCAAATGGCATTCCTCCTGCCAACATGAAGGCCACGCAGACAATATCGGCCCCATTATCCATGAAACCGCCCATGGACGCATCGGATGTCGAATATCCACCCGTGGCTAATGTCGTCATGGCATGGGCCGTTGCGTCGAACCAATTCATACCCGTAATCATATAACCCGCAAAACAAGCAATAGTGAGACCGAGATAGATGAGTGAAATCCCGCCTGCGAGACTGGCGGCCCGGGGTAAAATCTTCTCACCCATATCAGAACTTTCCAACCGGAAGAGCTGCATACCCCCGACCTTCAGCATGGGCAGCACAGCCATCGCCGTCATGAGCACACCGCGCGGCATGTTATCTAATCCGGTCAGAATGGTAGAGCCCGTCGTCGTAATGCCCGAAGTCGCTTCGAACAAAGCATCCGTGACAGACAGGTTGATCGGTTCAAACAAGAAAGGAAATGACGCCAGAATTGAAAGCGTCAACCACGCAAATACGGTCAATACAAAGGCACCGCGGGAGCGTAAACTCGGATTAGGAGAGTATGTAATTGTCGCGAGCAAAGTCCCGAATAAGGTTGTCATACCCCCAGCAATCGCAAAAGCACGCCAAGCTCGGGCCTCATGGTAATAATCAACAATCATTGGGATAAACATCAAAATGCCAAGAGCGGCACTCATCAAACCAATGACGAAAAAAACTGGGCGTAGATCCGACATAAAAGCTCCGTAACCTGCCGCGCCCAACAAGGGAAGCGCACAGTGTTACCGTCTAAACCTGTGGGCTTAACCTTGCACTTGCCTCAGAGGCGTCGCAAAAGGGCGATATGAAACATATCTTCACCTCCCTCCTCCTCGCCTCTGCGCTTATCGCCTGCACCAATTCAAGCGAGCCATCGCAGAGCTCGAAACCAGAACAGAAAAAAGCCAACGTCGCAGCCGTGAATTATATCCGCAAAACGCCGGTTCCGGGCGGGCTGACGCCAGAACGTATCAACGTCTCACCTGCACTTGGCGGAACAACTTTATCAGGCGTTCAAATTGCACCTTCCGGAGAGTTTGTCACAGTTCTGCAAGGGCGCGAAGAGAATGCCCGACAGAAAGACCTCTGGGCCTATGATTTGGAAACAGGAGAAGGCCGCCTACTCGTCAGTTCTACTGATATACTTGAGGGACCGGAAATCCTATCTGAGGAAGAAAAAAATCGTCGAGAGCGCGCGCGCCAATATAGCACAGGTATTATCTCTTACAGCTGGGTCGGGGATAATCTCCTGCTCTTCCCACTCGGCGGCGATATTTATCTCTATGATTTGGAGATGCAGAAAAGTCGACAAGTCACCGCGACAAAGGGATTTGAAACGGATCCGAAAGTCAGCGCAGACGGCAGTAAAGTCGCCTATGTGCGGGAAAATGAGCTTTATATAAAAGATTTAAAGACAGGATTGGAGCGTCAACTCTCTGACGGATCGACGGACACAATTCGTAACGCAACAGCCAGCTTTGTTGTGCAGGAAGAATTAGACCGCAGCACTGGATATTGGCTTTCAAATGACGCCAAAATTGTCGCTTACACCCAAATCGACGAAAGCCCCGTTGCGATTGAAAACCGGATTGATTTTGGGGCTGATGGTGTCACGAATATTGCCCAGCGCTACCCATTTGCAGGCTCGGAGAATGCAACGGTTAAGCTTGGCTTTGTCTCTGCGACAGGCGGCGAAACGCGCTGGGTCGCATTAGACGATGACCCAGCCTTGGGAGATGATATTTATCTGACGCGCGTGACGTGGGCACCAGATAACCGTACAGCTTTTGTCGGCGTTTTAGCCAGAAATCATAAAACACACCGCATTTATAAGGTAGATTCGCAAACAGGCCAAAAATCTGAGTTTTATGAAGAAACCTCTCCAACGTGGTTGAATATTGGCACAACCATATCCGCCACTCCGGATGGTGGTCTTATCTGGTCTGCAGAGCGCAATGATAAGCGTCAGCTTTTTAGGATTGATGCGGACCGCACAATCACAGCCTTAACGCCGGAAAATATGAATGCGCGTTCAATAGCTTGCCGCTCGGAGGATGCGCTATATGTCAGCGGTTGGAATGAGACCCCGCTCTCTAACCATATTTTCAAAGTCACACCGTCCGAAGGCTCAGACTTTGAGGTCACGCAGATCACCTCCGGCCCGGGCATACACAGCGCGCGGTTTAATCGGGACTGTTCACGCTATCTCGGCTCCTATTCCGATGATCAAACACCCACAAATCTGCGCGCCTATGAAGCGGATGGAACACCTCTGGCCTGGTTGAACGAGAATAGATTAGATGAGAGCCATCCTTATGCCCCGCATCTTAAAGCCCATATCAATCCGGAATATGGGCAATTAGAGGCCGAAGACGGAACGCCGTTGGATTATATGCTGTTCAAGCCCGTTGACCTGAAACCGGGTGAAAAACGACCTGCCATTACGATTGTCTATAATGGCCCGGGTGTGCAGCGGGTTCAGAACAGATTTTGGCGCAAAGACCTCGCAAAAATGCTCGCCCATCACGGCTTTGTTGTGTTCACCCTCGATGGCCGCGGCGCGAGCAATCGCGGCAAAGCTTTTGAAGATCACCTCTATCGCTCCATGGGCCAGATTGAAGTTATTGATCAATCCGTAGGCGCGCGCTGGTTAGCCAGCCAAGACTTTGTCGATGCCGAGAATATGGGCGTCTATGGCTGGTCCTATGGTGGCTATATGGTGCTGCATATGTTGGGTCAGACGGACCTCTATAAGTCCGGCGTGTCCGGCGCGCCCGTGACCGACTGGACGCTATATGACACGGCCTATACGGAACGTTATCTTGGCGACCCAACGCCAGGACAACCTAATTACACCGAAGGGGCTTATGAAGACGGCAGTGTCTTTAAATATCTTGACGGTTTAACTGAACCCGTGCTTCTCATTCACGGTATGGCGGATGATAATGTCGTTTTCCGACATTCCATCAAACTCATGGACGCAATGCAGAAAAAAAACATGCATAACTTACGCATCCAAACCTATCCCGGCGAAAAACATGGCTTCCGTCAAACGGGTAATCGCATTCATCGTGACAGACAAATTTTGGAATTCTTTAGAGAGACCTTAGCCCCTGGCCCACAATAAGGACGTAGACTATTCGACTTTAGAGACCCTAATCGCTTCTCGGATTTGACCTCTAAGAAGCGCCGTATCCACAGACGATGAGTCCAAATCTAATGATTTTTCAATGTCAGCCTCGGCGCCTTCGAGATCGTCTTGCTTAAAACGGGCATCGGCGCGGTAGCGCAAAGCGTCTGCGCGGTTTGGATTGAGTGTTAGAACAGAGGTCAAATCTGTTTCCGCATAATCATACCGCCCCGCTAGGGCGTAAGCCCGCGCCCGCGTAATCCGCAAATCCAAATGCTCATAGTCTAATTTCAATCCCGCAGAGGCAGAGGCATAAGCTTTTTCCGCTTCATTGGCAGTCAGCCAAAAATTTGCGGCTTCGGCGTAATGTTTGACGCGAGTGGCAGGTGCCCCACCATCCGGCCCGGACGCCAACGCATCCAAACGAAAGGCCGCTTCATCCTCATGGCCAAGCGCGAAAAGCGCCATGGCCACACAATGTTTCGCTCGACGGCTACCGCCTTCATCCCGCCACTGAAGAGCGGTCTCAAATGCGGCTTGCGCATCATCAGCAATCGATTCAAGACAGGCTTTATGGCGCGCATCAAAATCGGATGTTAAGTCTTTAGCCAGACTTGATGCACTAATGAGCATAAATCCACCTAACAGGCAGGCGACATGGGGAAAACGACGTGTCATGCTGTTCGCATAACTGCAGGAAACTGAACCGACAATGAGCCTTCACATTAATAAGCCTCAATCTGCGCTGCTCTTGGGGGCCGGATATGTTGCGCGCGCGCTCGCACCACGATTGGTAGAAGAAGGCTGGAGCGTGGATGTCACGACACGTTCAGGGCAAACACCGTTGGAAAATGTTACATGCCATGAATTCTATGGTGAGGCGTCGGCAGAATTGCAGGCCAGATTTGTTAATGCTGATATTATTGTGACCTCCATCCCGCCTCTACGAGACGGCACTGATCCGGCCCTACAAGCTTTTGGGCATATGGACCTCCGCGCGGAATGGATAGCCTATCTCTCTGCTACATCGGTTTATGGGGATCGGTCCGGGCGCTGGGCTTATGAAGGCGAGCCGCCCACCCCCGGTTTAAAACGCGGTAAGGCGCGTGCAGAGGCAGAATTGGCTTGGATTGAAACACTCTGGCCTGTTCATATTTTTCGCTTAGCGGGCATTTACGGTCCCGGACGCGCGCCCTTTGACAAGTTACGACAGAATAAAGCTCGCACAATCCTAAAAGACGATCATGTTGTTAACCGTATCCATGTGGATGACATTGTGGACGCGCTTTGTCTCAGCCTCAAATCTCCCAATCCGCAATCTATTTACAATCTAGCCGATGGGCACCCGGCCCCTCCGCAAGACGTGTTAGACTATGCCGCTGGCCTTTTGGGGCTGACCCCTCCGCCGCGCGTCGCGTTAGACGACCCATCCATTTCAGATATGGCGCGGAGTTTTTATACGGAAACCAAACGCATCAGTGCCGATAAAGCCCGCCAAGAGCTCGGCTGGACGCCGCAACATACAAGCTATCGCGACGGGCTGGAGGCGATACTAAGGAAAATAAGCTGAGCTTGTTGTCGGGTATGAATATTGCGGAGAGCTGCTCCGTAATCCGGCATTTTGCGCATTCAGGCTGGGTTTGTTCATAAAGCCAGCCTCGGTCGTCAAGACATAGCCTTTATTACGCATACAGACCTCAAACTCCGGATCTAAGCGAAACTCATATTCCGTTAGGCGTAGATAGCCGCGATGGAGAGTCTCGCAATTCCGCCAATCCAGAGCTTCGGACTCCCCATTGAGTTTCACAAAGGCCACATCACGCGGATCAGACGTTTCAACGACCCGCAAAGCTGGTTCAGCCGCATCATTATAGCCGTAGTAGTAATTTTGAGAGGAAACATATGAAGGCGCGAGTGTGTACCCGCCCGAAGAACCATAGCCATCATAATCGTTAGAGATGCGATATTGTGAGGCAGCATCATAAATCTCAACATCATAGAGCTGGCTGTCAAATTGATAAGCCTGCGCCGACGATGATCTAAGCCCCACCTCCGACTGAGAAACAGTTTCAGCCTTATCGGATTTCGTCCACAGGCTACAACCGCTCAAACCAAGAGCGGTTAGGGCCGTCACAGTCAATATTTTGATCCGCATAAGTGTCTCACATTTTATATTTTGCCATTTCTCCTTCAATCTTCATGCCAAACCTCGTACCAAAAATGCGCTTTTTAAAAAAAATCATAAGTGGGAAGCAATTGACTTGCACGGTGAACACGCCACAAGACATTCATGACTGAAACACCATTCCATACAAAAGAAGACATACATCCGGAAGCCGACTCCCGGTTATTGAAAATCTGGGAAGCCGCAGAAGTCTATGGTATGCGCAGTTTTGACAATTATGCCCAGATTCGGTCTGTCGCAGAGACTCTACGCGATTTGCTATGTGCTTGGCTTCACAAGGGAGATGAGCCTTGTGTGTTTTTGGTCCCACCAGAGGGACCGTTTCAGGCTGAAAACTATCAATCCGGCGCATTTTCTGTGTCAGGAAAAGGTTATCTGCCACTAAAACCGATCAGCTTTGGCCTCGCTATCCGTATCTCTGAAGACAAAGACTATATGCGCTTGGTCATGCATTGTCACAAAGAAGGCGAGCTAATGAAAATTGCCATCGGCAAAGAGAGCCCGACCTCTTTGAGCCTGCCTTTGAATGAAAAAGAGATGAGCCCCCTCTTTGAGCGCATTTACGGCCATATCCTCGCCTTTTTCGAAGATAGCGTCGCGCAATATGATGAGGGCGATTACGGCACCTCTGCGATCGGATTTGATATCTACCGCGTCGCCGAATAATTAACGGCGAGTGTTAGACTCACTCTAAACGGTCCGAAACCGGGCTTTGTCGAAAACCTTTAACACGGTTTGTAGGTCATGGCCGCGTTTCAGAACCAATCCCCCCGGTGCGATGACCGCGAATTGGCCCTGTTTCTTTCGCAAGGCTGGGACTTTCTCAATCCGGTACAGCGCATGTTCAGAGGCCCGACGGTAAACGGAAAACACGGCCTTATCCCTTAGAAAGTCCATGGCGTAATCTTTCCAGTCTCCCTTGCTCACCATTTGTCCATAGACGTTCAAGATGGCGGAGAGCTCTTGACGATCAAAAGCGATTTGGGACGGACCTTTTGACGGGCGATTACCCCCGCTTGGAAATGGTACGATATGACTCATAACTCTAACATAAGCGCCTTTTCAAAGCTGACAAGCACCGAGTTGCGGACTAAAATGATTGTGACAATCTAACTGCTTTGTAATGGCCTGCCACATTTTGGTCACAATTGGGGCAGGTTTTGACCTTAAATGACATCTAATGATTAGTCATCGCAGAGCGGTATTGAGATTACAGGTCGGACTTGATTCAGCCCCTCCAGCACTCGCCCTATAGTGACCTTACCGCGCTGCGATAATATTTTACGTTCCCACGTTTACACGGTGGGGTTTCCTAAAACGAGGAGACCCTGCCTAAAGTGGCCCGGTTTCGCAATATGATCAGCCCCGTATTGCGTAGCCGGGCGACAGTCATTTCGGGCTATCGAATTACGGCTGCGTCCAGAATTTTCGCAGTTACCTGATCATGGATGATGGCGGCATATCGGATATTTTCAGATTCAGGCAGCAGCACCGTGGCCATCTGACCGTCCCAATCCAGGGTCTGAACATCTGTCACAACATTTGTCAGACGCAATTTCCGCCCGCCATTTTCACCACGTGCCACATCGACTGTTTGCTCACCCGGCATGAAGGAGACGATATCCACGATTATATTTTTCGACGTGGTGGCTTTGACCATCAGAACATCGCCGGATCGTGTCAGCGATAAATCGACACCCTCTTCCGGCAGTCCCATATCCGCCACATCGCGCTTAGAATAACGTGGGCTGTGAGCAGACCCACCTAATACGATCTGTGGCGTGTAAATATTAGAAGCGCCAAAAGCGTCACGATAATCGCGTTGCCGTTGCGTGAATTCCGGGTCACCAAATGTGTCTTTCCAACCCAGATAATCCCAATAGGTTACGCCATAAGACAGGACGAGTTTATTCGGGTCTTCCGAGAGTTTCGTTACAAAACGATTGGCTGGCGGGCAGGATGAACAGCCCTGAGAGGTGAAAAGCTCAACCACATGAGTCGGATTCGTAGAAATTTCTTTCGCCGATACGGAAGTTGAGAGCGACGCAAATGCGAGGGTCGCGAGGGGGAGGAATAAATGTTTCATGACTAACCCCTACTGCGCAAAATATGAACGTTCACCAAACATAAACATCACAGTGTGGTGAGCGAAGCTAGAGCCCCGGGATAGCCTCCTTATCGTCCGGTATCCCGTCCCCGTCCAAATCAGGGTTACCATCGGCCGAGAGTAAGACCGCAATCCATCGCGTTGTCGGGAATTGTGCGAGCACAATCATGATAATGACCGTGAGTGGTGCAGAGAGGAACGCGCCTACTCCGCCCCATAAAGCACCCCAAACAGAGAGGGCGAGGATCACGACTAGGGCCGAGAGGTTCATACTATCACCCATCATTTTGGGCTGGATGGTATTGCCGATCACGAATTGCGCGCCAAACAAAATTCCGGCCAGCGCCGCAATCCGCCCGAGACTGTCAAATTGCACCATGGCAAAGAGGACGGGCAGCGCGACAGCGGCCAAGCCGCCCACAATTGGGATGTAATTCAAAACGAAAATCACAAGTGCCCAAAAGAGTGCGTTATCAAGACCCAGAGCCGTCATACCAATATAGGACACAACTGTTTGCATGAGAGAGATAATCGTTTGCACCGATAGATATTTCTCGATCGAATGGCGGATGCGTGTGCCGACTTTTGATGCTTGTTGACGGCGCGTCGCATTTGGAAAGAGATCATCCATTTTCTTGGGGAAAGTTGATTGCGCCGCAAAGAGAAACACGACGTAAAGCGCAATCAAGAAAAATTCAGACAACACGCCTTGCACAGTTGCGGCAAAGGTCCCCAAGCCGCCTTGGATCTTCTCAGTAATTTGGAAAGTATCATTCAAGGATTTGTATGACATATTTTCCTGCCCTGTTTTATCCGCAATCCAAGAGAAGATTTCTGTGAAGCGGGCTTCATATTTTGGGGCATCTTTCACAACGTCGCCAACTGTGTCGACAATCACAAAGATAAAGCCAACCATCAGCCCAACCACCGTCAGAACAGCAATGGTCAGGGCCAGCCAATAAGGAAATTTGGGCGAGAGATCATCCATCCACCGGGCAAAGGCGTCAATAATCAGCCATATAAAAATCGCCAAAGCAAAGGGAGCCAATAAGTCGCGCGTCAGATATAAGAGCCCGATGAGCGCCATCCCTGCTAGAAATAATAATGTGGCGCGGATCGTGGTGTCTGTCGTTGCGATCATTCTGCAATCCCCCAGCTTCTTTGACACAGTTATATTGCATTCAGATGCACAAACCCATAACAAAAATCTCGAAAATCAAGAAGGCGTTTCACCATGAAAAATGGCATATTTCTGGGCACGGATAGCGATAATAAAAAGCAGCATTTATTGCTGCCGCTCGCAAACCGTCATGGCCTGATTGCAGGGGCGACGGGTACAGGTAAAACAGTCACACTTCAGATCCTCTGCGAAGGTCTGTCCAAGGCCGGCGTTCCTGTTTTTGCCGCCGATGTGAAAGGCGATCTGTCGGGTATCAGCCAGTCCGGATCGGTCGATCATAAGCTCCATGATAAGTTGCTGCAACGGGCCATGAAAATCGGCCTGAGCGAATATGACTACGCGGCCATGCCGACCGTATTTTGGGATCTTTATGGCAAGCAAGGTCATCCCGTCCGCACGACTATTGCAGAAATGGGTCCGACGCTATTGGCGCGGTTGATGGGATTAAATGAAACCCAAGAAGGTATTCTGACCATTGCGTTTGAGCTCGCCGATGATGAGAGCATGCTCCTGCTGGACATGAAAGACCTGCGCGCACTGCTTAATTATATCAGCGACCACAAAGCCGAAATTTCGCGCGAATATGGCAATGTGACGAGCCAGTCCGTTGCCGCGATACAGCGCAAACTCCTCAAATTAGAACGTGCCGGTGCGGATGAATTTTTTGCCGAACCTGCCCTCGACCTTCATGACTTTATGAAGCTTGATGATAACGGTCACGGCATGGTCAATATTTTGGCGGCGGATGAGTTAATTAATTCGCCGGATTTATATTCGACATTTCTGCTCTGGCTGCTGTCTGAACTCTTTGAAGAATTGCCGGAAGTGGGCAATCCGGACAAACCTAAAATGGTCTTCTTTTTTGACGAAGCCCATTTGCTGTTTGATGACGCCCCCAAAGCTTTGATCGCCAAAATTGAGCAAGTCGCCCGCCTAATCCGTTCCAAAGGTGTTGGGATTTATTTCGTCACGCAAAACCCGGCAGACATTCCCGATAGTGTGCTGGGACAATTGGGAAATCGCATCCAACATGCCTTGCGAGCTTATACGCCCAAAGAGCAAAAATCGATCCGCGCAGCGGCCAGTTCCTTCCGCGAAAACCCGGCTTTTGATACAGAAAAGGTCATTACCGATTTGGGCGTGGGCGAAGCCCTCGTCTCTGTCCTAGACATTAAAGGCGTTCCGGGCGTTGTCGGTCGTACCATGATCCGACCGCCTGTCTCCCGCCTCGGCCCGGCTAAAGACTCTGAACGCAATGCCATTATCGCCGCCTCAGACTTCAAAGATAAATATACGGAAACAGTCGACCGCGAGAGCGCTTATGAAGTGCTGGAAGAAAAAACCCTAGCCCGTGAAAAGGCCGCGATTGAGGCTGAGGAGGAAGAAGCCAGAGCCGCGAAAAAAGAGGCGGAAAGGAAAAAAGCGGCCAGAAAGAAGCCGACACGAAAACGTTCCACACGTCGCAAAAAATCAGCAGGCGATGTCATCGCCTATGAGGCCAAACTCATTGCCCGCCAACTCATCCGAAGAGAAGGCCGCAGAATTTTACGTGGAGTTTTAGGTGGATTAATGCGGCGCTAGTCTGGGCCGCCTCTCCATGGATTATCCCCCATCTCTCAGGCTGACCCGCTTTGCCCCCTCGCCAACAGGGTTTTTGCATATTGGACATGCCTATGCGGCGCAGCAGGTTTTCGGAACGGCAGAACGCTTAGGCGGTACGGCCCTATTGCGGATCGAAGATATCGACCACTCGCGGTGTAAGACGCAATTTTCATATGACCTGCAAGATGATCTCGCGTGGCTGGGCTTTGATTGGATACGCCCGGCGCGCGTGCAGAGCGAGCATTATGCGGATTATGCCAAAGTCGTCATAGATTTGGTGCAGCGCGGCCTTGCCTATCCCTGCAATCTCTCGCGTACAGAGCTCAAATCCGGTGCGCGTACCTCTTTACTGAAACGCCCGTCCCATTCGCAAATGGCGAAACTCTGCGACACAATTCATAAAGCCGCGCGCTATAAATCACCTTCCCTACCCTATGCGGTGCGCTTAGATTTAAAGGCGGCGTTGAAACAAATCGGCACGGCCTTGACCTATTATGAAGGCGATGCCGCCCATCATGGGCGCTTATCACTGGAAGAGTGGAGCCTGTCTGATCGTCCCGATCCCGTCATTGCGCGGCGCGATATTGGGACGAGCTATCACGTCGCCGTCACACATGACGATCATATCCAAGGCATAACCGATGTCGTCAGGGGCGCAGATTTCATCGACGAAACGCCGCTTCACGTTCTGATCCAAAATTTGATGGGATGGTCCACGCCACGTTATCACCACCACGCCCTCATCACGGATGAGACGGGTCGCAAATTGTCCAAATCGGATAAAGACATCACCATCCGTTCGCTCCGCGAAAGCGGCATGAACCCCGCTCAGGTTTTGTCTCATTCCTTGTTAAAAACGCGCGAGCCGCTATAGCGAGCCCATGGACCATTTCGTCAAAGATATTTGGTATTTCGCCGGGCTGCTGAGCGATTTGAAAGACGGCGAAACAAAAGCCCTATCCCTCGCGGCTGAACCCATCGCCTTGGCGCGTGAGGGCGAGACCATCTTTGCACTGCGCGATATTTGCCCGCATCGCGCCGTGCCTTTATCCGCCGGATGCGTGAAAGCCGGAACGGTCGAATGCCCCTATCATGGCTGGCGCTTTGGTCTGTCTGACGGGCAGTGCAAAGAGATTCCCGCCATGCCCGCAGATTCAGAAATGGACGTCACCCGCATTGGTGTGCGGACCTATCCCATCCGCCAAAGCGGACCGCTGATCTGGATATATCTACGCTCTGATCCCAAAGACACATCACCACCCAAATATGAGCCGCCGCAGATTCCGCTGCCCCGCAACCGCGCCACATTAGATGACGGGGTCGAGCTGGCTTGCCATATTGATCATGCGGTTATTGGTTTGATGGACCCGGCGCATGGACCCTATGTCCACCGCCAATGGTGGTGGCGATCAGAGAAATCCATGCATGAAAAAGCGAAAGCTTTTGAGCCGCGAGAGCGCGGCTTTGCTATGGTCGCCCATGAACCCTCATCCAATTCTTTCGCCTATAAATTGCTCGGCGGGAAACCTGTCACGGAAATCACTTTCCGCCTCCCCTCTATCCGCACGGAAGAGATCAAGATTGGCAAACGCAAAGTTCTGTCCTTTACAGCCCTCACACCGTTAGATGAGAACCGCACCGCTATTCGGCAGCTTTTCTTCACTGATCATCCGACATTCCGGATTTTGTCGCCGCTGCTGGGCCATTTCGCGCGCATCTTTCTGCGCCAAGATTCAGATATGGTGGATTTGCAACAGCGCGGATTAAAACATGATCCAAGGCTGATGCTGGTCGAGGATGCCGACACCCAAGCCAAATGGTATTACGGGCTGAAAAAAGCCTGGGCCAAAGCGCATGAGACGGGAGAGGCTTTCGTCAATCCCGTCAAAGCACGCATTTTGCGCTGGCGCAGCTAATGACGCCGGAGCTCATTCTGGCGCTGTTTGACGGGATGGGCATTTTTGTCTTTGGCCTGTCGGGCGGGCTGATGGCGGTGCGTCAGAAATTTGATCTGCTGGGCGTTGTCATCATTTCTTTCCTGCCCGCCATTGGCGGCGGGACATTGCGTGACCTGCTCTTGGACCAACCGGTTTTTTGGCTCTCTGCGCCTTATATTTTGTGGCTGCCGACAGTGGCGGGATTGCTGGCTTTTATCTCGCCGGACCGACTGTCCCGCATCCGCAGCTTGAAATGGATTGATGCGGCGGGCCTCGCCCTCTTTGCCGTGGTCGGCGCGTCTAAAGCGATGGAGCTGGGCTATGGTCCCGGCATCTGCATCCTCATGGGCACGATGACGGCCACGGCAGGCGGCGTGATACGCGATGTGGTCTGCAATGAAACCCCGCTTCTCTTGCGCCAGGATATTTATGCGACAGCCGCGATACTGGGCGCGGGCGTATTTTTCGCTGCGCGTTTGGCAGGGCTGGAAGAGTTTATCGCCCTGTCACTGGGCGCAGCGATTTGTTTTGTCGTGCGCGCGCTCTCTATCCGTTTTGGATGGAATATGCCCCGCGCAACCTGGGAGAAAACGCCATGAAACGGTTTTTGAAATGCTCGGGCATTATTCTCCTGATTTTGCTGGTCGCCGGCTATATCGGGCTCAGCCAATTTCTCTGGCCCAAAGTCGACACGGATATGAATCCGGTCACCTCGCATAATCCCTATCCGGTCTCTGATACGGCCCAAGCCCTGCATGACGAATTATGGATTGCCGATTTGCACGCGGATAATCTGCTCTGGCGGCGGAATCCGCGTAAGCGTAACGACTATGGCCATGTCGATTTTCCACGCCTGCGCGAAGGCGGGGTCGAACTGCAAGTCTTCTCCACCGTCACGAAATCCCCGCGCGGTCTGAATTTTGACGGTAATGATGCGGATGCGCCCGACGACATCACACTTTTGGCCCAAGCCCAGCTTTGGCCACCGCAAACATGGGGGTCGATTTATGAGCGCGCTGCCTATCAAGCGCGCCGCTTACAAAAGCTGGAGCGGCAAGGCGAAGTCCATATCATCCGCACCCGTTCTGATCTGGAAAAAACGGACCGTATTTTGGGACTCCTTTTGACCGAAGGCGCGCATCCTTTGGAAGGCAAGATTGAGAACATTAAACGCCTTTATGATGAAGGTTACCGCGCCATGGGCTTGCAGCATTTTTTCGATAATGAGCTGGGCGGGTCCATGCATGGGCGTAGCCAAGCAGGACTGACCGACTTTGGCAAAGAAGCGGTACGCGAAATGGTGCGCCAAGACATCATGATCGACGTCGCCCATAGTAGTGTGCAAACCGTGCGGGACGTGCTGGCGATTACGGATGCGCCGATCTTTATCTCCCATGGCGGGACGATTGGCCATTGCCCGCGCACCCGAAACCGCAACCTGCCCGATGATGTTTTGAAACAAATTGCGGCGCGGGACGGGCTGATCGGGATCGGATATTTCAGCGGCGTCATCTGCGATATTTCCCCGAACGGCATTGCCGCCGCCATTATGGATGCAATCAAACTACTCGGCCCCGACGCTGTGGCTTTGGGCTCAGATTATGACGGGACCGTGACCGTAGCACTCGACACCTCAGAACTCGCCGCAATAACGGATGCGCTCATCCGAGCGGGGCTGGATGAAGCAACGATCCGCAAAGTTATGGGCGAAAATGCGAGACGGTTTTTCGCTGAGAATTTGCCGGAGGAGTGAGAAAATGACAAAGACAATTGGGTTGCGATTTGATGGATAATTCAAGAAAAATTGAATTTATTAAGTCCGGATGTCTTTTCGTATTCATTCCGATAATTGCAACTTACCTTTTAGGCCACGCCTTCAAATTTCTATTTTCAGATACCGTACAGAGCGCAGCAGAAATGCCCGTCGAAGACCCTGACAGAATGTTCTTGCCGCAAATCGAAATAGTTTTCCCATTCGCAATTCTCAGCGGATGCGTTGCTTTCTTCGTGTGGACGGCCCTGATGTATAAGAAAGCATCGACTGTAAGAGGTATTTGTGCAGGCATACTGACTGTTTTCTCATGCTACCCAATCCTTGGTTTTGCCATGGGCTGGTTTTATCCGGACCTCGCTGTGACAGGTAGATTGGGTTCAGCAATTTCTGCAAGTTTCAGCTTTACCCTTTTCGGCAATATCATGAGTTTTTGGCTGACCTATCCGCTGGGCGGGTTATGCGGATGGCTGATTGCGAAAAAATTCATCAGTACGAACTCCCTAACTGACGCCGATATATTCTCGTAACCAAGCAATCGGTAAACTTAATCCATATCTCAACCACACCGAAGACTGCACAAAACCATCTTTTTTCAGTGAGTTAGAATTCTTCCTAAAAAATGCATCCTCACTGTTGGATTTTGGGGTCATATTTATTCTTGTCTTCTTTCACAGGGCGATCAAGCGTACGTTGGTTTGTTCGGAAAGAAGCGGC
>CAZBDT010000036.1:0-17873 GCA_964490745.1 uncultured Algimonas sp.
GTGTTAGGGCGGAATAAAGTCAATATCGCGACCTTCTCTCTGGGCCGTATGGCCCAGGGCGACGAAGCCGTTTGTTTGGTCAGTGTAGACGGCGCAGTGTCAGAGGCCGTCGCTGATGAAATCAAAGCGATTGATCAAGTCAAAATCGTCGACATTGTCGCGATGTAATCAAGATACAGGAGGCTTGCATTCAAAGCCTCCTGTCCTAAAGAATTGATCTCAATCTATCGGTCACCCCCACAGGACCACTCTATGATCAGACGGTTTTTATTGGCGATAGCCATATTCTCACTCGCATCACCCGCAGCTGGGCAAATATCTGAAGTTCGACTGGGCACAAATATCCACGATATTAATTGGACAGGGCTTGGAAATGGTGAAGCAAAGGAACGTTCAATTGCGATAAATGGCGAGGTCGTTTTTGAAAAAGCTAAAGCTCTAAAATTTATAGGCTCTCCGCGTCCCTATATCGGCGCTACAATTAACTTAGAAAATGAAACAAGTTATGGCGGGGCAGGATTATTATGGCGAAAATCTTTTGCTGAAAAATTCTACATTGACGCCTCATTCGGCCTTGTGGCCCATAACGGCAATATTGAGGTAGAAGCCTCCCCCCTCGTGCAAAGCGTCATTGATAACAACAACGATACAAGCGGGTTTACACCAGAGCAGCAGGCCCAATTCGCGGCAGAACTTGCAGAATTTCGTGAGGGTCAGCAAAACGACATTGATTATGGAAGCCGAATTTTGTTCCGGCAACAATTAGCCCTCGGTTACCAATGGGCTGAAAATTGGTCGACCCATCTTTTTGTCGAGCATCTATCTAACGGAAAAATACTTGTCAGAGACCGACCGAATGAAGGCCTTGATAATGTGGGGCTCCGCACATCTTATCATTTCTAAATAAGATTTCATACGATCTAAATAAACCCGTAAGTTTAGCGCCCTCATATCTCGTTCAGGGACAGAGAGAGGACTTCCAATGAAATTTTTACTTGGCGCATTCCTATGCGCATCATCCGCCATGTCGGCTTTCGCACAAGTCGCAGAAGTAAGAGCGGGTGCAGCCATACATGATCTCGGCTGGTCGGTAATAAATGCGGATGGAGATGAAGAGAAATCAGTCGCATTCAATGCGGAGATTATTTTCGAAGAGCCTAAATTTTTAAAATGGGCGCTTTCCCCTCAGCCCTATATCGGCGGGACTTTAAACGTAGAGGGCAAAACAAGCTATGGGGGAGCCGGGTTACTTTGGCGACAGAATTTAGGTGAAAAACTTTACGGCGACTTCGCGTTAGGCGTTGTCGTGCATAATGGTGTGTTAGACCTTGAGGACGTCCGATCCAAATCCTCGAATATAAGTGAATTTTTAGACATAATTAGGAATAATAACCTTTACGGATCACGCGTCTTATTTCGACCCCAACTCACACTTGGCGTGAATCTCTCAGATGAATGGGCGGTCGAAGGCTTTGTCGAACATATCTCTCACGCAGGCCTTCTCTCTGACGGGCCGAATGAAGGATCAGATGCTGCCGGGTTTCGTATCAACAGAAAATTCTAGTGATAACTACATCCCAAGACTCGCATCCATGGACAGACTCAGCTAAGGGCCGAATGAAGTTATCCTAACGCGGTTGCTTCTCCCACTTATGGGGATGAGGGCCGCGTTTTATTTTGCGAGTGTGTCATGGCAAATGTCGTCGTCGTCGGGTCTCAGTGGGGTGATGAAGGTAAGGGTAAAATCGTCGATTGGCTGTCCAGTCGCGCGGATGTCGTCGCCCGCTTCCAAGGCGGTCATAATGCGGGTCATACGCTCGTCGTAGATGGTACAACCTATAAACTCTCCCTCCTACCATCCGGTATTGTACGCGGTGGCAAGCTCTCCGTTATCGGGAACGGCGTTGTTCTCGACCCTTGGGCCTTCTTAGACGAAGTCAAACGGATCAAAGCGCAAGGTGTGACGATTGATTCAGAAAGTCTGCAAATATCCGAATCCGCCGCGCTGATCTTACCTATCCATTCCGAATTGGACGGCATTCGTGAGAACCGCGCAGACGGCATAAAGATCGGCACGACAAAGCGCGGCATCGGCCCGGCTTATGAAGATAAAGTTGCGCGTCGTGCCATCCGCGTTTGTGATTTGGCCGACCCAGAACATCTTCATTCCCGCGTCGAAAACCTCTTACATCACCACAATGCGCTTCGCCGAGGTCTGGGTAAACCGGAAACAGATGCCGCCGAGTTGACGCAAAAATTA
The DNA here is from genome assembly GCA_964490745.1 of uncultured Algimonas sp. GTDB lineage: Bacteria > Pseudomonadota > Alphaproteobacteria > Caulobacterales > Maricaulaceae > Litorimonas. The sequence continues at coordinate 2,261 of CAZBDT010000036.1, forward strand.
TTGGATGTTGCGCCACATATCCTACCCTTCATGGCCCCTGTTTGGCATACGCTGGATGAAGCGTCTAAGGCCGAAAAGCGCATTTTATTTGAAGGTGCGCAAGGCACAATGCTTGACATAGACCACGGGACCTATCCCTTCGTCACCAGCTCAAACACCATTGCAGGACAAGCCGCTGCGGGTTCAGGTATGGGACCGGGCGCTCTGAATTATGTTCTGGGTATCACGAAAGCCTACACAACCCGCGTGGGAGAAGGCCCCTTCCCGACCGAACTGTTTGACGATGTTGGCCAGCGCTTAGGCGAGCGCGGACATGAGTTCGGAACCGTTACGGGCCGTCAACGCCGGTGCGGTTGGTTTGATGCCGTTATGGTCCGTCAGGCCATCATCACGGGCGGCATTACGGGTATCGCCTTGACGAAACTGGACGTTTTGGACGGATTGCCGGAGTTGAAAATTTGTACGGGCTATCGCTTAGACGGCAAAATCCTGAAACGCCTGCCGGCCGGAGCCGCCAATCAAGCGGCTGTGCAGCCGATCTATGAGAGCCTACCCGGCTGGTCAGGCAGCACAAGAGGCGCGCGTAGCTGGGCTGATCTGCCTGCTGAAGCCGTGAAATATGTCCGACGCGTTGAAGAATTGATTGGTTGCCCGGTCGGCATGGTCTCCACCTCGCCGGAACGTGAAGACGTCATCTTGATGCGCGACCCGTTCAAGGCCTAATTCCCTTTCGAGTTTTTTAACCATAGATACAGATTAAAACGCAATTTAACAATTTGCAACCTGACAGAGCTATGCCCGTTTTGAGTGAAATGGGAGAGTATCATGGATTTAAAAGAAATCGGTATTGGCGGCGTCGTTGTCATAGGCGGTGCGATTTACGGGATTAGTGAATATGGTTTGTCAGACGTTCTGACGGATGAAATGAAACATGTTCATGAAATTCCAATGGAAGAACGCGAGGCCTATATGTCCTCTGTCGTGACACAATTCACCGAATTTTATGAAGGCGCAACATATGGCACAGACGATTTCAATTTCGTCGGCAGCCTGAAATATGACCTCAATCCGAAACGAACAGAATTTATTGAAGTCGTGCAATCCCTGCACGAGGTTCCAAAGGCAGAAATTAAAAATCTGCGCAAATATTACGCAGGCCAATGGATGTGCGACTTTGAAGACAGCACAATGTTCACAGATAAAGGGTGGTCCTATACCACCAAAATGAAGAACAAAGACGGGCGCATTATGGTGACAATTAGCTGTAAGCCAGAACAAACGCTTGGACTACGCAGTTAATCAACTCTAAGATAATGCCGTGGCGTTGAAACCACGGCATTCGCATATTCATGAATAACAGATAGACATATGCGCGCGGGTCTATATCTGCGCGGCATGAGCTCTGAGACGGACAATACGATATCCGAAAATTCACCCTTAAGCGGGTGGCTTCTGATCGGCGTCGCCCTATTCCTCATCCTTGTATGGGGTAGCGCCTTCACGATGGTTGGGGCCGCCGTGCGCACGCTCTCGCCGGAATGGCTGGTGGCCTATCGCATGATGTTCGGCGCAGGTCTTGTCTATGGCTATGCGCGCTTTATTGGACATCGTTTGCCGCCTTTGAAAGACCCGCGTTGGATTTGGCACGCGGTTTTGGGGACGACAGGGGCTAGCTTACCTTTTGTGCTGATCGCGGTTGGGCAGAAGACCGTAGATAGCGGCCTGACAGCGATTTTGGTCGGGACCATGCCGCTCATTACAATTATTCTGGCGCATTTTTTTACCAATGAAAAACTGACCGTGATGAAGCTCATTGGGTTTTTGATGGGGTTTGCGGGTATCGTCATCCTGTTTTTACCGAAAGATTTGTCCCTGTCTCTTGTTGCGGATTGGCAAGCCCAACTCCTGATCCTGATGGGGTCGGCCTGCTATGCGATCACAACCATTGTTGCGAGCCGGAAACCTGAAACACCCTCCCCTGTCGGAGCCCCCATGATGTTGATGATTGGCGCGGTGTTATCGACCTTTTGGGCCTCCGCGGTTTCAGGCCCTCCGCCCAAGCCGGATTTGGTCGCTCTGCTCTGCGTGATGGGTCTAGGCGTTGGCTCCACCGCCATTGCCACGATCACCTATCTTTGGGTCATTGATGTGGCAGGGCCGAGCGTGATGGCGCGTATTAATTACTTCGTGCCCGTCTGTTCCGTGATCTTGGGGGTTATCTTCTTAGACGAAATTTTGGATTGGCGGATTTTCGTCGCGCTGTTCGTGATTATATTGGGCGTCATCGTCTCGAGGATGGGCCGAAAGACCTAATTCGTCAGACCCTTTAAGGCGGCAAAAGGATTATTCGAAGGCGGAGTCTCCTCCTCTTCCTCACTCAGCGCCAAACCATGATTAAGCGGACCATGGCCTTTCTCTGACCCGAAACCGGGCGCTGTGCGAATAGCTTCGAACACAAATTCCCGCGCCCGCATGACAGCCTCATCCAGATCAAGGCCGAGCGCCATATTCGCCGCAACAGCGCTCGCCAGCGTGCAGCCTGTTCCGTGGGTGTGGCGTGTGCGCAGGCGCGGACCAGACATGATATTTGCGCCCTCTTCGCTGACCAAAACATCGACAACGGATTTCCCGTCCAGATGCCCACCTTTCATCAAAGCTGCGTAGACACCGCGTTCTAGCAGTGCGTCGCCCGCTTTTGAGAGATCATCAACGTCATCTACTTTTAGCCCCGTCAGCAGTTCTGCCTCCGGCACATTAGGCGTGACCAGGTCGGCCAAAGGCAGAAGCGTATCACGCAACGCCTCAACCGCGTCCTCGTTCAAAAGCGCGTCGCCTGATGTCGCCACGGCGACGGGGTCGAGGATCACAAAGGCATCCAGCTCGTCCACAGCCTCTGCCACGACCTCGATAATCTCTTTCGTGCCGAGCATACCGATCTTCACGACATCCGCGCCAATGTCAGACAAACAGGCCTCGATCTGTGCTTTAACGAGGGCGGCAGGCATCATCTCCACCGCGTGAACGCCCAACGTATTTTGCGCCGTCACCGCCGTCACTGCGGTCATGGCATAGGCACCAAAAGCCGAGCAGGTCTTGATGTCAGCTTGAATGCCAGCCCCCCCACCGGAGTCAGACCCGGCGATAATAAGAACGCGGCCTAGGGTATCTTGGGTCATAGAGGTTTCTTTCAGTTTTTGTCATCCTCCGACTTGATCGGAGGATCTATTCGCAAAGCTTATAGAAATTCGTAACTGCCAGGATCGATATCCCGCCAGTTCGGATTTGTCTTTTCAATTAACTCGATTTTCCAATTACGATCCCATCCTTTAAGCCGTTTCTCATAAGCAATAGCTTCTGCAATCAATTCAAATTCTTCGATATAGACTAATCTATGAACTCAATATTTTGAAGTGAATGAGTTGGGATGAAAATTAGTTTTATGTTGGTTTACTATCGCAGCTAGATTACGTGTTACTCCGATGTATATTGTTCCATTTTTGTAAGACACCATAATGTAAACATAAGCGTATGCCATAAACTAATAATTCTTCGAATGGATTGTCCGGTCACGCCGGACAATGACATCTTTATGGAAGTCACCCATCCCCTATCGCCTCCCAAACCCGCATGGCTTGCACCGTCTCACTCACATCATGCACGCGCAATATATCTGCCCCCATCTGCGCGGACCAGAGGGCGGTGGCGATGGAGCCGCCGAGTCGGTCATCTACTTCTGAGCCGTCAATGCGTCCAATAAAACTCTTCCGACTTGCGCCCATCAGCATAGGAAAGCCGAAGGCTTTAAATTGATCAAGATGCCGCAAAATGGCGAGGTTATCCGCTTGGCGTTTCCCAAAGCCAATACCGGGATCGAGGGTAATAGCTGATCTGTCTACGCCCGCCGCGCAAACATCTTCGACACGCTGTTTCAGCCAGTCCAAAATATCCGCAACAGCGTCTTCATAATTCGGATTATCCTGCATCGTCTCCGGACGACCCTGCGCATGCATCAAGATCACAGGACAGCCTAGATCAGCCGCCATTTGTGGGGACCGCGCATCAAACCCCAGCGCCGAGACATCATTCCAAATATCTGCACCGGAGAGAAGTGCGGCCTCAGCCACATCTGGTTTTCGCGTATCAATCGAAATCATGACGTCTTCATCATAATCGCGAGTCGCATGGCGTATCGCTTTAATCACGGGAACGGTGCGCCGGATTTCCTCGACCACCTCGATTTCCTGCGCGCCGGGACGCGTACTCTCACCGCCAATATCCAGAATATCCGCGCCCTGCTCGATCAGGCGTAAAGCCTGTTTGACGGCCAATTCCACAGTCTCATATTGACCGCCATCAGAAAAACTATCCGGCGTGACATTTAAAATGCCCATAATGCGAGGACGGGTGAACATGGCGCTTAATTAGTGTTTCAGCTGCATAGAGCAATAAAAAACCCGCTCAAAGAGCGGGTTTCAAATCTATTATTTGATATCCTTCGCCGTAGTCGCGCCGCCGATTGGCTTTGGCTTCCGCGTGGTTGGGACCGCCGAGACAGCTGGTTTGCTGCCGCCTGATCCATCCGGACGCTTTGGCTTGGTATCATTTTCGAGCAATGCCTTAATCTCATCGCCGGACAGCGTTTCATATTCCAGAAGGGCTTCGGCGAGTTTGACCCAATCTTTCTTTTTCTTTTTCAAGATAGCAAGAGCCGTCTGATGCGCCTCTGTAATGAAGCGCTTAATCTCGGTTTCAATCAACTTGGCCGTATCCGGTGAGATGGCGGAACCACGTCCGATACCCGGAACAAAAGACCCATTATCTTGTTGCTTATAAGCAATCGGACCGATTTCATCTGACAGACCCCACTCCGTGACCATAGCCGTCGCAATCCGCGTGACCTGCTCAATATCAGAGCTGGCACCGGATGTGACCTTATCATAACCGAAGTGAAGTTCTTCCGCTGCACGGCCACCCATCGCCATCGCCATGCGGGCAATCATCTCTTGCCGAGACTGGCTGATCTGGTCGCGTTCCGGCAGATATTGAACCATACCCAGCGCACGACCGCGTGGAATGATCGTCGCCTTATGGATCGGCAAGCTGCCTTCCATGTTGAGGCCGACAATCGCATGTCCAGCTTCGTGATAGGCTGTGTTCTCACGCTCTTCATCCGTCATGGAAAGCGTACGACGCTCTGCGCCCATCAAGACCTTATCCCGCGCATCTTCAAATTCACGCTGCGTGATCTTGAGCTTGTTCCGACGTGCAGAGAGCAAGGCCGCTTCATTGACAAGGTTCATCAAATCCGCGCCAGAGAAGCCCGGCGTACCGCGTGCGATATATTTGATTTCGACGTCTGCCGCGATGGGCTTGCCCTTCAAATGGACCTCAAGGATTTTCTCGCGGCCCTGAATATCCGGATATGGCACTTCGATTTGACGGTCGAAACGGCCCGGACGCAAGAGCGCTTTGTCCAGCACGTCAGGACGGTTCGTCGCGGCAATGATGATAATGCCTTCATCACCTTCAAATCCGTCCATTTCAACAAGGAGCTGGTTCAAAGTCTGCTCGCGCTCTTCGTGACCGCCGGATGTCCCGACACCGCGATGACGGCCAACCGCATCAATCTCGTCAATAAAGATGATACATGGCGCCTGCTTCCGCGCTTCGGCAAACATTTCGCGCACGCGAGATGCACCCACACCGACAAACATCTCAACAAAGTCAGAGCCTGAAATTGTGTAGAACGGAACACCCGCCTCACCCGCAACGGCGCGCGCCAGCAAGGTCTTACCTGTACCCGGAGGCCCCACAAGCAATGCACCTGTTGGGATTTTCGCACCTAAGCGTGTAAAGCGTGTTGGATCTTTCAAAAACTCGACAACTTCCTTGAGGTCTTCTTTCGCAGCTTCGACACCTGCGACATCATCAAATGTTTTTCGCTGGTGGTTCTCAGTCAGCAGCTTGGCTTTGGATTTGCCGAAGCTCATCGCACCGCCGCGTCCGCCGCCTTGCATGTTTCTGAAGAAGAGTAAGAATAGACCCGCAATCAACAGAATAGGCAAAATCCCAACGAGAAGGCTTCCCAACATGCTTGGGTTTCTTTGCTCCTCATATTCATAGGCAACATCAGACCCGGCAAAGACTTCGTCAGCATCCAGATTAAACTGCCCGATATTCGTCTTATATTTTTCGCCGTTCGACAATGTTCCGGTAATAATGCCTTTGTCTGTGTCGATCAGTCCCGTTTGAACTTCACCTGCTGCGACACGCTGTTGGAGCTGCGAATAGGTTATCTCATCCTTCGCCGTCCCCTCCATGGGAGCGTTACTGGCGGCGACCATTGCAAGCAGCAAAGCAATAACAATGCCCCAAACAATGAAATTACGAGTATTAGCGTTTTTCATGTGATGTACGACCTTTAAGGTTCAGGTTTATTGGCTTCTTAACATATGGGACGCCGAAGCTCAAAAGAAAGCGTTCAGCTGACATGCTTTTCATACGATTCAGATCGAAACACAGCCTGCCTTTTCAAACAGAGCTTGCAAGCGTAGAGCCGAACTCGCAACGGAACTGACATATTTAGTTTCGCAGGCACCAAAACCGACAGCGTCGCTCCCTTTAAAATAGATAGGAAGGGTTGGCCTAACCTCAGCGGGTAAATCGAAAAGCGCTTTAAATTCAGTCAATTGACGTAAGTTTTGCAAATGGCCCTGGGCCGCCTCTACGCGCACATCATCAGTTTTAGCACGGCAGAAAAAACGTCCGCCCCAAAGCGTGAGATGTTTCTTTTTCAAAGTTAATGGCTTCAGTTTTGCCACGTCATGCCGTCCCGTGGTCGCGACTTTGTCGCGTACGCACACGAAAGCGTGACCATTTGACCGAGCGATTTTCACAACCCAAGCCCCTGCTAAGGTCGAAGCCTTGAAATTTGGTGCCGCCATCATCGCGCAGAGTCGCGCTCGTTTTGCCGCATCAATAGGGCCGCCCTGCCCTGATACTGCGTTCAGAATGTGTAGCATAAGCTCAACAGGCGGCGGATCGGATAGCTTGATAAATCCATGCGGGCTGATATGGGCAAAACGCTCTAGCCACGCCTTCAAATCTTGGCGTTCCATAATAAGCCGCATGCGGGCCGTTTTCTGCTGAGCTAACAAATCCCGACGCAAATTTTGATCTGCGGCTAAAGCTTGGCGCGCTCTCACCCGTGTAAAGTCCCGATTTTCATTGGAGGGGTCATCAATATAGGTGAGATCATGCGTCCTATTATAGGCCCGAATATCAGCACGAGATACGCCGAGCCACGGACGATGCAAGGTCACACCCGCCAAAGCCGGCCAAAGCGGCGCATAGGCAGCGTCAGCCATACCCGCCAAACCGCGCCATCCCGTTTGTCGGTCTATTCGCATTAAGAGCGTTTCCGCCTGATCATCTTCCGTATGAGCCGTGATCAAATGCTTCAAATTTTCCTCTCGGCACATCTCTCCCATAGCAGCATATCGATATTCACGGGCTTTGACTTGGATCGCCGATGAAACACCGTCATGAGACCAGCGCTGCGTTCTGACTTGATAACCTAAGCTACGCGCAAAATCTGCGGCCTGCTTAACTTCCAGATCACTGCCGGGGCGAAGCGCATGATCTATGATAAAAGCATGAGTGATCGCCGCATTGTCGCGGCAGGCATGGAGTAAAGCCGTGCTATCACCACCGCCGGAAAAAGCAATGGCCGCAGTTGCATTGAGATTAACGGGCGGGAGTTTCACTTCTCCCCGTTAACATCCAGCGCGGACAGCTTCCAGTTTGGCTTTATCTTTCACCGTAGGCGACGCATTTGGATATTGCTGGGGTAAGCTGGCCAAGGTGGCGCAAGAATCTTGAACTTTGCCCAATTCCCGCAACGCGCCTGCCAATCGAACCATGGCATCAGGCGCTTTTACGCCGCGCGGGTCGCGCTTCATGCTCGTGATGTAAGCATCCGCCGCATCGGCATATCCACCGCGGACATAATAACTTTCACCCAGATAATAATTCATCTCTCCAACATCCGCAGCGTCCGGGTTGAATTGAAGATATTGCTTAATCGAAGTTTGTGCCCCGATAAAATCACCTTCGGCCAAGAGCTGTTTTCCGACTTGACCAAGTTGCGCCACATCATTTGGCGGAGGTGCAGCTGGGGACGGCGTGCTCTGCCCTATGACTAGTGGCGCTTGCCTGAAAGTTGGCGCACCGCCAAGAGGGTCCAATGGCGTCGTTGGTCCTAAAGTCACTGGCCCGGTTCGCATTGGAACGGGGCGGGTTTGTTCTTGCGCGATGAGATCAACTGCATCCAAATGAATTTTCATCCGACCCGCCAAATCTTGAATAATTTGCAGTTCTGTGCGTAACTGCATGACTTCGCCTTTCAACCCGTCACGCTCATAAGCGACGCGCTCTAGCTCGCCGCGCAAGGCGCGTTGTGAGGATTCAAGCGCGTCAATTCGCGCCATTAACCGTTCTGCGGCCGGATCGCCCGTCAACATACGCGATTCAAGTCGCGTCAAACGTTCAGCTAAAGCAGTATTCTGCGCCGCTAGTTCTTTTTTTGATTGCGCTTGAGCGGGAGCGGCAATCAAAGAACTTGTCGCCAGAAAAGCAACGCAGGCGAGTTTAAGAAGATTAGGCATACTGGCCTCCTCGGACAGATGTAACATGCGAACAGGATTTTGCTTAGCCAATATTGGCAAATAAGATGACTTAAATTGCAGTCAGACTCATAAACGCGGCTTAACCAAATCCACGTTGCAAAAGTTTAGCTGACACCATTTATACGCAAATTTGTATAACCATTTCGGTTACGCGCCCAACCAGATTCTGATGGACGTGCATCAATCGGACGTTCCTTCCCGTAAGAAATTGTCCGCAGGCGATTAGGCGCAATCCCTTGGCTGACCAAAAAGGCTTTCACACTATCTGCACGACGCGCGCCTAAAGCCAGATTATATTCGCGGGTTCCGCGTTCATCGGCATGGCCTTCAATCACGGCAGTCGATTTATCATAAATTTTCAACCAATTTGCCTGACGTCGCAAAACATCTCTAGCTTCGGGGGAGAGATCATATTGATCATAGCCGAAAAAGACTCGCGGCTCTCCGCCGGATTGAAATGCAAAATCTTCTTCGGACCCTGGTGTTGGTAAATTGGGATCAGGAAGCACTTCGCCCATAGGTTCAGGCAGGGGTTGAACGACGGGCGGCGCCATCGGTTCTTGAGTAACTGGCGCTGGCGCTTCCATTGTCGGTTCAGGTTCTGGTGTCACAACTTCGGGAAGAGGGTCAGGTTTAGTCGCACATGCGCTCAATACCAAAAGGGCTGCGCCACCCATTAGATAATGTTTCATCATTCACTCCTTAATTCGCAGCGTATAATTTGCCCCGCCGCATATTTCTTTAAACGCAGGGTTTAGGCCGCAATCAAGGCCGAATTTTGTCAATATGGCCTTTTTGTGTTACAAATTACAAAGGTCGTGCGCTTTCGCTTAAGGTAAAAGCGGAGACCAAGCCGGATCAGATGCCATGCCGGGCGTCTCAACACGTCGTAAATTTTGACCCGTTAAATCAACAGACCAAATTTCAGAGCGCCTGTCTTTTCCGCGATACCCCCTGGAAAAAATGATAACGCGCCCATTGGGGCTCCATGTCGGGCTTTCATCTATGAAGCTCTCGCTCAAAATACGTTCATTTTTTCCGTCAACATCCATAACGCCGATACCGATTTTCCCTTTATAGCTTCGGGCAAAGGCAATTTTGTCTCCGCGCGGGCTCCAGATCGGGGCCGTATATCGACCTTTGCCAAAGCTGATACGACGTACATTTTTGCCATTCGCATCCATCGTATAAAGTTGAGGCGATCCGCCACGGTCAGAATTAAAGACAATTTTCTTGCCATCGGGCGAATAACTCGCCGACACGTCAATTGCAGGGTCCGTTGTCAAGCGTGTGGTGCTACGCGATGTGAGGTCCATTACATAGACGTCAGAATTTCCGCGTCGCTCCATCGTCAATATAAGACTTTTCCCATCAGGCGAGAGATGCGGCGCGTATGTCATGCCCGGGAAATCACCCAACAATTCGCGTCGACCCGTTTCAATGTCCAACAAATACACATTGGGGTTCTGGTCTTCATAACTCATATACACAATCGTTTGCGCATTTGGAGAAAAGCGAGGCGTCAGGACAAGATCATCGCCGCCGAGCAAATAGATTGGGTTCGCCCCGTCTTGATCCATGATCGCAAGGCGTTTCTTTCGGTTCAAAACCGGACCGCGCTCATCAATAAAGACGATGCGAGAATCGAAATATCCACTTTCACCTGTAAGCGCTTCATAAATTGCATCAGAGGCTTTATGCGCCGTTCTGCGCCAATTATCCGGTGTCGTCGCGAAACGCACACCCTTCAATTGTTCTCCCGCAAAGACATCCCACAAACGAAACTCAACCAGAATACGGCTGGTACTCTCCGTCTTAATTCGACCGGAGACCAACGCATCCGCTTTAATCACGCGCCAATCCGCAAAGGTAGGTTTGTAATCAATATTGGTTTGGGTTTCCAAAAAGCTGGCGGGATCAAGGGCGCGGAAGAGACCGGAACGCTCAAGATCAGCGCGGATGACATCCGCGATTTGCGCGCCAAAATCTCGCTCGGATTGGGTCGCAGCTAAGAAATCGGGAATTGCAATTTGAACCGGATCCAAATTCCCTTTGGTGATGTCAATTTCAAGCTGGGCCTGAGCTGCCCCACTAAAAACCAACGCTGTAAGAAACGCCGCTAGGACAGAAAACAATCGGGTGAAATAAGTCATAAAGGTCAGTCTTTATAATTGCGGACGCAAATTCAAGATAAGTTCTCTCCATATTCCGTAACGCTCTTCAGGCAGAAAATCATAAGGCGCACATTTATTCGCGGCGGCGATAGCACCCCGTTCGGCTATGTCCCAATACTCATTCCCCGGGGAAAGGCGACGAGAGGCGGCCTGATCAATCAGAGTAACACTTTCAACATAACCACCAATGACGAGTTTAACATTCAACCTGACCTGTAAATTTTCAGCATCTTTCGCGGCCGCCGGCATGCGCCAGCATTTATACATCGCATTCGCAACCAAATCCGCCTCTGTCGCAGAGAGACCGCTGCCTTCGCCTTCCGCGCGTCGGGCAATATCTTCAAAGCGGGCCTGAGCGCTTTCGCTCTCTAAGGCAATTTGTTGATTGGCTTCGGGCGCCGTTTCCCGCGTTTTGTCAATCAGTCCCGCCAAAGCGTCCAAGTCAAAACTGGGTGGCTCGGGCGTAGGATCAGGCTCGGGAACATCCACCAGCTCAGCCTCATCCTCCGAAATTTCAGGTGTAATCTCGACCGTCTTCTCTACGGGTTGTTCAGTTGGAGAAACATTCAACTCCGGCGCAACCTCTTCCACATTTTCCATAGGAGTCGGCGTTGTCATAATCTCCGGCGGCTCTTCAGGCACGATCTTTTTCGGCGGTTTAATAGCCGCAGAGACATTCGTTTCCGGCGCAACTGTTAGAATTTCCACAGGAATAATCTTCGCTTCCGCAAGCGGTCCCGCCTTGGCGGCAAAAAAACTAAAGCCGCCAAATACGCCGATATGCAAGGCGAGTGATATGGGGAGACCGAATTTAATTGCCCGCACTCACAGGGTCAGTGACGAGACCTAGATTGGAAAATCCGGCTGCATTGACGCGCGCCATGACTTTCATCACAGACTCATAATCAGCCTGTCCATCCCCGCGAAGGTAGATGCGCTCATCATAGCCATTATTACTGATCGCAACGAGGCGTGTTGCCACATCGTCCAGTGCGATTTCGGTTTCTTGGATGAAAATTTCGCCCTCAGAATTCACCGTAATCGTGATGGGTTCCGTCTGCGACGGTAAAGACTTGGCATCCGTTTTCGGCAGCTCAATCGGCACCCCGACACTCAGCAAGGGTGCCGCCACCATAAAGACAATGAGCAGCACCAACATAACATCGACGAGCGGTGTCACGTTAATTTCGGCATTTAACCCTGTGCGTCGATGTCGACGCCGACCGGAGTTTTTCCCCACGCCTCTTTTGATTGACGCACCCATGTCTAAGTGCCTTTGCTCAGCTTACGGGAAAGGATGGCGGATAGTTCGTCCGCATAACCTTCCAAACGCCCGCCATATTTATCCAAATCCGCCGTAAACATATTGTAGAAAATCAGGGCTGGGATCGCTGCAATCAAACCAAGCGCCGTCGCAAACAAGGCTTCAGCGATACCGGGGGCGACAACAGAGAGGTTTGTATTCTGGCTGGCGGCAATCGCGCGGAAGGCATTCATGATCCCCCAAACAGTTCCGAACAATCCGACAAATACAGAGGCCGAGGCGACTGTGGCCAAAACGGTCATGCCCCGCTCGGCTTTCGCCAGTTCACGGTTAATCACCAAATTCATCACACTATCAATCCGTTCATGTGTGGCACTTGATCGGCCTAAAACGCCTGTCGCGGCGTTGGCGCTGCGGCTTTCATTATATTCTCGCATGGCCGCCGCAAAAACGCGCGCCATAGGATCTCTCGTATCAGACCCTAAGGCGGCTGACAGGTCGTCCAATGTGCGCCCGGACCAGAATGTATCCTCAAAGGCTGTTGCACGACGTTTCAGCAAGGTGAACATGATAAATTTTTCGACCGCGACGACCCAAGACCAAATTGAGGCCAAAATCAAAATAATCATCACAGATTTAACAACCCAATCCGCCATGAAAAATAGCGAAATGAACGAAAAATCCCCGCTATGTGCGTCGGCCAAAGGGCTGGCTTGAAATATAACGTGAATCATATGTTTCCTCACTGGGAGCTAAGACTGTAATACTGGGGTTAGCGCCCCCATGCTAATGGTGCCAGTTAAGCGTTTGTAAGCTGTAATAACAAAACCTTAACCCTATACTTAAACCAATCACGGAATAATTCCAAAATTAAGCGTAATTTTGTCGTGATTTGGGCGCAATCGTCCCATAAGAGGACTCAGAATTCGGAGAATATGATGCGTATTTCAATAAAAGCCTTATCGACACTGGTTTTAACAACTGCGATTGCGAGTGGTTGTGCCGTTATTCCTGAAGAAGAGCCTGCTCCTGTAATCGCACCGCCCGTCGTTGTTGAAGTGCCTCCCGCGCCAACATGCTATGAAGTCGCAGCCTTGCAACGCGTTGAAATCCCTGCGGAGACAAAAACTGTTGTAGGTATCAGCTTGATTGAAAACCCGCCCTACGATCCGATTGAACAGCGTACAGAGCAAGAAATCGTCATCAAGCAGGCCGAAGTTTTCTATGTCGTGACTGATCCCGCAACGGGCAATCAAACGGAAGTGACGAATTTCTGTAGCGACGATGTTGAAGTCGGCCCTGTTGGCCCGGCACCGGGTGAAGCGCTCGGTGGACCCACTCCGGGGTAAGTCACCCAACCGCGTTTATAGAGGTCCCGTACCGCGCGGGATCGCTGTTCCATATCTTTGTGACCAATAGCGGCCAATATCGCGCGCATTGTTGATAAACCGCGCACCGCGCCACGTCATGATACCGCACTTTTCAAACTCAGGACTGCTCTCGGCCAACACCAATGTCGGGCAGTTCTGATTTTTCTCTCCTAATAGAGCCACAATATCGGCTCTGGGTTTATCGATGGATTGATAGATCATCTCCATGCTCTGCTGGATGGCAGGATAATAAGAGAGCACACCCCAAATTTCCGCGCATTCCGGGCAATATTCGCGGCGATCATTATCCGCAAATCCGGGCGGAAGCAGGAAGAGTGTGTCGCGTTGCATTAGAAATACTCCGACAGGACGCCATCTAAACGCCGCCGCACAAGTGCGGTGAGTTTCTGCAATCCATAGTGGTCCAACACAGCGCGGTAGATATCTTCGCGTCCGGCAAATTCATCGGCGCTGCGAATTTCAAGAACCAAGGCTGCCAACTCGCTCATCGGGATTTCCGCAAAGCCGCGCGGGCCGAGATCGCGTAAGGTTACGGGTTTTTGGTCAGGCAGTCTGATGATCCAGCCAACACTGTCGTCCGGGCCGTCCGCCTCAGGATCAGGCTCTCGCTCGATGATCAAAACACCGGATTTTTCAGCTTGTAAAACGGCGCGTTCAAATTTGCGACGTACAGGTGCCGCAATTTTCATCAGGCCTGACGCCTTGGCATAAGTCTGGAACAGGGAAAGCCCCTGCATGGGCGCTTGATATTGCAAAATTTCAGTCAAGCCATGCTCGAACTGCGCCTGCGTCGCCGCGCGCGGATCGGCTGTTTTGCGTGTCGGCCAAAGTGTGTAAGGTGTATGTTGTATCGATGTCATAGAACTTTTTTCTATTTCGAAAATATACTTAAAATTGCATTAATAAACTTATGTTTCATCTTCTAAATAAGGACTCAACGCCTCCATCATATGTTTAGGCATGCGGCGGGGGCGGCCTTCTGGGGAAATGGCGGTGGCTTCAGATATGGCGGTGACCAATTCTTCGTCCCCGCGCCAAACGGCTTGCGAGACGAAAAGGCGTGGGCCTTTGATCCGATCATATGTTGTGCGCACAATCAGGCTGTCATCAATCCGCGCAGGCTTTTTATAGTCCAGTTCAATCTTGCGGATGGCGAAAGCAATTGGATTATCCCCTTCCCAAAGCGCGGCATGTTCAAAGCCGACCAAGCGGAAAAAACTGCTCCGCGCCCGCTCGCAAAACTTAAGGTAATTGGCGTAATACACCACGCCGGAAAAATCCGTATCCTCATAATAAACGCGCAGAGGATAATGATGCACGCGACCTTCAAACCAGCCGATATTTGGCTGTTCAGTCACGACTCACTTCCTCCACTCTGATACAGACAGAACCTCATTCGTATTATGGACGCATATCGAAAAAACCAAAAAAAAGAAACGACGGTCCAAATGATTTTCGCGGTACCTTGATCAAAGAGGTAGTAAAACTCTGACGGCCCGGCAGACTGATACACACGAAAGGCGAAACAAAACCACATAACACCAAATAGACCCCAAAAGCCACATACCGCTAATGCAATGACCCACGGTGCCCAGTCGGGGTCTGTGTCATACATATATGTGCCATCTTCGAGCCTCCTCATCACTTACCCTCAAATAAAGTCGGCACAGGTGGCGTTTTGGGCGGACTTAGACCTAAATGCGCATAGGCGCGCGGCGTTGCCATGCGCCCGCGCGGTGTGCGCTGCAAAAACCCCTGCTGGATCAAATAAGGCTCAATGACATCTTCAAGCGCGTCCCGTGCCTCTGACAAAGCGGCCGCCAGCGTATCTGCCCCCGTCGGGCCGCCGCCAAACATTTCGCACAGCGCATGGAGATAGCGCATATCTTGCTTATCCAGACCAATATCATCCACGCCGAGCCGTTTGAGCGCCGCATCCGCAGCGGGGGCATCGACGACGCTGTGGCCTTCATGTTCTGATAAATCCCGCACACGACGGAGGAGCCGCCCCGCCACACGCGGCGTACCGCGCGCCCGGCGCGCGATTTCGCGGGAGCCGTCAGCCGTCATCTCCAGCCCGAGCTTTCCGGCTGCGCG
>CAZBDT010000037.1:0-17548 GCA_964490745.1 uncultured Algimonas sp.
TCTTCGACAATTTGGAAACTGATCGAGGCGTTGAAAATGGCCTCACCGCGCTGTTTCCCCACAACGCGGCGTGTGGAAAAACTGCGTCCATTCCGGATGGGGTCGACCTCGTAAATGATGGGTCTAGAGAGATCGCCGGGGCGCAGGAAATAACCATGCAGAGAGTGCGGCTTACGGTCCGCTTCCACCGTGCGCACAGCCGCATTCAGGGCCTGCCCCAAGACTTGTCCGCCAAAGACACGCGGCAAGCCCATCTGCAAGGCGTCACCGCGAAAAAGGAGCGTATCCAGCTCCTCTACATGCATTTTCTTCAAAAATTCATCGCGCGTAAACATGCCTCGCCATAGCCTCGACGCCTGAGAAGATAAACCTTCAACTTGGTATTTGGGTATTCATGCTTATGTATGCGTGAGGAGAGACGTCATGAAAAAAATTCTGTCGAAAATAAAAGTGCCGGATTTGACCGTTGCGACAAAACCCGTGGTCGGTTTAGGTGACGCAGTTCTCTCGGGCGTGGGTGGTGCATTTGATAAGGTAACAGGCACATTTGATACGGGCGTTGGCGTTTTACGCAGTCATTTAGGCGGCATTCCATTTTTCGGATCTACCGCGACATCGAAATTTTATGACCATACAAAATTTGATGAGAAACATTATTTCCTAAT
Organism: uncultured Algimonas sp.; assembly: GCA_964490745.1. Classification (GTDB taxonomy): domain Bacteria; phylum Pseudomonadota; class Alphaproteobacteria; order Caulobacterales; family Maricaulaceae; genus Litorimonas. The sequence goes on from CAZBDT010000037.1 coordinate 666, forward strand.
ACCAGATAAAGCCAAGGATGACGGCTATTCCCTCTACGTCATGCGAAGCCTTCCGGAGGGTGTTCCGCCGATAAATGATTTGAAAAAACGCCGTCTCCTTCATCTTCCCAGTGATGGGGCCTTGCCCATGTTAGAGCATATCGTTGTCAAAGATGCGAGAGAGCGAGCAAGCGCCGATGCGGTGCCGAATAATATCGTGACGTCTAATTTGGACTCACTTATCAATGAAATTGATAAAGTCGATGGGAAAGTCTTTGGTGGTGTGTTGTTACTAGGCGGTCTGGTCGCACTGGCGAATCCATTGGCCGGAGCTGCTGTTGCGATGAAAGCGGCTGTTCCGTCCATAGGTCTGGCAGCCTCTAAATATGGATTAAAAATCGCAAGTGAGACAGCTACCAATTTAGATATTTCAAGACAAATTAAGCGTGCGGAAAAAGAGGTGAAATCTCAGTTCAAATCTGCGCAAACGGTCTCTGTCATCAACCCCATTTTACGCCATTTAGGCTCGCCAGGTTCACTAGATATGTGGATGATGGAAAGTGAAAAATATAGGTTTGAATGCGATGATATAGACTTTACCCAAACCGATATTTTGAGATTGTCTGATTTTACCAAACAAGCCATCTCAGACATTGAGAAAGACCCTGAGACGGATGCTTATTTGGAAGATGTTATATCCATTATTCGCGGCCGTTAGCTCCTTTTATCCCGCCTATGTTACTTCGGTCCTGCAAAGAACCAGATGATAAACCCGACAAATGGAAGGACCAAGACGAGTAAAATCCAAAGGAGCTTTGACATACCGGACGCGGATGAGCCGATGATTTTTAGTATGGCCCAAATCCAAAGGACCAGACCGATTAAACCGATTAAATATTCCATATGCGCACTCCACACTTTAAATGATGATACACTTAATCTTACGCCCCTGTCTGCCAGAGGTTCCGAGCCAATATAGGGTTAGGACGACATAGTCATAGACGGGGAAGGCGAGTGGGTCTAAGAGGCCCATATATGGCGATAGCAATTTGGTCGTCAAACTTTGGTCTCCATATTAGGGGTGGGATGGCTATGTCTTTATCATTTAAAAGCCAGCGGGATAATCTGGACGGTATTTATGCCGCTTTATTTTCAGCCTCTGAAACGATTTATGACGCGCTCAAAAAGGGCTCGGGGTTAAAAATATCGACGACAAGTAATGAGTCCGGGGATGATCAGTTAGAGCTAGATGTCTTTGCAGATGAAGCGTTTTTCGAGGCGCTGCGTACGGACCCAAATGTTCGCTATGTCGTCTCAGAAGAACGCCCGGATATGGTCAAGATTTCTGATGGCCCATATAGCATTGCGCTGGACCCGCTCGACGGATCAAAGTCCGCTCTGGTCGGTATCCCATCAGGCGCGATTTTCGGTATTTGGGAAAATGCTGAAGTCGCCGAAGATTTCTCAGGCAAAAATATCATCGGTGGCGGCTTTTTTGTCTTCGGTATGAACCTCGAAGATTATTTCGCAGACGGCCCAGATGTCTATAAAGGCATTTTCGATCAATCGACTTCGGTTTGGACGATCCTGCCAATTGAAGGGTCGCTCCCCTCAGCCGATGTCATGTCTTTGAATGCCTGTAATCAAACCATGTGGGATGACTGGATGCAGGATTATTATATCAGCTTATTCAAAGATGCTAGCGGCACACCAAAGCCACATAATATGCGGTGGTTTGCATCTATGGTATCAGACGTGAAGCGCCTTGTCCTGCAAGGGGGTTTGTTCGCCTACCCATCTGCAAAACGAAAAGGGTATGAGCAAGGCCATCTGCGCCTTGTCTATGAGGCCATTCCCATGTCGTTTCTGATCCACGCTATGGGCGGATCGTCGACAAATGGTGATATGTCTCTGCTCAAAGCGCCTGTTGAAACGCTGCATCAGAAAACGCCGGTTTTCATTGGTGAGGCCAATAAAATCTCAGACATAGAAGCCGCGAAAGCCAGCGCTGAGGGGTAGCGATCATCTGAATATGATGGACGTCGGAATTTGATCAGAAAAGTTGAGTAAGATGTCAGATACTCAATCCGCCATACCTTTAATCGCCGGCTTGGACACAACACCGGACTTCAGCTGTGAGGGGGCTGAAAAGATCGTGTCCCAATATTATGGAATGTCAGTGCGCGCGTCAGACCTGCCGAGTGAAAGGGATCAAAACTTCTCTTTGAAATCCGAGGGTGGTGATAAATTTGTCCTAAAAATAGCGAATGCTTCGGAAGATTACGATGTGCTGGATTTCCAGTCCAAAGCGTTTGAGTATGGTCGTGACCAGCGTGTGCCGCTGGAGTTACCGGAACTTGTTGCAACAATTTCAGGGGAGCGCATCGCGACAGTGACGGATGAAGCGGGTCGGTTATTTCTGATGCGCCTTGTTACGTGGGTATATGGTGACCTTATGGTCGATGTTGACAGTCATGATGAAAAGCTGATGTGGTCTGCTGGGCGTCAGCTTGCAGCGCTCGATAAGGCGCTTCTCCAATTTGATCATCCCGCGAAAGACAGGCAACTCTGCTGGGATGTGCGATATGCAAAAGAGGCTTTAGAGCATCTCCCGCTCTTAAATGAAAAACAAGCCAATATCGTTGAACATCTCATCGCTCCGGCGTTAGATTTAGATTGGGATCGCCTTGAATTGAGCGTCATCCATAGTGACGCAAATGATTATAATCTACTGGTGCGCGAGGGACGTGTGACGGGACTGATCGACTTTGGCGATATGGTCTATTCTGCCTTGGCCGCAGAGCCTGCCATCGCTGCGGCCTATGCCATGTTGGATAAAGCCAATCCGCTGGAAAGCGCGTCACAGCTCGTATCTGCTTATCTGCACCTTTTGCCTTTGAAAGCCTATGATCGCGCAGCGATACTACCGTTGGCGCTTGCACGTCTGTGTATGAGCGTTTGTTTTGCGGCCCATAATGCCAGTGCAAAACCCGATGATCCCTATCAATTGGTAACTTCGGGGCCAGGCTGGAAAACCTTGGAATACCTATCAGCTTATTCTTGGGAAGAGCTGAACGAAATTTGGGGCGACTTGATGGGGGACATGAACGCTCACAGCCAGACAGTGAATGACCTTTTAGAGGCGCGGAAAGGACTTGTCGGGCCGAATTTAAGCGTGTCCTATAATCAACCGCTGAACATAGTACGTGGGGAAGGGGCTTATCTATTTGACGAGACAGGTCGTGCCTTTTTGGACTGCGTAAACAATGTGAGCCATGTCGGCCACTGCCATCCACGCGTGGTGGAAGCTGGTGCCGCTCAGATGCGTGTGTTGAACACGAATACGCGCTATCTGAACCGCCTGCTGACGGATTATGCGACACGGCTAACGGCGACCCTGCCTGATCCTCTCAATGTCGTTTTCTTCACCAATAGTGGCAGTGAAGCCAATGAACTCGCGCTCAGATTGGCGCGCACCTATACAGGACGTCAGGATGTGGCCGTATTGGATGTGGCCTATCACGGGACGACGACAAGCCTGATTGATATGAGCCCCTATAAGCATGACGGGAAGGGTGGGACCGGGCCAGCGCCATGGGTCCATGTGGCGCCCATGCCGGACGCTTATCGCGGTCCGCATCGGGGTAGTGATGCAGGTGTTGCCTATGGTGAAGAGGTGCGCGCAACACTCTCAAAGGCTAAAAATGGCGCGGCCGCTTTCATCGCGGAATCCGCGCTTGGGTGCGGCGGGCAGATCATACTCCCCGATGGTTTCTTAGCCTCCGCCTATGAACATGCGAGTGCGGCAGGGGCTGTCTGTATTGCCGATGAAGTCCAAACGGGAATGGGACGTGCCGGAACGGATTTCTGGATGTTCGAAACGCAGGGCGTCGTGCCTGACATTGTCACGATTGGGAAGCCTATTGGGAATGGACACCCTATGGCAGCGGTCGTCACAACCCAAAAAATCGCTGAGGCCTTTGCGAATGGGATGGAGTATTTCAACACATTCGGCGGCAATCCTGTTTCCTGTGCCATTGGCCTAGCGGTACTCGATGTCATTGAAGAAGAGGGGCTTCAAGCGAATGCTTTGAAAACAGGCAATGCCTTGAAAGCTGCATTTGAGGAGATGGCGACACGTCACGATATTATCGGTGACGTTAGAGGGCAGGGTTTATTCTTAGGCATAGAACTCGTGCGTGACCGTGAAACTTTGGAACCGGCTGAAAAAGAGGCGACTCGTGTTATCAATGAGATGCGGGCGAGAGGGATGTTACTGAGCACAGATGGCCCGCTTCACAATATCATAAAAATCAAACCTCCTGTTATCTTCCCCGACCGAGAAGTTGGGCGTGTGGTTGAGGAAATAGATGATATTCTAACGCGATTGTAAAATACAAAAGAGAGCCCGTTTGGCTCTCTTTATTTTAGATCAGGCAGCGTATTGACTCTCTAAGCCACACTTATACGGGTCGTTTTTCCTGACGTTTTAGGCATGAAATTCTCTTCATCAGCTTTGCAGTTTTCGCGAATATAGTCGATATGCGAGGGCATATAATCTGATGACTTCACGACTGAATTATGGATGTCCGCTAGACGCATTTTGACTTCCTCATTCGAGAGGACATCGGCGACAGGATGATAACTTTTAGGCCGTAAACCTTGACCATGCATCACCGCAAGCCAGCTTGTCTCGTTGAAGAGTTCATTGTCTTCGCGGAAAATACGGCCATTTTCTTGATAAAGTTCCATTTTTTCACGTAATTTATCCGGCAAGGGCATATCTTGGATATACTGCCAAAATGGCGTGTCATTCCTGACACTGACCTTGTAATGCAAGACAAGGAAGTCTCGGATGCGGATATATTCATCTTCCGTTCGTTTATTATAATAATCGATGTCTTTTTGATTGAAATTCTTGTCCGGAAATTGGGCCATTAAGCGCGAGAGACCTGTCTGGACTAAGTGGATCGATGTCGACTCTAAAGGTTCCATGAAACCAGCGGCAAGCCCTAAGGATAAGCAGTTCTTATCCCAAAACTTTTTGCGATGGCCCGTTGTGAATTTAATATGTTTTGGGTCAGCGAGAGGCGTGCCCTCAAGACTTTCCATCAGTTCTTTTTCTGCGTTTTCTCCGCTTAGAAATTTGTCGCAGAAAACATATCCATTTCCGAGCCTATGCTGCAGGGGTATGCGCCACTGCCAACCTGCTGCTTTCGCCGTTGCGCGTGTGTAAGGGATTGGGTCTTCGTCTTGCGTACAGGCGCAAGCAACAGCGTGATTGACCGGCAGCATTGCAGACCAATCTTTATATCCGGCCTTCAACGTTTTTTCGATTAGAAGTCCTATGAACCCTGTACAATCAATGAAGAAATCCCCTTCAATAATCTGGCCGCTCTCTAGAGAAAGAGATTTAATATGACCGTTCTCGGAATCTTGATTTACCGCTGTGACTTTGCCTTCAATGCGCGTTGTTCCAAATTTCTCAGCAAGTTCGCGTAGGAATTTCGCGTAAAGTCCTGCGTCAAATTGGAAGGCGTGGACAATTTTTCTCAAGGGTGAGCGGTCTATATTTAGAGGTCTTGTGAACTTGTGTTCTGCCGCTGCAACGGCTTGCAAGCAATATTCTGAAAGGGGCGGTAAGTCAGGATTATTTTGTTTGGCCTTCTCCCAGAAATGATGGAATCGGATACCTTCCATATCAACGCCGTAATCTCCGAAGGGGTGAATATAGCTTTCCCCGACCCTGCCCCAATCAACAAATTCAATCCCTAATTTAAAGGTCGATTGCGTTCGTTTCATAAATTCGTTTTCGTCAATTTCCAGAAGCCTGTTGAAAAGGCGGATCTGCGGAATCGTGGCCTCCCCAACACCTACGGTTCCAATCGCTTCTGACTCGATGAGTGTGACATTCATTCCCATGCGAGACATGAGTTTTGAAATGGCTGAAGCCGCCATCCATCCGGCCGTGCCGCCCCCAACGATGACAATGTCTTTGATTTGATCTGTTTTCATATCAGGCTCTTAATGCGGGTTCGGCGCAGGACAGTATCGCGACAAAAATTCTTCATGCGTTGGCATGTGCGGTATGTTTCTAGCAATTTCTGATTTTATAGAAGCGAGTGTTTGCTCTATTTGTTGCTCAGGCAAATTGTCTACGACTTGGCTATATGCATTTGGTGTAATGTTTTGTCCTAAGAAGACGGCGACCCAACTTGTTTCTGAAAACAAGTCGCCGTCATAGCGGAAGAAACGTCCTCGATTTTTAAATAAGTCTATTTTTTGCTGTAAACTATCTGGAATAGGCATGTGTCTGACATAGTCCCAAAAAGGTTCTCCGTGACGTTCATTAGCCACGTAATGAAGAATAAGAAAGTCTCTGACTTGCTCAAACTCTAACGACATTATTTTATTATATTCTGCTGTTTCTACAGGGCTGAAATTTTTGTCAGGGAAAAGCGCTAAGAGTCGACTAACACCGGCCTGAATTAAATAGATGGAGGTGGATTCTAATGGTTCAAGAAAGCCAGATGACAATCCAATCGCAACACAGTTTTTATGCCAGAGCTTTCGTCTTATGCCCGTTTTAAATCTTAGCTGTTTAGGATTCCCGAATGGCTCTCCGTCAAGATGATCTAGTAACGTCTGAGTCGCATCATCATCTGATATATAGTCAGAAGAATAGACATATCCGTTTCCAGTTCGATGTTGTAGGGGAATACGCCATTGCCAACCTGCTTTCCGCGCAGTTGCTCTCGTATATGGTACCGCGTCTTGTGTCTTTTGACAGCTGACAGCTTGCGCGCTGTCGCAGGGAAGCCAATGTGACCAGTCTTCATAATCAACGTCCATAGCCTTATTTATGAGTAAGGCTCGAAAACCTGTACAGTCGATGAAGAAATCGGCGCTCAAGGCTTGGCCAGTGTCTAAAACAAGACTTTCGATAAAGCCATTTTCAACGCCCACGTCGATATCCGTAATTTTGCCTTCCACCCGCTTAACGCCTCGCTCTTCAGCATATTTTCTAAGGAATTTGGCATATCGTCCGGAATCAAACTGATAGGCATGGGACAGGGAAGACATAACCGAATTAGGATCGCGAGGTGGAAGGCCAGCTTTCCCGTGTTTGGCCGCCATAGCGCTGGCGCAATAGTTCTCGATTCGACTGGCCTTACCCTGTCTGTTTAATTTATACCAAATATGGTGGAAGGAGGCCCCAGCCATCGCGAAACCATGTTGTCCGAATGGGTGGAAGTAGCTATCGCCATTCCGTGTCCAACCTGCAAATTCAATTCCATATTTAATCGTGGCTTGTGTGGCCTTCATGAAATCGGCCTCATCAATGCCCAACATTGCATTGAACGTCGCTATATTCGGAATTGTGGCTTCGCCAACACCGACCGTTCCGATTGCGTCGGACTCTATGAGCGTAATCTGAATACCACTTTTACCAAGTGTGCGTGCTAAAGCTGCAGCCGTCATCCATCCAGCCGTTCCTCCGCCGGCAATGATAACGGATTTGATCGGATCATTGGAGGTCATTTTACTTGTCTTTGTCTCTTCTCCGCTTTGATTTTTTTGTGAGTTTTTCAAATCAATTGAGGCCGCGTGTTTTTGTATATATTCAGATGTCGTAGGCATTTTCGATGTAACGGTTCGAACAATAGCTTTGAATTCCTCTTTGAATTTTTCTGTTATTGTGTCTGAGAGATCGTTTGCAAGCGGTGTTTGGTATTCAGGCCATATGCCTTGCCCGAGAAAGAGGCTTTGCCATTGATCCTCAAATAAAAAATCGTCATCAAAATTGGGTAGGCGAGCTCTCGCTTGAAAAAGTTTGAGCCTATACATCGCATCTTCGGACAACTCGTTTTTATACTTTTGTTTGAAACCGGATCCATTGAGCCAAAGAGATTGATAATCTTCAAATCGCTCGCATATGCGCGTCATTAAAGCGTTATATTCGTCTCGTTCCGCCTTCATATTGGAAGCGGTTGGGAAAAGATCGAGGAATCGCTGCAACGCAATTTGATTGACTCGAAGCGGGGCACCTAAAATCGGCAAAAAGCCATAGGCCTTGTTAAGACAAACAACATTGTTGACCCATGGCAGTTGCATGTGACCTAGCTGTAATTCTGGGCCAGAGTCAGTCTCAGATAAATGGAGAGATAAGGTTTCTGATTGCATAGAAATTTCAGTCTTTATCTCATCTTCTGAAATAGAGTGACGAACATGATTTGCAAATGCAGTAGAGGGGTTTCTCTCGGCTCTTAAGTCAATACTTTTTAGATAAGGCGAGGCGAGCCAGTTATCACTAATATCTAAAAAAGTCGGATCGGATAAAGCGTCAATAATTAAATATGGCTGAGTGATTTCACCCTTTCGTAATTCGAGGATAGCTTGCTGATTTTCGTTAAAATCATATCGCATAACCTCATCCGTGTTTCTGACCATAGCGCCTTCATTTGTGGCGATTTCAAGAAATAAGGCATGGAGCTTTTTTGGCTCCACTTGATATCCATAACTATAGTCACTTACGATGGGGCGCTTTTTGAAGTCTGGGGGATTAAATTTGTTTTGCCTAATCATCGCCGCCGCAAGATTATAAGCTTCCCATTCTTTGAGTGATTTCGTTTTTTCGGTTTTTTGCATGACGGAAAAGAAATCGACGCCTTCAAGACTTAAACCATAAGGGCAATATGTATTTATGTAGTCATCATATCCTTCGCTAATATGTCTTTCCCCTAACGAAAAAACAGCGTCAGTTCGACTCACGAATTCGGCCTCATTTATTTTCAGGTCTCGAATAAACGCTCTACTATCCGCGTGTAGTGAACTATATATTGAGTCTGTATTGTCTGATCGGCGTTCTTCAAAATAAGTGATTGCATAGTCTTGAGACGGCAGGTTTTTCGCTAAATACGCTGCGGCCATGGTCCCAACCACATTGTCCCCAAGGACATAGATGTTTTTTTTTGTCGTCATTATGCGCGGCAGTTTTGATCTATGAAGGTCTCATGTGACGTCATGGTGCTTACCGCGTTTGAGATTTTAAATTTGGTTTCGCTGAGAATATTCTCCAGTGCTTCTTCCGATAAATTCTGAGGCAAAGGTGCAGAATTTTGAGGGATAATATTCTGGCCATAGTAAACGGAAAGCCAGCTGGGCAGTTTGAAGGCGCCGGTTTCATAAGTTACGATCCGGCCCGTTGATTTAAATAAGTCCATTTTGTGCGCGAGGCTGTCCGGTAAATCCATTGAGGTCAAATGTCTCCAAAAAGGTGTGTCGGAGCGCGTTGTGGCAACATAATGTAACAATAGAAAATCACGAACGCGTTCAAATTCTAAGTTCATGATTCGGTTGTATTCTCGTCTCGCAATTTCAGAGTCTTGATGAATAGGGAAAAGCTCAATGAAATTTGTGATAGCTTCTTGGATCAAATAGATGCCTGTCGATTCGAGTGGTTCAAGGAAGCCACCTGATAGGCCGATCGCAACACAGTTTTTAACCCAGGCTTTTTCTCTTTGCCCCGTTGTGAACCGTAAATGCTTGGCGTCGGATATTTGGGGCGTTTCTAAATCCGCCAGCATGGACGCTTCCGCATCTTCATCGCTTATGAACTCACTCGAATACACATAGCCATTTCCCACCCTATGTTGCAAAGGGATACGCCATTGCCAGCCTGCCTCTTTCGCGGTTGCGCGCGTGTAGGGCAAAATAGGCCCTTTAGATTCGCAGGCGGCCGTGACGGCCCGGTTGCATGGCAGGTATTTTGTCCAATCTTGATAATTTGAATTGAGGGTTTCGGAAATTAACAAGCCTCTGAAACCCGTACAATCAACAAAAAAGTCTGCCGATATTGTCTGTCCGTCTGTAAGGGTGACGCCCTCAATGTTTCCAGTTTGGTCGTTCTGTTGAACTTTTACAATCTTGCCTTCGACTCTCTTTACACCCCGATCTTCGCAAAAATTACGAAGGAATTTCGCATAAAGACCGGCGTCGAACTGATAAGCATAACCGAATGTCGATAGAACATTGGATTTATCAGGGTGAGGGAATTGGAATCGTCCTTGTCGAGCTGCAACCACAGGCAGTGAGAAGTCATCAAAGTTAACACTGTGGCCTGATTTCTCGACTTGCGTAACATAGTGATGAAAGGTTTTTGTGCCGAGGTGTTCCGGCAGCCCATAATCTCCGAAGGGATGAATGTAACTATCGCCTAATTTACCCCAATTTTTAAACTCAATGCCTAATTTATAAGTTGCTTTTGTAGCGCGCATGAGTTCATTTTCATCAATTCCAAGCTTTTGATTATAAAATCGAATGTGGGGAAGAGTCGCTTCTCCAACGCCGACGGTGCCAATCTGTTCTGATTCGATCAAAATGATTTTTAGATTGAGTGAAGACAGCACAGAACATAAACCAGCTGCGGTCATCCAACCCGCTGTCCCGCCCCCAGCAATCACAATGCTTTTTATATCATTCGATGAGTTATAATCTGTCATGCACAATCCCAAATGCTATCCTGCATTTTTGTATAAGCATGTCAGAGTGATATGAGAGGCTCAAGCCCTAAGGTGAGCACGCGACACTTTGTACATTTACGGAAACTGTTGGATTTTGCAGCTTTTGAAGAATGACAGGCACGTTCTGTAGTATTTTGCAAAAGTTGATTGACAACGTTGTCAATTGTGGTTTTTAGAAGGAATAATCAAAAGCGCCAAAATCGGCTGAAGTTTAACCAAAGGGGAATAATGTGATTTTACCACAAACAAATTCTGATCGCTTTTTATTTACACGACGATTGCTGCGCGGCGGATCAGCTGCTGTGTTATCACTCTCCTTGATGGGGGCTGTTGCTTCTGCTCAAGAGGCTCCTGCTGAGAGTGTTGACGATGGCGACACAGTTATCGCGACGGGTATTCGTCAGTCCCTAGAGACTGCTGCTGCAATTAAGCGTAACGCAGATAGCTTCGTGGACGCGATTACCGCAGAAGATATTGGCGCTTTGCCAGATCGTTCTGTTTCAGAGGCCTTGCAGCGCGTGCCAGGCGTATCTGTTCTACGTTTTTCCGGTCCAGATGATCCCGATCACTTCTCTGTTGAGGGTGACGGTGTTGTTATTCGCGGTCTTCCTTTCGTTCGTTCTGAGTTGAACGGTCGTGATGCGTTTGCCGCGTCCCCAAGTGGGACACTTGGTTTTAACGATGTTTCCCCTGAATTGCTCGGTAGTGTCGAAGTTTTCAAAAACCAGTCTGCTGATATGATCGAAGGCGGTTTGTCAGGCACGATTGATCTGAATACACGTAAGCCATTTGATCAGGATAGTGGATTTTTTGGATATTCACTGGACTTCACTTATTCTGACCTCGTTGAAAAGGTTAGCCCTTCATTCTCTGTCCTCGGGTCTAAGCGCTGGGAAACTTCAGCGGGTGAATTTGGCTTGCTCGCTGGCTTCTCGCGAAATAGACTGAAATCACGTAGTGATGCGAGCCAAACAGGCGATTTCCGAGCCTACGATGCAGATGATAATGTCGTGTCTATCCAAAATATTTCAGGTGGTGAGCGTTACATTCCATCAGGTGGCGGTATTCGGACTCAGGTCTTTGATCGTGAGCGCGATGGATACTCCTTAGCAGGTCAATGGGCCAGTAATGACGGGCGTTGGGAAGCTACAGCTGAGTTTTTCCGTTCCGAATCCGGCACGGCTTGGACTGAAAATGTTATCGAATCGAGCTTTGATGACGCGCCAACAATTAACGTTTCAGACGACACTGTGTTTGACGGGGATAACCTTTTTCAAAGCGGCACGATTAGTTCCCCTGAAGGATGGCGCGGACCAAACGATGTGTTGCCTGCTGGCGGCGGTATCCGACAGCTCGCAGTTTGGCGTGATCGCGTCGAGTCTGACGAAACTCAAGATATCGGCCTGAACTTGAAATTTACGCCAAACGATCAATTACGTTTTAATTTCGACGCACAGTTTGTTGAATCTGAGGCTGATGTTGTTGACCTTTCAATTATGGCTGGGGCCTACGCAAACCTATTCATTGATGCGACTGGCAAAGTCCCGCAAATCGATTATATTGCACCTAATGGCGAGGCCGGATTTTTCGACGATCCAAGTAACTGGTATTTGCGATCTAAAATGGACCATATTACGCAGAATGAAGCCGATAGTGTAGCATTACGTGCTGATGTAGAATATGATTTCTTGAACGATGGCTGGTTAAAGTCTGTCCAAATTGGTGGTCGCTATGCAGACCGAGACTCTTTGATCCGCCAGTCTACGTTTAACTGGGGTAACATCTCCGAAGTTTGGACAGGCCGGAATAACTTCGGCCCGAATGGGAACTCACCCTTCATCGCTCCTAACGATCCTAACATTGGTGTAGCTTTCGGAACTAATCAGTTCGACAATTTCCAGCGTGGAGAAGTTACATCAGGTGGACTTGGTGGCTTCTTCTGGGGTGGTATTGGTGCCAGTGACTATGATGGATGGGCCGATCAGGTATCTGATCTTCTTGCCTTCGCTTATGGATCGCCTCAAGCTGTCGTAGACAATGGTGCAGCAACACTTGCAAATCGTAGTAATGCAGTGAATGGGTCGCCATTTACGGCATCTGAGATTTCACCTCTAGGTCAGAAATATTTCGCAGCTTATGCACGCGCTGACTTCGGAAAAGATTTCTCAAATGGTATGTCTTTAGACGGTAATATTGGTGCTAGATATGTCCGCACAGAAATCGATTCTGATGGTACGTTTGAAGTTGCATCTTTTGACAACGTCTTTGGGCAAAATGTTGATAGATGTGATCCAAATGCTGCCGGTAGAGATCCAAATTCTCTGCTACCTAACTTCTGTTCCAGAGATCTTGGTGCATTGCAGACATTCTTCGGTAACGGAAACTCTGAAGAAAGAGTTTTCGAAAACAGCTATGACCGTATCTTGCCGAGCTTAAACGCTAAGCTAAACCTTAACGAAGAAATGCTCATTCGTTTTGGTGCAGCACGAAGCATGACACGACCGGATGTTTTGCAGCTTCGTAGTGACTTTAACATCTTTGAAGGCGAGAATTTTGGGACGCCATTGCCTGGTAACCCTCAAATACAAGAAGGTGTTGGTCTTACATCCTTTACTGGTAACCCATTCTTGAACCCGATTATGTCTAATCAATTGGATCTTTCATTTGAATGGTACTTCGGTGATGCAAATTCATTCACAGCTTCAGTGTTCCTTAAAGACATGGAAGATTATTGGATCCAAAGCACAATTTCTACACCCTTAACAAATAATGGTGTAACGCTTGACGTGACCAATAATACGACGGTCAATGCTGAAGAAAATGCGACGATTAAAGGTTTTGAGATTGCCTACCAGCAATTCTATGATTTCCTACCAGGACCATTGTCGAATTTAGGTGTTCAAGCTAACTATACCTATATCGATGCAGATGCCTTGGCGAATATCGATAATACGATTACAGGTCGTTTTGCGATTGACGGTGAAAGCTTCGAACGCGTCTCTGAGAATCAATATAATGTTGCTGGTATTTATGAAGATGATAAAATCTCAGCTCGCTTAGCCTATAACTGGCGCGATAACTTCCTGCTCACACGTCGTGATGTTATCTTCCCATTTGCTTCAATCTACCAGAAAGCAACAGGCCAAGTTGACGGGTCATTCTTCTATACGATCAATGATAATTTCAAAATTGGTGTCACAGGTACAAACCTATTGAATGATCTCACGGAAACAGAGCAAACCATTAACAATGATGGACTTCGCGCTCCACGTTCATTCATTATCAATGATAGACGTTATACGCTCTCACTCAGAGCAAACTTCTAATCTGAATTAGATTGATTAAGAATATAGCCCGCGACTTTGTCGCGGGCTTTTTTGTTTTTAGGGGTAGGCTTAATTAGCCTAAAAAGATGTTACGTAGTTTTGGCCAAAATTACTCTTTAGAGATGATGTCGCGAGTGAACTCAGCTTTAACTCGGATAATTGTATGTATTGAATTATCCCTTGGCTACAAAACTATCTGAAACAGACGCAGACATGCTCTCAAATGTTGCAACTGAATTGTTGGGGACGTTCCAACGACATACGGACCAATGACTAGCTTTTAATTTTACAGCTCATGTCATGAAATCTGAGAAAATCTTAGGCGATGAGAGCCTAATGTAAGAATGTTCTCAAAATTCTAAGATACTTATAATTCGGTGAGGATATTAGAATGGCTCCGCAAGCAGGACTCGAACCTGCGACAAGCTGATTAACAGTCAGCTGCTCTACCAACTGAGCTATTGCGGAATAGGCCGTTCTCGGTAGACGCGCCTGTTACTAATCTTTTTTGATTTGGGCAAGCCTAGTTTTCACTCATTTTCCAAAAAAAAACATTCGCTCTGTGGTAACCCTGTCAATCACCCAAAAAAAAGGACGCTGTTTTTGCAAACGGGCGCCCGAAAGGTATTAGGTGAATGGTGGTTGTCCCCTAGAGGAGACATATTCTGTATTAACGAACTAGGTAAATATCTTATTAACATGGCCAAAATCTTACAATTTTTCTGAAAGATATTTTAACAGATTGGACAAAAGTGAGGATATTTCTTATACTCGCGCCATGAAAACGATCCAAAACTACGCAGAATTCTGGCCCTATTACTTGCGTGAACACGCCCAACCCGCGACGCGGGGTTGGCATTATGTCGGGACGGGTCTGGCACTGGCTTTATTGGTCTTTCTCCTCATGACGCAAAAATGGGCTTTGATCCCACTGGTCTTTGTTTGCGGCTATTTCTTTGCTTGGGTCAGCCATGGCTTGATTGAGAAAAACAAGCCCGCGACCTTCACCTATCCACTTTGGTCGCTGGGGTCAGATTTCAAAATGCTCTTTCATTTTCTGACAGGGACTATGGGGAGAGAGTTGGAGAAGGCTGGGGTTGATCGGAAAAAGGCTTAGAGATTGGCCAAGTGTAACAACTGTGAAACCCGTTTCAGCTGGGTGTCTGTCGTCAATTTCTTTATGAATTATTTGGAACCCTATATTCAGTGCCATCACTGTTTTTCCGATCAGAAAATGAAACCCAAGCGGCGGAGTGTGATAGGCTGGATAGTTCTTATTTTCGGTTTTCTTTTCTCCTTTTTTATCATGGTCGCTGCCATGAAGAGTATTATGCCTGAAGGTATTAGCGAAGGGGGAATGTTTGGCGCAGAGAGACCTATTGGCGAGAAAGATACCTATCGAGATACGATGTATTCTGAAGTCAGAAAGTCCGCGATTACACAATTTCTAGCACGCATAAACGCGATTTTTTTGTGCGGAGTAATGGCGCTTACTATTTTTATTCCTTTTAAACGTATCTTTGACTTTTATTCCGTTGGGCTTGAGCAAAAGAGAAATAGGTCAGGTCCAAAAAATTAGGGCCGATAGTTTAAGCCGAGTAAACCACCTCGCCAGCTTTAATCGTGTGCCGCACGCGGCCGGTTAGGCGGCGTCCGTCAAAGGGTGTGTTCTTGGACCGGCTGCGTAGTTTTTGCGCATCACAGACCCAAGGTTCATTCGGGTCGAAAATCACAAGATCCGCAACCCCTCCCGCGTGCAAACGACCACTCTCTAACCCCAAGAGATCAGCCGGATGACAGGTCAGCGCCGCAAGAAACGGCAGCATCTCCAGCCCGCCATCGGCGACTTGGCTCAAGCCTGCTGCGAGGAGTAATTCCAAGCCCACGGCACCGGGGGAGCTTTCCGCATATGGCAGGCGCTTCTCACCTGCTGGACGCGGATCATGATCTGACACGATAATATCTATCGTTCCGTCATTAATGGCTGAGAGCAGGGCTTGACGATCCGTTTCTTCACGCAAGGGCGGTTCTAATTTCGCAAAGGTCCGGTAATCGCCAATATCCAACTCATTCAAGGCCAGATGATTAATGGAGACAGAGGCGGCGACATCGAGCCCTTTGGCTTTGGCACGGCGTAAGACAGGCAAAGTTTCCGCCGATGACACAAGGTCTAATAAGACCCGTCCGCCCGTCAGTTCGGCCAGCGCGACATCCCGCTCTGCCATGATGCGCTCAGACACGGCAGGCGCAGCGCTCAGCCCGAGGCGGGAAGAGAAGTCACTCTCATGCGCCACTGTGCCATTGGACATATCGGGGGTCATGCAGTGGTTCGAAATGAGCGCATTAAAGCTAGCTGAATATGAGAGGAGGCGGCGCATGATCTGTGCGTCGCGAATGGGTGATTTGCCGCTGGCAAACATGACCGCCCCGACCTCTTGCATCAGGCCGATTTCCGTCATGGTTTCGCCGTCCAGCCCCTTGGTCAGGGCACCTGCAACGTGAATGTCGACGGGCAATGTTTCGCCCCGGCGCATGACGTAATCAATTAGTGCCATATCATCGAGGACGGGGTTTGTACCGGGCATCACGACCATAGCGGTGACGCCGCCCGCCACAGCCGCTTGCGCTGCAGTCGCGAGAGTCTCGCGGTTTTCGCGTCCGGGTTCACCTGTGGTCACGCGCATATCGATAAGGCCGGGCGCAACACAAAGCCCCTGCCCTTCAATCACCGTCCCATAGACCCCGCAATCAGGTCCCAATTCTGCGATCTTGCCGTCTTCAATACGCAGATGGCCAATTTCGTCCCGACCACTTTCCGGGTCGAGGATACGGATATCCGTCAGGGTGATGGTCATGACGCCTCTCCCGATTTCCGTCGCGTGTCTTGAGCGTCCGAGAGCGCATGGAGGATCGCCATGCGCATCGCGACCCCTGCGCCAACCTGATTGGTGATCAGGCTGATATCCGGATCATCGGCCACGTCAGAGCTGATCTCGACGCCGCGGTTCATCGGGCCGGGATGCATAACGAGCGCGCCGGGTTTCGCATGTGCAAG
>CAZBDT010000038.1:0-17494 GCA_964490745.1 uncultured Algimonas sp.
CAATATATCCTGCCAAATCACGTGCTCTGAAAGCCGGGTCGGGATGTGTCGATAGAATTGTAGGCTGGCGTGAAGGCGAATTAGCCGCCATTTTTTCCCATAATTTCACGGACTGCATTGGGTCATAACCCGCTCTTTTCATGTAATTTACACCCAAACGGTCTGATTCCAGCTCATGCTTACGCGAATATGGCAATGTCACACCCAAGAGCGCGCCAAGCCCTAGTGCCTGCTGCAACATAGCCGTCTGCTGACGAGCCCTTTGCGAGCAAGCCCGTTGTTGCTCTGGCGGTACTTTTTTACATTTATTATTGATAGCCGTGCCACCCAGAACGGTTCCGCCAACAACGGCTAGCTGTGTCGCCATTTGAGATGAAACGCGCGCCCGCGCGTGACGTCCCGCAACGTGGCCAACTTCGTGACCCATAATGCCCGCAATCGCGTCATCAGATTCCGCAAAATCCATCATGCCTTTGTAAAACCCGACGCGATTTCCGGGCAATACAAATGCATTCTTCGTATCCGTGTCAAAAACTTGGTAATCCCAAGCCTCATTCGCGAAAGGAGAGACGCGAGAGATCCGACCACCAATATTACGCAAACGCGATGTATATCGCGGATCGTTTGATGTCGGTATTTTCTTCTTCATTTCCGTCCAACTGGCCTCAGCCGCGCCAGACAAATCTTTCGGCGCGAATGCCAAAAACTGTTTGGTGCCTGTGTAAGGATTGGTCGTACACCCCGACATAGAGGCCCCAGCCGCGACTGCGCCGCCTGCAACAAGACCTTGGAGAAGTTTACGCCGCGGCATGAAGGCTTCATGGGGGGCTGCATGTCCGTCATGTGAATGATCATGTGTGCACATAAAAAAACTCCATTTTTCTGATCCTATTCAACAAAACAACTTTGTCTGTGTTCAAATTAAAAACACGAAGGATCACGGAACTATTAACACCGATTTAGGGTGAAACTTCAAATAAAAATGGAGTAAGGATGGAAAACAGTTTAATATAGGTTCATGTTGAAACGTCTTCTTTTTGGCCTATTTGGCCTTGGCCTTATCCTTTTAGCCGCAATTTTTATCCTCCCCAGTCTTATACCGACTGACAGTTATAGAGACCGATTAGAGAGCGATTTAAGCCGTGTTCTTGCGCGGGATGTCGTCATTTCCGGCGATATCAATGTCTCAACATTTCCTGTTTTGAAAATTGAGACTGGCCGAATCGAACTCTCAAATCCTGAAGGGTTTTCGCAGGAAGATTTCATTGATCTCGCCTCAATGTCAGCAAAAGTTAGACTTTGGCCACTTCTTCAAAAACGGGTCGAAATTTCGACCATCACGCTCAAGTCTCCAGATATTAGACTGGAAAAACAAGCGGATGGACGCACGAATTGGACCGGACGAGGGGAAGGTAAAACAGAAGATAAAGGCCCATTTAAACGGGATGGCCGTTTCACGGAATATGATCCGGCCCTCAATCTCCTCAAGATAGAAAACGGCAAGATTAGCTTTATCGACCAAGCTTCTAATCAGAGTTTTACAGCAGACAACATCAATTTAGACCTTCGTGCGCCCGGATTAGATAAAACCCTCAAACTCAACGGCGATTTTAATTTCGACGGTTTAAGCACAACGATAGATGCGCAAATCGACTTCCCAATGAAATTTCTGAACGGCTTAGAGACTGATTTTTCTGCAGATATAGGGACAGCCGAAGGCGATGTTAATTTGGATGGCCAATTTTTACCAAGCTCAGACATTGCCTTTACGGCGAATTTCGAAGTGGATTCGAGCAACCCAAATGCGCTGGCCTCACGTTTTCCTTTGCCTGATTCAGTACAAATTCCCACACTGACATCGGTTTCAGCAAATGGAGAGCTGAGATATGGCCCTGACGCTATTACTATCTCAAAT
The DNA here is from genome assembly GCA_964490745.1 of uncultured Algimonas sp. Classification (GTDB taxonomy): domain Bacteria; phylum Pseudomonadota; class Alphaproteobacteria; order Caulobacterales; family Maricaulaceae; genus Litorimonas. The sequence goes on from CAZBDT010000038.1 coordinate 1,916, forward strand.
ATTGATGCTAAGGTCGAAGGCACAGACTTAGAGGCTGCATACACCGGAAATCTCGGTTTGGGTGAGAGCCAAAGTGGTAAGGGGCAGTTTTCATTAAAGCTGGATGACCTGGATATTCTCGATCCTTATTTGCAAGACCCTATTCCCGCTCTAAATGCTCTATCTTCATTTAATGGCACGGGCATGGTCGAGTGGGCAGGTCGAAACTATCGCCTTTCAAATATCGATACAAATATCGAAGGCCCCGAACTTTCCGCAAACTTCCAAGGGAATGGCGCATTTAATTCCACGCTATCATTGACAGGACGATTTGAAGGCAACGCTAACAATTTCGCGACCCTACTGGAAAGCGCGGGCATATCACAACCGGATGCCGCGGCTTTGAAACGGGTAGCAGCAAGCGGGGCGATTAGTCTGACGGACGGCAAAGCAAATATAACAAACCTCGTTGCTGAAGCGTCCCAAGGCTTTGTGAATGGTCAATATGAAGGCACCCTCAATTATGAAGACACATTAGCTTTAGATGGAAAATTTGAAGGTGAAATCAGTGACTTAAAAGCACTTGATCAAGCCCTTCCGCGCGAAATCCCTTATGCTGATGTTTCCAAAAATATCTTTATATCGAGTAATATACAATCCAATTCGGATGGAATTGTTTTTTCTGATCTGTCATCCGAGTTGAAAGACGGACTGCTAAATGGTGAATTCAAGGGGCGTTTAGCCCTCGGAGACGATAGCAACATTTCCGGTGATCTCTCTTTATCAGCAGATAGCCTGCGGGCCATAGCCAAGAGCCAAGACATCACCCTGCCCCGATCCACGGAAGTTGGTAAGATATTGGAAGCTTTCTCTCTTTCAGGGCAAGTCTCAGGAACACCGGAAAGACTAGCCTTTACCTCCGGAAATTTGAGCTTGGATAATCTCAAGGGGCGCGGTGATTTCAGTATGAATTTAGCCGCCTCAAAGCCCGTTTTAAACGGGTCGTTGTCACTCAATGCTTTGGACTTGCGACCCTATATGGCGGCCTGGTCAGATCAAAACCCTGAAGGTAAAATCCAACCCTGGTCGGAAGAGACGATTAATCTGAACGGTCTGGAGGCTTTGGACGCAAAGATAGACATCAACGCGCCCGCAATCATTATGGACAGGCTTGAATTAGGCGAAACGGCTGGAACTATTAATTTGAAAAATGGTGTTATGTCGGCAGACCTAAAAAAGACTCAGCTTTATGACGGAGAAGCGTCTGGCCGTTTTGCAATATCCGCTTCGAATGGTGTTCCAACTCTATCTATTGACGCCCTGATTAACTCTGTTGCGGCACAGAGCTTCTTTATGAGTATGGGGGGATTCGAAAAAATCACCGGTACATCCGATTTAGTTCTATCCTTTAAAGGGCAAGGCCAGACCCAAGCCGAGATCATGAAAAGCCTGACAGGCACTGGCAATTACAAAATTCTGAAAGGTCAATTGCTAGGTTTGGATGCCAGCACCCTCTTATCAGGCGTCGACACGGCTTTGACCGAAAGACGATTGCCTGACGGGTTAGGCCTTGGAAGAACCACGAATTTCAACGATTTAATTGGTGATTTCTCACTCAATAATGGACGTGCAACTATTCGTGGCTTCCAACTCGAAGCCGGCAGTTTCTTTATAGATGCGGACGGGTTTATCGATATCGGCGATCAAACACTGGATATTGGTTTGCGTCCAAAACTCACGACAGGCAGCGATCTCGCGCAATTTGGAATACCCTTACGCTTTAAAGGCGGTTTTGGCGCAGCAAGTCCGGGGCTTGATACTGACTTTTTAGGCGATATCGCCAAGGCTAAAGCCCGCCAGAAAGCAGGCAATGTCGTACGAGACAATATAGGCGGAACAATTGGTAATCTTTTATGCGGCGTTATAAGTGGCGAAAACCCAAACTCCGGTTCATCTCAAACCACTGTACCAAATCCTGAGGGAATCGAAACAGAACCGATTACGCCCGAAAATGAAAACACTCCGCCTGCGGGTAATGCGACCTCGCAACCCGAAACATCCGAGCCATCAACACCTGAAGAGCAAATCGGCAATGCACTAAAAGACCTCTTCGGACGCAAGAAGAAAGAGTAAAATTAGGAAAGAAACGCAAAGAACTTCTAGGATCTATGTAATATAGATTAGGCAAGATGACCGATACTAAGATTCAAGACCCAGTAATCGCACGACAAACTCCACGTATGGACTTTTCTATTGACCAATGCTGGTCGGAATATAGTGCGGATGAACATGCCGTTTGGGACTTACTCTACGCCCGACAATTGGAAATTTTATCAGATCGTGCTGCGCCTGAATTCATCGAAGGCCTTAAAACTTTGGAGCTAAGTCGGTCAGGTATACCCGATTTGAAACGCCTCAATCCCGCTTTAAAGGCCCTTACGGGATGGGAAGTTATAATGGTCCCTCACCTCGTTCCTGATGATGTGTTCTTTACACATTTAGCTAATCGAAGATTCCCGGCCGGGCGGTTTATCAGACGACCTGATCAACTAGATTATCTTCAAGAACCGGATATCTTTCACGATATATTTGGTCATGTCCCGATGCTTTCAAATCCCGTCTTTGCGGATTATATGCAGGCCTATGGGCAGGGCGGTCTACGCGCCCTCAAGTTGGGCACATTAAAAAATCTAGCACGCCTATATTGGTACACAGTTGAATTTGGCCTGATTAAACGTCCCGAGGGGCTGCGCATTTATGGCGCTGGTATCGTCTCCTCATATGGAGAAAGCCAATATGCACTTGATCATAGAGATCCAAATCGCATCGAATTTGACCTCGAACGTATCATGAGAACCGAATATGAAATAGATACGTTCCAAAAAACCTATTTCGTTATAAAGGATTACGCGCAATTATTCGACGCGACGCAACAAGATTTTGGGCCGATATATGAGCGATTAAAATCACAAGATCATAGTTATAGTTCTCACGAAACTTTAAACGTAGATAAGCTTATTGACGTAGATTAGCTTATTCACTGACTCTCATAAGTTTGAGATATTTAGCGACATATTTCTAACCCGAGTTTGTCTCAATTCTATTTACAGAACCAAGTCCTACCGCATCATCAATAGATTAATGCCCATTGAGATATAATCGCGCTATCAGCTTGTATTTCATCTGACTGGGCAATCAAATGGCTCGGCACCCCGCCTGCCTCATGAAGAGTTATGTTTTGTACGGGAGGAAAAACTCGTCAAATGTTAGTTTGAACTCTTAGGACTGTTAGAACGCCCAAATAAGGTCAACAAGATAGCCGCATTTCGCATTTAGACATAAAAAAAGCCCGGTCCGAAGACCGAGCTTTCTAAACTATAATGATGGATCTAGTTTACCATCGCGTCAATTGAACCGAGTGTTAGAAGAACTTCTGTGCGGCGGTTCAGTTGCTCTTTCACACCATCACCAGTCTGAACGAATGGCTCTGTTTCGCCTTTACCTTCAGCTGTGATCGTGGCGCGATCAACACCCTGACGCACAAGCTCGTTCAGTGCGTCATTTGCGCGGCGCTTAGAAAGCGCAAGGTTGTAAGAGGCTGCACCAGATGTATCTGTATGACCAACAACGCGGATCGCGTCGACGGAACAGAACTCACCAGCATCTAGAAGACGTGTGATTGTGTTACGTGTTTCAGCTGAAGCACCTTTGTCAAACTCATAATAGATGATTTCTTGACCAGGCTCGATGACCGGGCAGTAATTGATGTCAGAAACGATTGACCCATCTGGACATGTAACGGATGGCTGCACAGGGCATTCCGCTTGAGAGAAGACCATTGAACCATCCCAGCAGCGAACTGTTGGTTGAGCTGGCTCAACTTCAACGACCCGTGGTGGCTCTGCTGGACATTGACCCGCATTAAAGACCATAGATCCGTCCCAACAACGATAACCAGCTGTTTCGACTGGCATAACCGGCTTGTCCATTTTCGGGGCAGAATTGCCGAAGCGGTAACGGAAACCTGTTACGACCTGGTGTGCACCAACGCCATCTAGTTCAGCCTGACCAGGCAAAGATTGGCCAGTCGCACTGTTTGAGAATGTGCCGTCAAGTTTAAGGTCAGACACCTGCAGATAACGATAATTCGTGTCCCAAGTTAAGTTGTCTGTGATGTCGTATCCAAGGCCAGCAAGAAGTTGCCAACCTAAACCAGTATCTTCATCGGAGTAATCACAACTAAATGCGTCCACTGAGCTGCGTGAACCCACACAAGCCGGATTTCTAATTTGACCATCGTTATCTACATTTGGGAAATCATGGGCAGACAAAGTTGCGTCACCGCGAACGATACCAACACCGGCACCAACATATGGTACAAATCTGTCAAAATCAGAGAAATCATAAATCGCGTTAAGCATTAAAGCGTCTGTACGAAGTTTGGCAAAGCTAGAAGGCGCTTGGTCAATCGCCCCGTAATCATTCCACATGGACGTTCCGTCTAATTCGAGACGCCAGTTGCTACCAAAGTCGTAACCAATACCTAGGTTTCCGACAACATTACCCTCTGCTTCGACATCACCAAGAACACCACCGGTAATATCAATGTCAGTCCCAGCACCGTAACCAGCAGCACCTTTAAGATACCAACCAGAACCATCATTAGCAGATGCGATTGACGGAGCAGCCATTAATGCTGAAACAGCTGCTGCAATAAGAAGCTTATGCTTCATGAGATTTCCTCCAATAGATGGCTAAGCCATTCTTCTAAAAACATTAAAAACCCAATTTGGGCCCCGTTTGCACAAAGCGTAGCTACACATAAGGTTCCCAAAAGCCAAGTTTGATTATGGGTTTTATTAGCAAAAAGAAAGGTTTTTTCTGCAAAGTTGCTAAATTGCACCACTTTTTTGCGACATGAACAAATTTTATCGAATTATAAAAACCAATAATTGACCAATAGCTTAGTCAGTTACAGATTTTTTTACGATAGATACGATTATTAAGACGCAATTTCACCAAATACATAAGTATTTGAAGATAAAAACGAATGGTACGCCCTCGCGGATTCGAACCGCGGACATCCTCATTAAAAGTGAGGCGCTCTAACCAACTGAGCTAAGGGCGCTTACCAAAAGCCGCGCCTAACTAGGGTCGGTATTCAGAGTCGTCAACCCGTAAAACACCCTAAACTCATGTTGTTTGCTGTGACCAATTCGCACGAAATTGCTGAACGAAGGCATCATAGTTACCTTCTGCAATCGAAAAGCGAATTCTAGCCATCAGATCTTCAAAATAGGCAATATTATGCCAAGAGAGAATCATCGCCCCCAAAAGTTCCTTTGAACGGATGAGGTGATGCACATAGGCTTTCGTGTAATTCTGAGAAGCGGGACAATCTATATTACTGTCGAGCGGCGTTTGATCTTCAGCATATTCCGCGCGTTTAATGTTATAGGGGCCCGTGTCTGTCCAAACCTGCCCATGACGACCTGATCGCGTGGGAATGACGCAGTCGAACATGTCTACACCGCGATAGACTGCCTCAACAATATCAATGGGCTTACCCACCCCCATCAAATAACGCGGACGATCCTTGGGCAGGTAAGGTGTCGTAAAACTCAACGTCTCGCACATTGCGGTATGCCCCTCACCTACGGCAAGCCCTCCAATGGCAAATCCGCCATACCCTCCGCAAGTCGCCTCGTTAATAGACGCTTCTGCAGACATTTTTCGCAACTCCGGAAAATTGGAGCCCTGAACGATTGCAAAGAGAGTCTGGGACTCACGTTGCCCAAAGGCCTTCAAAGACCGCTGTCCCCACCGTAAGGAAAGCTCCATAGACCGCGCGGCCTCATCATAACTCACAGGAAAATCCGTACATTCATCGAGTTGCATTGAGATATCAGCGCCGAGCAAATCCGCCTGAATTTCAATCGATCTTTCAGGCGACAGGATGTGTTTAGACCCATCGAGATGGCTTTGAAAAGTTACGCCTTCTTCGGTCATTTTCCGAAGTTTGGATAAGGACCAAACCTGAAACCCACCTGAGTCGGTTAAGATAGGGCCGTCCCAACCGCCAAATTTATGCAAGCCCCCTAAACGCGCCACGCGCTCCGCACCGGGGCGCAGCATAAGGTGATAGGTATTTCCAAGAATAATATCCGCACCTGTCTGGCGAACTTGGTTCATATAAACGCCCTTCACAGTCCCGGCTGTGCCGACGGGCATAAAGGCAGGCGTGCGTATATCGCCGCGCGGTGTTTTCAAAACACCCGTCCGCGCCTCACCTTCAGTTGCATGAATATCGAAAGGGAATTTTGCCATGACCTATGCTTTCCAAATCAGAGAGCTATCCCCATAGGAATAGAATCGATAACCCTCATCAATCGCCGTCTTATAGGCCGCTTGCATTCTACGCAGTCCCGCAAGCGCGCTGACCAACATGAAAAGCGTGGATTTGGGGAGATGAAAATTTGTCATGAGGCCATCCACGACGTGAAATTCTGACCCCGGCGTCAGGAAAATATCCGTTTCCCGAGATTGCGCTTTTACCACACCGCCATCCACGGCAGACTCTAAAGCGCGCAAGGCCGTCGTACCAACGGCAATAATACGGCGCCCCTCAGATTTCGCAGCATTCAGACGCACGGCGACATCCTCAGAAATAGTGAACCACTCACTATGCATATTATGATCATCCGTATCATCGGATTTCACGGGAAGGAACGTTCCTGCCCCCACATGAAGCGTGAGAGCCTCTCGCTGCACACCTTTCGCATCCAAAGCGTCTAACAATTCGGGTGTGAAATGCAGCCCCGCAGTTGGCGCGGCAACGGAGCCGGAATCCTTGGCATAGACTGTTTGGTAATCGGAGATATCTTTCTCGTCGGGCGCACGTTTGCGGGCAATATAGGGCGGCAATGGTGGCGCGCCACAGCGTTCAAAAGCCTCCAATAATTCATCGCCCTCACAGTTAAATTCAAGAGTTAAGTCTCCGCCCTCGCGCTTTTCAATGACAACCGCGCTTAAAACCTCATCAAAATGCAGAACATCATCGGGGCGAAGCCTTTTCGCAGGGCGGCAAAAGGCGTCCCAAGAGCCCTCACTCAAGGCCTTATGTAAGTTAACTGTAACAGAAACTTCGCCACCGCCGCCATGCGCTCTGGCCGGACGTTTCGCCTTAAAAGCTGCGGGGAAGACTTTGGTTTGATTAAAAACCAACACATCGCCTGCCAGTAAAAGAGACGGTAAATCGACGACGATTTTATGCTCAAAATCACCTTGTGCAGGGATATGCAAAAGCCGCGCACTGTCGCGCGGATTTGTGGGCCGGAGGGCAATCGCGCTCTCCGGCAAATCAAAATCAAAAAGGGAGACGTCCATTTGGCCGTCCTATTTCTTAGAGTTATGCAACCGTCATTTTAACGATTTTACCGGGCATGCGAGGCGGCTCACCCTTAGGCAAGGCGTGGACGAGCTCCATCCCGCTCTCGACTTCACCCCAAACTGTATATTGGCCGTCTAAGAAGCTCGCGTCATCTAAACAGATGAAAAACTGGCTCGACGCAGAATTTGGATTTTGCGAACGTGCCATAGAACAGACACCCTCTACATGCGTATGGCGATTAAATTCAGCTTTGATTTGCTTCTTTGCGCCGCCCATGCCGGTGCCATTTGGGCAACCGCCTTGCGCCATAAATCCATCAATCACACGGTGAAACGTCAAACCGTCATAAAAGCCTTCTTTGGCAAGCGTCGTGATTTGCTCGACATGCAAAGGCGCAAGATCAGGACGTAAGAGGATTGTGACGTCCCCTGTCTCGCCTTTATTATTGTCGACGGTCATAATGAGTTTTTCGGCCATGATGGCTCCAATATCTAAGAGTGTTTAACGTATTTAAAGAACGCGGGTCGGAACGGAGAGATCGCAAACATTCGGGAATGAGCCATCCGCATTTTTCTGCGTTTTCAACCAGTTTCCAAATGCAGGATGTTCCGTGCGAAGCACTTGAACAGTTGGGCGCTCATCTTCGGCCATATCCACAGCGAGCTCGACCTTATTCATGCGGTCCGGAACCCAGCCCGGCACTTGACCAATTGTTCCAACTTTGGGTTTTTCTAACAGGTCATATCCCATCACAGTGCTGCCCCAGATCGAATATTGGGTATCCAAATGCTCAGCCTGTGCGCGCATGAGAAAGAACTGGCTATTCGCGCTATTCGGGTCATTTGTCCGCGCCATGGATGTCACGCCTTTACAATGCAGGCCGAAAGCATCGACCTTATTGTCTTTTGTAAACATGGCTTGGCTCGTCGGCTGACTTGCGATTTGCAGGCTTTTATAAAAGCCAACACCGATTTCGCTTTGGCCAACTTGCTTTGCTGTAACCAAAGTGAATGGCATGTCAGTACCGCGGCGGAATGTGAACTCAGCTTCAATGTCAGGGAGCGTCGAGTCGCCTGTGCCATCTCCATTTGTTCCATCACCTGTTTGGTTCATGAAACCATCGATCACGCGGTGAAAGACAACGTCATTATAAAAGCCCTGCTTTGTGAGCGCTTTGATTTGCGCAACATGTTTTGGCGCAATTTCAGGATAAAGCTCTATAGCAATATCACCATATTTTGTATCAATAACGAGGAGGTTTTCCGGATCGACAGTCCGCCACGCCTCGTCTGGTGCAGTAAATCCGCTCGTGACCGCCCCCGCAACAGCGGTCGCATTGGTCGTGGGTGCTTCGGCGTTTTCAGCTGCACAGGCATTGCTTACCAAAGCGGTTGAAAGGGCGAGTGCAAAAATCATGCGATTACTCATGAAAATCTATCCTTCAATCGGGCGTCGACTTCAGGTGTCACAAATTGAGTAACGTCCCCACCCAGCCGCGCAATTTCTTTGACCAAACGACTGGCTATCGTTTGATATTGCGGATCAGACATTAAGAATACAGTTTCAATATCAGGATTGAGACGATCATTCATCCCAGCCATTTGAAACTCATATTCAAAATCGCTCACCGCTCTTAATCCGCGCACTATCATTGAGGCCCCACATTTTTCAACAAAATGTATCAGCAAACCTTCGAATGGCAGTACTTCAACCTCAATCCGATCCCTGAAGGGCTTTACGACATGTTCAACCATCTGCACCCGCTCATCTAAACTGAAGAGCGGGTTTTTTGCGCGATTGATAGCAACGCCAATAATAAGCTTGTCGCAAAGACGCGATGCCCGTTTCATAATATCCAAATGCCCAAGGGTCATTGGATCAAATGTACCGGGGTAAAGTGCAATACGCTTAGTCATGATGCCCTTATATCCAGCAATACTGCCTTTGCCAGATAATAATATTTATCCCAACGCGGTCCTTGAGAGGTTCAGGAAATAACGCGATTAATTACCTATGTTTCAGCAGCACCATCGGAGTCAGAGCTCGGCTCATTAGGAACCTCTTCGTCTTCCGTCTCTTCAATCCGGCCAACACTCACGACTTTCTCGCCGTCCTTCACACGGATAACGGTCACCCCGCGCGCACTCCGCGACACGATCGATATATTTCTGACAGGACAGCGAATGAGTTGACCGCCATCAGTCACGATCATGAGTTGGTTATCTTCCTCAATGCTCATTGAGCGAACGAGTTGGGCATCTTCGGTATTTTTACCGCGTTCAAGGTTTTGTGCTGTCACGCCCTGCCCGCCGCGATTCATACAGCGATAATCATAGGAGGAACTACGTTTGCCCAAACCGTCATCGGCAAGCGTCAAGAGGAACTGCTCATTGGCCTGAAGGTATCCGAGGCGCTCTGGATCGATTGATGTTTCGACATCGACATCCTCTATCTCTTCTGCGCCCTCCTCACCGGACAATGCGCGACGCATGGCATTGGCATGCTTCATATAGGCCCGTGCTTCATCCGTTTCGATGTCAACATGACGGAGGACTGCCATCGAAATGACTTCATCTCCATCCGCGAGTTTAATCCCTCTCACGCCGGAAGATGTACGGCCAACAAAGCGACGGACATCCGTTGTACGGAAGCGAATGGATTTACCCTTCGCCGTCGTCAGCATCAGATCATCATCTTCCGTGACAACACGTACATCGACAATTCCGTCACCCTCGTCAGGTTTCATCGCGATTTTACCATTACGGTTAACCCGCGTGAAATCGGACAAGCTGTTGCGCCGAACCCCGCCAGAGCGAGACGCAAACATAATATCTAAATCGGCCCAATTCTCTTCATCTTCCGGTAGTGCCATGATGGAATTGACAGTTTCGCCCTGCTCCAATGGCAGAAGATTGACCAAGGCTTTGCCACGCGTATTTGGGCCACCCAGGGGCAATTTCCATACCTTCAACTTATAGGCCATCCCAGTTGAGGAAAAGAACAAGACCGGGGTGTGGGTCGTTGCGACAAAGACAGTTGTGACGTAATCTTCATCCTTCATCGACATGCCGGAGCGACCTTTTCCGCCACGACGCTGCGCGCGATATGTGTCCAGCGGCGTACGCTTGACATATCCGGCAGCCGTGACCGTGACGACCATATCTTCGACAGCAATTAAATCCTCATCGTCGAAGTCCATGCCTCCCGCAACAAATTCAGAGCGGCGCGGTGTGGCATATTTCTCTTTGATTTCAGTTAGCTCGGTCGAAATGATCGCCTGAACGCGGGCGCGACTTCTGAGAATATCCAAGAGGTCCGTAATCGTCGCGGCCAGCTTTTCAGCCTCTTCCGTGATCTCATCCATACCGAGCTGGGTCAGCTTTAAGAGACGCAAATCAAGGATAGCTTTCGCCTGTTCTTCGGTCAGCTGGATACTGCCATCATCTAATAATTTGGACCGCGGATCAGCAATCAATTTGATCAACGCGCCCATTCCTTGGGCCGGCCAAGTGCGGGATGTGAGCTTTTCTCTCGCCTTTTTCGGATTAGCGGAAGAGCGAATAATCCGAATGATCTCATCAATATTTGCAACGGCAGTCGCAAGACCTACCAAAATATGCGCGCGGCTTCTGGCCTTTGCGAGATCGAATTTCGTCCGCCGCGCAATGACTTCCTCGCGGAAAGCTAAGAAGGCTTCCAGCATATCGCGCACATTCATCTGCTCCGGCTTACCGCCATTCAAGGCCAGCATGTTCGAGCTGAAATTTTGCTGCATTGGCGTATAGCGGAAGAGCTGGTTCAAAACGACATCCGGAACAGCGTCGCGCTTTAACTCGACCACAAGCCGCATACCGACACGATCAGATTCATCACGTACAGCTGCCACGCCTTCAATCTTTTTATCATTGACAAGGGAGACGATCTTCTTCTGAAGATTGGCCTTATTGACTTGATAGGGCAATTCCGTCGTCACAATTGCAAAACGGTCTTTACGAATTTCTTCAATGGCTGTCACAGCCCGCACGGTCACAGAGCCACGGCCGGTCAACACACCTTGACGCGCACCGGATCGCCCCATGATTTGGCCGCCAGTCGGGAAATCAGGCCCCGGAATAATCTCAAGCAGCTCATCATCAGAAAGCTGCCCATTTTCCATAAGCGCCAAGGTGGCATCAATCACTTCGCCCAGATTGTGTGGGGCGATATTCGTCGCCATACCCACAGCGATACCACCAGCCCCGTTAACTAGAATATTTGGATAGCGCGCGGGCAGAACGACAGGTTCTTGCTCAGACGCGTCATAATTGTCCTGAAAATTGACCGTGTTTTTTTCGATATCAGCCAGCAGAGACGCTGCCGGACGGTCCATGCGCACCTCTGTATATCGCATCGCGGCGGGCGGATCACCATCCACAGAGCCAAAGTTCCCCTGCCCGTCGAGCAATGGAAGACGCATAGAGAAGTCCTGCGCCATACGCACCAAAGCATCATAAACGGCGGTATCACCATGAGGGTGATATTTACCGATCACATCTCCAACGACACGCGCAGATTTGCGGTACTGTTTCTCTCGCGTAAAGCCATTTTCATGCATGGAATAAAGGATACGGCGGTGGACAGGTTTTAACCCATCACGCACATCCGGAATCGCCCGCGACACAATCACCGACATGGCGTAATCAAGGTAGGAGCGTTTCATCTCCTCCTCAATGGTTATTGGCGACACACCTTCTTCCGGTATGGGCGTAGGGCGCTCATTTTCGTCTTCGGGGATGTCAGTCTCATCGGCCATTCAGCACTCGATTCGGAAGGGTCACAAATATTTTCTTTTCCTAGCACTTCGAATACACGTATTCAATTTATGCAGCACATTTTATGCCTGCCCATTCGGAGATAAAAAATGAAAAAAATACATGCAATTTCAAGCCTTACCTGTGCTTCCATAATGTTATCAGCTTGCGGCGCTTCGAGTGATATGTCGCAGGCGGTCAGCTACCCTATTCAAAACACACAAGGCGCAAAAATTGGGACGCTCACCCTGACCCAAATCGAAATTGGCGGCGTAAATGTTGACGTCGATGTATCGGGATTAGAGCCGGGCACGCGCGCAATGCATTTTCATGAATTTGGAAAATGCGACGGGCCTGATTTCAAAAGTGCAGGCGGCCATTATAACCCGACAGGCGTTTCACATGGGCAGGTTGATGACGGCCCCCATGTAGGTGATATGATGAATGTGGAAGTCGGCGCAGATGGTAAAGGTCAATTCGTATTTGTGAATGACAAGGTCAATCTAATCGGCGGTGACTTACCCCCACTGATGGATTCAGATGGATCGGCACTTATCATTCATGGCGGCGCAGATGATTATGAAAGCCAGCCGAGCGGTGCAGCCGGACCACGCGTCGCCTGCGCCATTATTCCCGCAGGCTAAAGCGAGGTCTGAGGCAAGTTAGTTAAAATCATTTGCCTTCATCATCCCAGAGGTCCTTCCACCAGGTTGGACCTCTTTCATCCGCACCGTCCTTAATTTCAAATCTCTGACCGACACCCGCTTCCTCAATATCTGACCAGATTTTTGATCGGTCCCACCCCGTCAGATTGGCAAGCGTTTTGACCTCTTTCTCTTTCCGCTTATTCACCATTTTTTTATAGTCTTTGGCAGCTTCGCATTTCATCTCGCCTTTATAGGCGTGACGCAACACATAGCGACCTTGGAAGTTTTGCTTATTCCCTGTCGTTTTGAATTTCAGATCTTCCGGAAAGCTCTTGGCGTCATAGCGAACATGTAATCGGGTCACGAACACATCTTGGGCTTGCGGCATCATCCGCCGTCCGGGGCGCAGTGGCTTGTTTGGTTCAGGCAGCCAGAACACGCCTAGCTCTTGTAGTTCTTCGCGACTCAACGGATCGGCGGCGCAAGGGTCACACCATCCCATATCCCACGCATATTCCATAAAGACGCCATGACCGCCTTCGCGTTTAGCAGCCGTTTTATACATGCTTTTATAAAAGTCGGGGAATTGATCTTTTATATAGATAGGCAGCTCTTGCCCTGTCGGAATTTTTTGTGTGCGGTAATTTGTGGTTTCGACCTGACCGTTCCGAGTCAGCGCATAGACAAATAAGTCCTGTTCACCCCGCGCATTGAGCGTTCCCAATCGGATGGGCAGCATGAATTTCGGACTCTCAAAAGCGACAGCAATCGGACGAAGATATTCATTACCGGTCTGCGCTTGCTCGTCTAAATTCACCTTGGCGACGAAGAACTTCATATCCTGTTTAATATAACTGCCAAGGATACGGCCCGCCCCTTCCGGCACTTGATAGCCATTTTCATCCAGATAGGTCATAAGGCCGTCAGATTGTTCGGCTGAGAGGAGTTGGATATCATATTCCCCGACCGTGAATTCATCCTCAATCGTCACACCGAGGGACTTCGCACGATCTTCTCGAGCGCCAGTCACCACTACTTCGTCCATAGCTGAATCTATCGCCATGGAGCGGTACATAATTTCAGGCGCGCAAGGATCATCATCGAAATACTCGACGAGGCGCGGAGCGGTATAGGCATCCAAATGCTTTAAAAGCGCAGGGTCGCTAATATGGACTTGTTCGCGCTTAATGGCTGTCGGTACGGGAATGACCATCGCAAATTCTGTGAGATCCCCCTGGTAGTCATTGGCCATGGTGATGACAGTTCGGTCTCCATCTCGCATCAGGGCCACTTTGGAGCTTTGATTGAATAAATCCGTTCCGGCCTTTGCGACATAGAACCCGCAAAACCCATGGGCGGCGGGTGCAGAGGCCAGCATTCCCATCGCGAAGACGCTACTCAGCAGGGTCAAATATTTCATGGGTCACTCCATTCGTGTTAAAGACTGAGACAGATAATTGTGTTGGCCAGTGATAACGGCCGGCGGGAAAAAAGCGGTCAATCAGCGGCACGAGCGGCGCACAGAGAATAAGCGCAAAGATGATGCCTGCCGCATTGTAAAATCCGAATTGAATGGTGAAACCGACGCTCGCAACTATAGCTGCGAATAGGACGCGTCCAATTCTGGAATTCGGTGTCGTTTTCGGATCAGATATCATAAAGAAGGCAAAGACCAGCAAAGCCCCCGATTGCATTTGGTGAATAGGGATAGCGAGCGGATCACCGAGCCAGATGGCGCGCCCGAAAATGAGCGCTGCGTAAAACCCCAGCAGCGACAAAGACACGTCCCAGCGCTTGGCTTTGCCCGTCACGACTCCGCCAAGAGCCAAGAGAATAAGCGCAAATAGTGTCGCCTGGCCCCATTGGCCCGGCGATATCCAAGCGGCACCAAATAGGAGCGAAATAATCACCAAGCCGAAATTGGCGGGGTTGAAGATATGTTTCCCGCGCCAACGGATAAGATATTTGGATGCGACCGCAATGACGCCCGCCGCTATCGACAAAGTGATAGACCCCGTTCGCAGGAGCAATGTGAGCGATAAGGCCGAAATAAGAGGGCTTCGCGGATCAAAGGGGCGATTAATAAGGCGGTCCGCAACAGCCTGCGTTGTCAATGTCGCGCCCACACAACCGACCACATGCCACCAAGGTAGATGAAACCCGTAATGAAATAGCCCCAAAAGGATGAGGCTTGATAGAACAGAAATTTGGTAATTTCGCGGATCGGCAAAAAGCGCACTCAAGCGCTTTGCCCTGCCCGTCGTTTTTCCCGCTTTACCCACATGTCCTCGCTATCCTGCGGGGAAACTAAGCGGTTGAATATGGCCAGTCTATGGCAGAGAGATTACAGTTTGGACAGAATGTCGCAGTCCTAAAACGGGATTTCATCATCCAGATCGAAGTCACCCGCAGGACCTTCCATGGTCGACGCGCTGCGCGAACCGCCGCCTTGGTCCATATTGCCGTAACCGCCACGGTCTTGGTTATAACCGCCGCCGCCGCCGGAGCGACCGCCGCCATAGCCAACATTACCGCCGCCTTGGCTATTTGCACTGTCTAGCATCGTCATATTACTACCCGGCCCCTGTAGGACGATTTCAGTCGTATATTTATCATTGCCGTCGCGGTCCTGCCACTTACGGGTTTGAAGCTTACCTTCGATATAAAGCTTGGAGCCTTTTTTGACATAGCGCTCAACGACACCGACAAGGCCTTCACCGAAAATCGCAACGCGGTGCCATTCCGTGCGTTCGCGGTTTTCGCCTGTGTTGCG
>CAZBDT010000039.1:0-17227 GCA_964490745.1 uncultured Algimonas sp.
GTCCTATATGATGAGCCATGGGGCGGACGGTCTGAAACAGGCCACAGAAGACGCCGTATTAAACGCGAATTATGTGCAGGCCTCACTCTCTGACGTGATGACGCCCGCCTTTGAAGGCACCTGTATGCATGAAGCGCTGTTTGATGATCGCTTCTTGAAAGATACGGGTGTGGAAACGCTCGATTTCGCGAAGGCGATGATTGATGAGGGCTACCACCCGATGACGATGTATTTCCCGCTCGTCGTCCACGGCGCCATGTTGATCGAACCGACCGAGTCTGAGTCCAAAGGTGAGCTTGACCGCTTTATTGGGTCCATGCGCAGCCTCGCGCTCCGCGCCAAAGCGGGCATGGCGGAAAGCTTCAAAAACGCGCCCGTCTATGCGCCGAAACGTCGATTGGATGAAACCCAAGCGGCGCGGAAGCCGATCTTGCGGTGGACAATGCCGGATGAAACGAAAGAAGCGGCTGAGTAGGGAAGACCCTAATATACGTCACACCGACGCGAGCCAATTGGCTCGCGTCGGTGTGACAGCTTAAAATAACCAAAAAAAGCCGCCCTATTCGAAGCGGCTTTTTCATTCAAGTCTTATTGAGAGCCTACCCCAAAGCCGAGCCCATCTGCGCGATACCGTCTTTAATCAGCTTGGATTTCTCCGCTGCCGACAATTTCGTGCGGAGCAATGTTTCCGCCGTATCAATGGCGAGGTCTGCGGCCTTCGCCTTGACCTCTGACATGGCTTGCGCTTCGGCATTTGCGATTTTCGCTTCGGCTTGGGCCGCGCGGCGTTCCAAACGTTCCGTCAGATCTTTACGGGCTTGAGCCGCCATATTCTCAGCATCAGAGCGCGCCTGTTTGACGATGTCTTCTGCCTGCGCTTCAGCTTCTTTTTGTTTGCGTTGATAGGAGGCTAGCAAAGCTTGAGCTTCCTCACGCAGCCGACGCGCTTCTTCTAATTCCGCTTTGATCCGTTCCGTGCGGGCATCAAGGGCGGCAGCAATTTTCTTATGAACGCCAAAATAGGCAAGCAATAGAAAAAATAGAACAACGGCGAGAAAGACCCAAGTGGTCGAGTCGGATGGGTCGAGTGTGAACTTCATCGTATCTCGGCCTTTCTTAATTCAGGGCTGATTTAACAGCGGCCAAAGTGACCTTTTTACCGGTCAAGGCCGTGACAACGTCTTGAGCCGCCTCAGATGCAATCGTTTCAATGTTTGAGAGCGCGGCTAAACGCAGCTCTTGAATACGCGCATCTGCAGCATCTGCATGTCGTTTTGCTTCTTCATCGGCGGCCTCTAATTCAACCTGCACCTCAGCATCAATGGATTGCTTTGTCGTCTCGGCGACATTCATCGCCTTGGCTCTCGCATCCGCTAATGCCTGGGTATAGGCTTTTTCGGCTTCTTCAGCTTCGCGCTGCATGCGCGAGGCTGAGTCAATATCATCGGCGATACGCGATCCGCGATCCTCTATTGTTTCTCCCACACGCGGTAGAAATATCCGCGAGAGTATGAAGTAAAGGACTATAAAGCTTAGAAGTGTCCAAAAAATCTGTGACGGGAAAAATGATGCATCCAGTGGAGCGAAAACTTTTTCGCCACTCTCTGCACCATATTCGTCTGCAGCGGCTGCTGCCAGAAACATGGCATGTTCTAATTTATCAGTTGCGCTCGACATCGCCAAAGCCTTTGTCAAAATGGTCTAGTTTAGACCTATGTGAACAACATGATCAGAGCGACAGCAAATGAGAAAATGCCGAGCGCTTCTGTAACCGCGAAACCGAAGATGAGGTTCGAGAACTGACCTTGAGAGGCTGATGGGTTGCGTAACGCGCCTGACAAGTAATTGGCAAAGATGTTACCAAGACCGATTGCTGCACCGGCCATGCCAAGACACGCAATGCCTGCGCCGATGTATTTTGCTGCTTCTGCTTCCATGATGATCTCCTTAGGATGCGTTAAATGAGGTAAGCGTTATTGAAAACTAATGATGTCCGGGATGCAGAGCATCTGACAGATATACACTGGTCAGTAGGGCAAACACATAGGCTTGCACAAATGATACAAGAAATTCGAGCGGGATAAGCGCAAAGGTCATCAAAAACGGAACGGCACCTGCAAAGACACCGGGGAAAAGACCAAAAGCACCGACCATTGATACAGCGAAACCTGCAAAAAGTTTCAGCAGGATATGACCCGCAAACATGTTCGCCCATAAGCGAATGGACAGAGAAATTGGGCGAGAAATAAAAGAAATAACTTCTAAGATGGAAACGAATGGTTTGATCGCGATTGGCACGCCCGCAGGCCAAAACACTTTTAAAAACTTAAATCCGTTTTTCCAGACACCGAAACCAATCACAACGACCATGACTAACATAGCCAGGACAAATGTAACAATGATATGGCTGGTCGTCGTAAAAAAGAACGGGATCATCCCGAGCATATTAGCAAAAAGGATGAATGAGAAGAGCGTGAAGACAAATGGCATAAAGCGCAGCCCTTCAGGCCCGTTCGCAGATTTCAACATATCCGCGATGAATTCATAAGAAATTTCCAAAACGGATTGCGCGCGGCCTGGGACGAGGGCGCGTTTAGAAGACAGAATAAACCACAAACCGATAAGACCAACAGTCACGAGCATCATTAGAGCAGAATTTGTGAATGAGAGGTCAAGCCCACCAATTTTCAGCTCGATCAAACGATATAGATCAAACTGCGCGGTTGGATCTTTCGCCATAATGGGAAGGGCAATGCTCATGCGTCTTCGTCCTCGTCAAATCCGAGAGGCAAGTCCTCACCGGATCCATCCATTCCTTCGCGAGCTGCTCGCACGACGTTCATAACGCCGGCGCAAAAGCCCAATATTAACCCGACCACCAAACCCCACGGAGCCGTTCCGATGAAGTAGTCGATTGCCCAACCAAGAGCAGACCCAACCAGAACTGCCGCAGAAAATTCGCTGGCATATTTGAAACCTTGAGCCATATTCGAAGAAGGATTTTGCGACGTGTCCGGGGCCTCTGTCTTCCTGCTATTGATTGCATCGAGTTTAGCGCTCAATGCCTCAAGATCAGTAGGTTTAGATCGGAATTCGCGTCCTTCAGGATCAGTCATGACGTTCAGTTTCTTTACCTTCAAATAATATCTACCGGAACATCCAATATATCTCACCGAAAGCGCGGTCTACTTAACGAAGGGGGTAGGGGAAGTCAACATAAGGACGGTAGGGCGTAAAATATTGAAATCATAAGAAAAATACGTTTTCTTGTGATGTTTTTTTTGGCTGTCCACCAACAACGGTGCATAGCCTTTCAATGACTCGCATTTTTAAGTCAGAAAAAGGTCTAATATGAAAGAACGGATGGGCGCGCGGTCAATTCCAACGCCTTGCGATCTTCGATTTGAATTCGGATTGTTGTCGTTTCGTCCAAAGATGTTTTCACATTCGGTGTCGCAAAGACTGTCTCGCCTTCTTTTAAGAGAAAATTCAGCAGTACCTCTTGGTCTATGCGCTTCAAATCAAGGCTCAACGTGATTTTATCCGGACCACTTCCAAAATAAAGATCAATCGTTTCACCATCCTACATATGAACATCCGATTGGAAGCTGCGCAGCCTTTTCTCGAAGAGCTTTTTTATCAGGCTAACACAACAGTCTTTCTAATGTCTCTGAGTTCTTTTCTGCTCTCATGACGACATCCAAGATATTGCAAGACCATAAAGTGCAAATCGATAATCAAAAAACCAATTCACTAAGGCGAGTGAATTCCTATCCTGACATGACAATAAAGCTGTGAGGGCAGATTTATTCCGCAGCAACGAGGGCTTCGGCTTTTTCCAACTCGATCGAGAGAAGTTGCGAGACACCTTGTTCCGCCATGGTCACACCAAAGAGACGGTCCATGCGGCTCATCGTGACCGGATTATGGGTGATGGCGATAAATTTCGTATTGGTGTGTTTCTTCATCTCATCCAGAAGATCGCAGTAACGGCTGACATTGGCATCATCAAGCGGCGCATCGACCTCGTCCAATACGCAGACCGGGGCTGGATTAGATAGGAAGACCGCAAAGATAAGGGCCGTCGCGGTCAGCGCTTGTTCCCCGCCTGAGAGGAGCGACATGGCTTTGAGAGATTTCCCCGGTGGACGGGCCATAACTTCCAGTCCGGCTTGCAGCGGGTCATCGGATTCGGTGAGGGCCAGCGCCGCTTCACCGCCACCGAAAAGTGTTGTAAACAGACGGCCGAAATGAGCGTTCACTGTATCGAAGGCGGCGAGAAGACGTTGGCGGCCTTCCGTATTCAGCTCATCAATCCCTTCACGCAGGCGCGCAATGGCGGCCACCAGATCTTCGCGCTCAGCAATCATCGCGCCGAGGCGTTCTTCCTGCTCAACCGCTTCTTCATCGGCGCGCAGATTGACGCCGCCCATTTTCTCACGCTCTTTGCTGAGGCGTTCCAGTTTTCTTTCAATGTCATTTTCAGACAGGCTGGATTCGGAATTGAGTTCACCCAGATGGGATTTCAATTCGGACGGTTCGCAATTCAGCGTTTCATTCACGCGGGCCTTGGTCTCGCCAATGCGTTCTTGAGCCGCTGTAAGCCTGGCTTGCGAGGCCGCGCGGGCTTCGCGGGCGGCGCCTGCGGCGGTCTCGGATTCGCGGGCGGCTTGGATCGCGTCTTGCGTTTCTTTTTCGGATTGGCTGAGCGCATCGGCGGCGGCGGAGCGTCTGGCTTCCGCTGTGGCAAGTTCGGAGAATAAAGATGTCCGGCGTTCCGCAAATTGATCCGGCCCGTCCGTAGCAGCGGCGAGTGACATTTGTACGGCGGCTTGACGATTTTCCAAAGTCGTCACGCGCTTGCCCGCATTTTCAGACCGTCTTGCCCAATTGGCGCGCTCGGCCTCAACGGCTTTCAGGCGCGCGGCGCGGGCTTCGCTCTCATTTTTTAGGCTGCGATATTGTGCACTGGCCTCGTCAGCAGCGTCGCGTGCGTCGCGTAATTTTGCAGATAAATCGTCTCTTTGCTCAGATAAATCTTCTCCGCCCGAATGTGCTTCGAGATTGGCTTCGGCGGCAGCGACCTGTTTGTCCAGCTCTGCCGCCTCAGTCGAAAGGCGGGCAACGCGATCTTCGAGACTTGTTTTTTGTGCTGAAGCGCGGGCAATATCCGTTTCATATTGCGCCATGGCGGCTTGGGCCGCGCGGTCTGCGCGTTCCAAATCCGGCAAGGCTTTGCGGGCATTACGGGCAGCAGTTTCTGCGGCTTGTCTAGCTTCTCTGGCAGCTTCAAATGCCGCGCTGGCTTTCTGAACGTCCTGCTCCGCAGCGGCAATTTCTTTTGAGAGTTCTGCCACGCGATTTTGTTGTTTCAATTTAATCGCGGCCGAGGTTTCAACTCCGGCTGCAATGGTGAAACCGTCCCAGCGCACAACATCACCGCGGGGGCTCACGAGACGCTGGCCGGGCTTCAGTGTTTTGGCCTGTGTGTGAATGTTATCCACTGTCGCTACACCGATTTGAGACAGACGAGCTTGCAGCTCTTTCGGGGCGGTGATGAAATTCGTGATCGGGTCGACGCCGGACGGCAGGTCTTGGGTCGGCACGTCGGCCCCGTCCCACCGCAAGCCAGCCGTGCCGCCAATCGCAGCGTCCAAATCTTCACCCAACACCGCGGCGAGGGCTTGCTCATATCCGGCCTTAGCCTGCACACTGTCCAGAGCGGGCGTCCAATCGGCAGATGTCGAGCGACGTAGGACATTTTCCAATGCTGATTTTTCCGCCGTCAGTTTCTGTGCGGCTTGGCGCACAACGGAAAGATGTTCGCGGGCTGTCCGGTCGGCTTCATCTGCTTGCGTGCGGTCTGCACTCAATCGCTGCTCGGTCGCGCGCGCGGATTCTAACGCGTTTAAGGCCTCTTTTGCGGCGGAAGAGAAAAGGTTAGCATTGCCAAAACTTTCCGTATCCAGCGAGGCAAGCTTATCTTCCGTTTGCTCCAGCTCAATGCGGACGCGGCTGCGTCTTTGTTGCGCTTGTGTCAGTTCGCGTTCTGCGGCGTCCCGTCGGGCGGCTTGATCTGCCGTTTTCCGGGTCAGTTCATTAAAATCCGCATCCAACGCATTTCGGACTTTCAAAGCTTCCGAGGCGGCATCAGCCGCGGCATCCAAGGCGGCTGAAATATCTTTCAATGCGGAGAGTTCCGAATGTTCAGCCGCTAAGCGCTCTTCTGCTTTTGCTGCGTCACCGACAACGTCGCGCTCATGGTCGAGGTCAGATTTAATATCTTTGAGTTGGGCTTCTAATTTACGGACTTCGGATTTGGCCGTTTCTTCGTCCTGTTCCAACGCTTCTTTGGCCGCATTGAGACGGGCGAGGAGGGCAGCCGCGATGAGCTGTTCTTCGCGTTTGGGTTCCAAGAGGCCCGACAACTCATCCGCACGGCGCATAGACTCGGAGGCTTGTACTTGCGTGTCTGCCACGGCCTTTTCACGTTCGCGAAGATCGGTTTGCGCCGTTTCCAACGTCTCGAGCGCCGACTGCCAGCGCTTTAACCAAAGCAAAGCTTTATATTCATGAATTTCGCCCGCGAGACGCTTATATCGCGCGGCCTGTCGCGACTGGCGGCGCAGCGAAAGAAGCTGGCTTTCAATTTGTCCGACAATATCTTCCAAGCGGTCAAGATTATTTTCAGCGGCGCGCAATCGAAGTTCGGCTTCATGCCGACGGGAATGAAGCCCTGAAATACCCGCGGCCTCTTCCAAAATACGGCGACGATTGCTGGGCTTCGCCGCGATCAATTCCGAGATTTGTCCTTGTCGCACGAGGGCGGGCGAATTGGCCCCTGTACTGGCATCGGCAAATAGGAGCTGGACGTCTTTGGCGCGAACCGTTTTGCCATTGATTTTATATTTGGAGCCTTTGGATTTTTCGATAATCCGCATGATTTCCAAATCATCCGTGTCGTTGAAGGCGGGCGGCGCGATACGGGCGCTATTATCTACAGTCAACGTGACATGGGCTTGGTTCCGACCGGGACGTGTTTTCGTCCCGTTAAAAATGACATCTTCCATGGCCGCGCCGCGCATGGCTTTGGCAGAATTTGCGCCCATGACCCAGCGAATGGCTTCCAGAAGATTGGATTTGCCACATCCATTTGGCCCGACAATACCCGTCAGGCCCGGTTCAATCAGAAACTCTGTTGGCTCGACGAAAGATTTAAAGCCCGTCAGCTTGATAGAATTGAAGACGAGCGAGCCCATGGTTTATTCTTCTGCGGCCTTTTCAGGAATGGTTTCGCCCAAAAGTGGGGCGATTTCAGCTTGGATGGACTCAAAATCGCTATCGACGCGTTTTCCATTAACGAAAACAGTTGGTGTTCCGGTCACGCCTTGGTCAACCCCAAGATCGATAAAAGCATCATAGCGTTCTGTGACTTCAGGATCCGCCATACAGGAGATGAACTGCTCTTCTGACAGGCCAGAGGCTTTCGCGAGGCTAACATAGGCTTGACGCAAACCATTGGGTTTGCGGCCCATTTCCATGATCTGTTGTTGGCGATCAAATTGAAGCTTGATGTTCTTGAAAAATTTTGTGCGGTCTGCGCACAGCGCCAGTTTATGTCCCGCCTGCGCCATTTGGGGTTCACCCGCCGGGAAAGGGCGGAAGACATATTTGATTTTGCCGGTGTCGATATATTGAGATTTAATGTCTGGATAGACGTTCTGATGCCAAAACGCACAGGCGCCACAAGACACAGATGCATATTCAACAAGCGTGACTTTTGCATCTGCATTTCCAAGGATATAGTCATCTGCAACAGTGAACTCCCCGCCAGATCCATCAATAGTGGGTGCATCTGCTCCGCCACATGCAGTTAGAGCCAAAGTGGCACCAGCTAAAAGAAGGACAAAACGTCTCGAAAGCGAATCAAACTGTAACATGTCTTTATTCCTTGGGATTTAGCAAAAATTAGCAAGGGGGATCACCCCATACCCTTGGGGATAGCTTCAAGCTTAATCAGTGGAAAGACGTTTAATCAGCTCTATTCGTGATCATGTTCTGTGTGTGATGTGGCTGCCTTTACGTCATTTGGTAAAGATTTGATGCCGTCTTCATCCATCTGAGTGATCAGCTTTATCAAACTATCTGCATCCTGCGGACCTTTATAGCTTTGTCCATTTATCAGAAACGCCGGAACACCACTGATCTTGGCAAGGGTCGCGCGATCCACATTGTCTTTGATATAAGCCGTCATGTCAGGATTGCTTAAACAGGTTGAGATCGCCTCATCAGTTTCCATGCCGCCCATTTTTGCGATTTCACGATATATTTCGGGCGCGCGCCCCTCTTGCGCGGCTTTGAATATCTCTTGCTGTTGTTCCATTTGATACTCAATAATCGACATATAATCGGCCGTCGGCGCACAATTGGCCAAGCGAAAGCCTGTCATGGACAATTCTGGTGGAGCCGTTGGGAATTCCCGGAAGATAAAACGTAGCTTCCCGGTCTCAACCAATTCGGATTTCACCAAAGGCCATTCCGTCGAAAACCAATCCCCGCAATGTGGACAGGTCACGGAGGCCCATACAATCATAGTGGTGGCAGCATCTTTGCTGCCTAAAACATGATCATTGGGAGCTTCGTTGTGCGAATGCTCCGTAACGTGGGGGGGGAGATCTTTGGCAGTTTGCGCGTGCGTTGAAAAAGGCGAGAATAAAAGGGCGCTCGCTAGAGCTACGGATACGAAAATTGAATGGTCTTTCATTTTCTTTTTGTCTCCTCGTTTTTGGGCGACGCCTGTCGAGAATAAACCTGACGGCCCATCTCTTGCAGCGCAGCTTTCAAACGTTCATTCTTTATATTCGCCAAGCCTTCATTGAGGGCTATTTCTTGTCGAGGGGCGAGACCTCGCTGGGCGGTTATGCGCCCTGTTTTTGTCATGCGTGATTGTACGACTTTAATACGTGAAACATGACTGGAACCTAAATGCGCATTGAGGCGCTCTATGATGGGACCGGATTGGGCCATAATCAGGGCCGCTGCTGGCCCCGGAGCGGATATGATCAGGGTTCGACCGTTTTGCCCGCCCAAGAATCGCACAGGCGTCGATATTTTTGACCAGCGTGGCCCCATAATCTCTGGCCAGATTTTCTCCAAGGCCATGGCAGACCGACCACCCCCATGTTTTTTAGCCAGCGGGCGCATGACTTTATGAATAGATAAACCTGCGCTGGGGGCTGATCGAAATTGCGGGCGTCCTCGCTGTGTTTCCACCCATTGGTTCAATACTCGGTCATTATGTCGCTTCTTATCTGACATGGGATTGTCTGTCGCCTATTGCGGCCAAGGCGTAAAGCGGACAGATCGGCTTTATGCATCACGTTTCACATATGCGCGAGGCCCTCTTACGATGGTATGACGAACAAGGGCGGACCTTGCCTTGGCGTGTTCGTCCGGAAGACCGTGCGCAAGGTATCTTTCCAGAGCCCTATGAAATTTGGCTATCCGAAGTCATGAGCCAGCAGACAACACTGGCCCATGCGACGCCCTATTGGCGAAAATTTCTTAAGAGCTTCCCGACCGTAACTGATCTTGCAAATGCGGAACGCGACTTGGTTTTGTCTATGTGGGCTGGGTTAGGGTATTACGCCCGCGCTCGGAATTTACATAAATGTGCGGGTGTTGTGCGAGACGCGCATAGCGGCATTTTCCCGACGGATGAGAAAACACTGCTGAGCTTGCCGGGTATCGGTCCTTATACTGCGGCGACGATCGCCGCGATTTGCGCGGATGAGGCAACCAATATTGTTGACGGAAATGTAGAACGTGTCATCGCGCGAACATTCGCCTATGAAACTGCATTGCCAAAGGGACGTAAGGGTTTGCGCGAATTGGCGGGAACGCTGGTTCGCGCTGACCGCCCGGGGGATTATGGTCAAGCCTTAATGGATTTGGGGGCGACGATCTGTACGCCTAAATCTCCGACCTGTCTTTTATGTCCGTGGTCACAATTCTGCATCGCGCATGCTGAAGGTAAGGAAACACTTTATCCCAAAAAGGCGAAAAAGAAGCCGACGCCCATTAGGCATGGTTATGCTTATGTGCTGCGGTGTGGTGATAACATCTTGGTCGAGGACAGGCCGGATAAAGGATTGCTCGGCGGTATGTTGGGTTTGCCGACATCAGATTGGGGCGATAAACCCCAAAATCACGATGCCGCTCCAATACCACGAAATTGGCAAAATGCGGGCGAGGTCAAACATGTCTTCACCCATTTTGAATTGCGTCTGGAGGTGTTCGTGGCCGAGATTGATGAACCAATCGAGGGGCACTGGACCGATGATGTATCGGGCTTGCCAACTGTGTTTAGGAAAGTCGTCTCTGCCGCTTTGTCAGTTTAGGGCGATTCTTCTTCCTCATCGGCAGGTTTACCCAAACGCGCAGCGATAGACTCATCGACAGTTTGACTGAGTTCCGACTTATCAACGTCTTTTAAAGTCTTTTTCAGATCAGTTTTGTCCATGATATCGTCCTGCTTATAAGCCATAAAAAAAAGCGTAAGGCCTGAACCCTACGCTTTCCTAATGTATGATAAGGAAACTGGTTCCTTAAAACAGGTCTAGTTGTAATTACCCTCAAGACCGAAGTGCTTTGTCAGCATGTAGTAGACAACAGCGCGGTATTTGTTGCGCTCTGATTTGCCGTATTTCTCAATCACGGCTGCAATCGCGCCGTCGAGGTCTTGGCTCTCTGACAAGCCGTGCTTTTTCATAAGGAAGTTCTTTTTGACGGTTTCGAGTTCAGACTTATCTGAGCCGGAAACGGTCGACGCATCACGATTATAGATTGAGGGTCCGCAACCGATTGTGACCTTACGTAAGAGATCCATATCAGGCGTCATGCCGATTTTGTTTTTCAAATCATCCGCATATTTTTCGATTAATTCGTCGCGTTTACTCATATTGATTTCTCCAAAGTCCCCAAAAAAGACCCGAGCGGCTGCGCGGGCCTGTTTAGTGTCTATGATTAATGCATGTTAAACGCAAGCTGAACAGGATTACGGGAAATTAAGCTTGTGCAGCCTCGGCCATTTCTGCTCTCACAGCTGCGCGAACCGTATCAATGGGTTGAAGACCTTTTGGTCCCTGCAAATGCCAAAATGTCCAACCATTACAAGAGGGTGCATTGGTCAGAAGGGCACCGAGTTTATGTATTGATCCGCTTTGTTTGCCGGATTGAAGGCTACCATCCGCGCGCACGGTCGCAGAGAGAATGCCGTTCTTTGAAAAGACTTTTGTTCCAATTTTGACAAGGCCGCGTTCAACCAAATTTCCAAAGGGAACCTTGGGCTCAGCGCGTTTGGATTTTGTTACTGCGACAGTCGCCCCTTCTTCAATGGCGGCAATCCGGCGACTGGCGTGGATGATATATTCTTCTTCGCGTTCAAAGCCAATAAATTTACGACCCAATTTCTTTGCAACGGCCCCCGTTGTGCCAGTCCCGAAGAACGGATCGACAATCACGTCACCGGGATTGGTGGTTGCTAAGATCACGCGGTGAAGAAGGGATTCAGGCTTCTGCGTTGGGTGGGCTTTCTTACCATCGCTTTTTTTCAAACGCTCGCGGCCTGTGCAGATGGGCAAGGTCCAGTCAGAGCGCATTTGTACGCCCTCATTCAGCATTTTCATCGCATCATAATGGAATGTCGGCTTGGCATCCTCAGACTTTGAGGCCCAGATGAGCGTTTCATGCGCATTGGTGAACCGTGTCCCGCGGAAATTCGGCATTGGGTTTGTCTTGCGCCATATAATGTCATTCAAAATCCAGAATTGCTGATCTTGCAAGACTGTGCCGACGCGGAAGATATTGTGGTAACTGCCCATGACCCAAATCGCGCCATTGGGTTTGAGTATACGGCGCGCGGCGGCCATCCATTCTTGTGTGAATAGGTCATAGGCGTCCATCGTATCATATTGATCCCACGCTTCTGTCACGCCAGCAACATGTGAATTGTCGGGACGAGACAGATCGCCACCCAGCTGAAGATTATAGGGCGGATCGGCGAAAACGAGATCAACGGATTCGGCGGGCAAAGCATTCATATTGGCAATGCAATCGCCCTGAATGATCTGGTTTAACGGCATCTCGCTGATTGGCATATCGGCGGTCGGGTCGTGACGCGTCGGCGGGTTTGGGTTGGTGATGACCTTGAAACGGTTCTTTGTTTTTTCTTGCCCGGTTGGGCTCTCGCGCCGGGGGGTGTGTTGTTTTCAATATCTTCGTCGCTGATTCGTCCTAATAGGTCGTAAACAATTGATTTACCACAGGAATTAAGTTTTTGGTAAGACCCGTTAATATCCACAGTCCTTTCGTTAGGAAGTGTTACCAAGACGTGAAAATTTGAACTGGCTTGAAGGACTTTTCGTGGAATAAGCAAGCTGATGTAGTGTTTTTATGAGATTAGGACGCGCTTTCTAATTTTACGCCCTATCAAGGCATCATCGAATAAAGCGGACATGATCCGTAATACACAACTAGTAAGGACAATTATCATGGCGACTGCTAAGAAAACGACGAAAAAAGCGACAAAAAAAACAGTTAAGAAAACAGCTAAGACTGCGAAAAAAGTCGAAGCGAAAACACCATCTGCCTTGCGTAAAGGCGCATTGGCCTATCTCGGTCTTTATGGTTTCGCCGCCGAACGTGCGACAAAGCGTATTGACCAAGTGAAAGAAATTTATGCAAATGCGACTGACGGTTTATTTGATGATCTTGTCGAGCGCGGTGAAAAAGTAGAGCAGCTTGCGCTAGGCACAGCGAAAACAGCTCAGAAGCGCGCTGCTGAAACAATTGAAACAACGACCGAAAAAGTGAAGTCTGTTGTTCCATTTGGAGCCAATGACCGTGTTGAAGAATTGGAAGCTGAGATTGAAACACTAAACAAGAAAATTACCGCTTTAGCTAAGAAAGCGTCTGCGCCACGTAAGAAAACCGGCATTAATAAGCAGGTCATGGCGACAGAGAAGACGGCGAAAAAAGTCGCTTAAGCGATAAATAAAATACGGCGAATCCAATCTTTATCGCCCCTAATTAGGTGGCCTCTCCTTTTTTTTGGATCAGATTGGAACTAATCGATAGGAACGGCGTCTGTTTTTGGGCAGGCGTCGTTTTTTTATGCGTGTATTGGAAGTCGACTCGACTTGCTGGTTAGTCTGACCTAGTCAAATTCTGGGAAAGCGTTGAGAGTGGAGTAAAAAATGGCTGAGAAAATCGGCGTTAAAGCGGCCGAAACGACAACAGCAGTGAATGGTCTCGTCGGCTTTCGGCGATCTGAAATTGTCAAAAGCTTCGGCCTGATTGCCGGATATGCCGCTAAACAGCCCAGGCCTTTCGCGAAACATATTGTGAACTATGCTGCCGAGATGATTGAGGTGGCAAAAGGCACGTCTGAGTTAGAGCCGGATCGCCGAGACCGCCGTTTCAAAGATGAAAGCTGGCAGAAAAACCCGCTTTATAAGCGCGGCATGCAATCCTGGCTCGCCATGCGTAAGGAGCTGAATGGTTGGATTAAAGATTCTCGCATGCATCCCGCCGATCAGGCGCGGGCCAAATTTGTCACGGATCTAATTGTCGACGCATTGGCCCCGACAAATACGCTGCTGGGCAATCCGACCGCGATGAAAATGCTGGTTCACACAAAAGGGCAGAGCCTCGTGAGAGGATTGCAGAACGCCTATAATGATCTGACGAAAAATGGCGGTATGCCCAGCCAAGTGGATGGCCGCCCGTTTAAAGTTGGAGAGAATTTGGCCAATAGTCCCGGCGCTGTCGTTTTCAAAACCGACATGCTGGAGGTCATTCAATATAAGCCTCAGACCGATCAGGTTTATAAAATTCCGCTGATGATCATTCCGCCGCAGATCAATAAATATTATGCGACGGACCTCGCACCGGATAAATCCATGGTGCGTTTTTTGACAAAAATGGGGTATCAGGTTTTCGCTGTGTCGTGGCGTAATCCGACCCGTCAACATGCCCATTGGGGTTTGGAAGAATATGTCAATGCGCTGTTTGAAGCCTCGGACGCCGTACGCAAAATCACGCGCAGTCCACGGCTGAATGTGACAGGGGCCTGTTCGGGCGGAACGACTTTGGCGCTGTTCTTGTCGGAACTGGCCGCACGCGGTGATAATCGCGTCAATTGCTACACTTTGATGGTGTCCGTCCTCGATGCAAAGAAGGTTGATAGTGATGTCGGCCTTTTTGTTACCGATGCCGGGATTGAGCAGGCGCGGCGAATGTCGCGCAAGAAAGGTATTCTGGAAGGCGAGCAACTCGGCCGCGCTTTTGCGTGGATGCGCCCGAATGATCTGATTTGGAACTATGTCGTCAATAACTATCTCTTGGGCCAAGATCCGCCGCCCTTCGATGTGCTCTATTGGAATAATGATACGACCAATCTACCGGCGCAGCTACATTCCGATTATTTAGATATTTTCCAAGATCGTCGCTTCAG
Organism: uncultured Algimonas sp.; assembly: GCA_964490745.1. GTDB lineage: Bacteria > Pseudomonadota > Alphaproteobacteria > Caulobacterales > Maricaulaceae > Litorimonas. The sequence continues at coordinate 14,516 of CAZBDT010000039.1, forward strand.
AAAAGATAAAAATATCGTCTTTATGGACCACATTGTTGATCTGGAAGCGGTCACGCAAGACGGCTTTATGGTGGCGGGTATTACAGACCACATTACGCCTTGGAAAGCATGCTACCGCAATATTCGTTTATTTGGCGGGGAGATTGATTTTGTTCTCTCCAATTCAGGTCATTTGCAATCGCTTTTAAACCCGCCCGGCAACCCCAAAGCGCGTTATTTCACCAATATGGATCACCCACCACGGGCTACAAAGTGGCTGGAAGCTGCGGAAGCTGTGGATGAGAGCTGGTGGTTGCGTTGGAATAAATGGCTAGAAATCCGTTCTGGGGAGATGAAAAATGCCCCGAAAAACCTCGGAAATAAGGCCTTTCCACCGCAATCTCAGGCCCCGGGAGAATATGTGTTCACATAGACGTTCGTTCATCTTTACTGTGTTAAGCATTGGATAAGCGTTAAGGCTTAGCCATATTCAATGTGTAGCGACGCTGAAAGGCTGAGTCGCCAATGACAAGTTCAAAAGGCCCAAAAGAGACCTGAACTGGGAAGGTATAGAGAATGCAAGAGACACTAACGGCCATTGATGGCCATGAAGAGCCTATGGAAGCGCATTCCATACCGCGCATTTTCTTTTCCAAAGTCGGCAATCAAAAACTCCGGACCGCGATTTGGTCCGGCGTAGACAAGGGCGAGGGCAAGCGGACCCCGCTTCTTTTCTTTAATGGGATTGGGGCCAATCTCGAAATCGCTCAGGCCTTTGCCGATACATTTACAGGCCGAGACATTATCACTTTTGATATGCCGGGTGTCGGTGGGTCTCCTGATCCGGTGGTGCCTTACCGCCCGTGGTGGGTTGCCAAAGCGGCGAAGCAAATCTTGCAAGAAAATGGCTATAACCTTGTTGATGTGTTGGGCGTCAGTTGGGGCGGTGGTCCCGCGCAACAGTTTGCGTGGCAGAATAAAGAGATGACAAAGCGCTTGATCCTCTGCGCGACAACAACCGGCGTGACCATGGTTCCGGGTAAGCCCAAAGCTTTGCTGAAAATGGCAAGTCCAAAGCGTTATATTGATCGTGACTTCTTGAAGAAAAATTTCGAAACACTTTATGGCGATGCCGCTGCAAATGCGGGCGAGTTTTCGATCAATATGATGCCGCCATCCATGAAGGGTTATGTGTATCAATTAATGGCCATGGCAGGCTATTCAACATTGCCCTTTATTCGCCGTATTAAAGCTAAGACCCTCGTGATCATGGGTGACCAAGATCATATTGTCCCGCTCGTGAATGGGAAAATCCTGAACACATTTTTACCGCGCTCGAAATTACGCATTATAAAAGGGGCAGGGCATCTATTTTTGCTGACCCGCCGCGAAGAGACGGTGGACATCATCAGAAAATTCTTCTTGGAGCCTGAGGTGGATGTACCACATGTTGAAGCCGTGAAATTGCCATCCGTGGAAGAAAGCTTTATAAATTACACGTCCAAATTCGCGAGTTAAATATGTCCAAGAGTCCGTCAGATAAAGATGCCATCCGAAAGATTTGGCTGGCCGGGATCGGAGCCTATGGTCGTGCTTTTTCTGAGGCCAAAGGTGCCGTGGATAGTTTGGCGGGCAAGGGGTCAGAAGTTTTCGACGAGCTTGTCCAAAAAGGCGAAATGCTGGAAGCTGTCGGCAAATATAAGGCCAGCGAATTGATGGGCAAAGGCAAAGCTGCGGTTGAGGATATTAAACCTGATTTTGACATGGATGACCGCATCGCAAAAATGCGCGCGCGTTTGTCCGGCGCAGCCGAAAAACGTGATGATCGCCTCGCTGCGCGTGTGGATCAATTGGAAGCCAAGCTGGACGCAATTTTAGAAAAGCTTGATATTGGCGACGCAGCTCCCAAAAAGCCTATAAAGAAAGCACCTCCGAGGAAAGTCAAACCTGCTTCCAAAGTCAAAATGACGACCCAAAGAACAGTCAAGAAGCCTGCCTCCAAGACAACAGCGTCTAAAAAATCAGCCCCTAAAAAAACAGTGGCTAAGAAAAAAACGGCGCCTCAATCGACGAAAAAGTCTTAGGGGTTAAAGTCTTTTGACGCGCAGCGCGACAAAGACCAAAATTCTCGCCACGGCGCTAGAGCTATTTAACAATGAAGGAGAGGCGCAAGTCTCCAGCGTAGATATTGCGTCTGTCATGGGGATTAGTCCGGGCAATCTCTATTATCACTATAAAGGTAAAGACCAGATCATCTCGGCCTTGTTTGAAGATTTCGATACGGAAATCAGGCAGGTTCTCTCCGCCCCGCTCAGAGACCCACTCGCGATTGAAGATAATTGGATTTATCTCTATATTATTTTCGAAGAGATATTTGATTTCCGATTTTTCTACCGTAATCAGGCCGAGCTGTTGCAGCGAATGCCGGATTTACACGGGCCGTTTTCCCGAATTTTAGCGTTGAAAGAACGCGCCGCTTTCTCGCTCCTCTCAACCTTAGAAGACCTTGATAAGCTGAGCTTTGATGAAGGCGAGAAGGGGGCGTTGGCCGGGCGCATAGCGCAGCACTTTACCTTTTGGCTACAATATCATGATTTGCGTTTTGGTACGGCCCCGGAGAAACGCCTGATTGACCAAGGTGTCTTTATGACCCTCGTTCAAATCACGCCTTATTGGAAAGGCGGCGAAGGCTATGCCGAAACCGCCCGCATCATGCGCGAAAACAAGCTCGTC
>CAZBDT010000040.1:0-17187 GCA_964490745.1 uncultured Algimonas sp.
GTTTGGGCGCGACAATTCCCGATCTTCCCGAATGGAAAACACCGCTTTATTTGGAGAAGTTTGTGCGCCTCTAAAATGAAACGGACAAACCCTGCGGGTGCGGCTGATCGGTCTGGGCCATAATATTCCGGATCGCAAGGCGTGGAAGACGCTGTTATATCCGGACACATAAAGACTTGTTCTTTTCTGTAGACTGCATTGCCCCGACTGCGTGACTGACCTAAACCACTTCCATGAAATATCTGCTTCTCACCACCGCTTTACTTTTGACAGGCTGTAAGGGCGCGACGATTGCGTCCTCTGATGGCTCACAAAAAATGCCGAACATCACGACAACCCCTGCTCCAGAAACGGGCATGGTGGCGGCGGCTAATCCGCTGGCGACTGAGGCGGGACTTGAAATATTGCGCGCAGGCGGGTCAGCCGTCGACGCGGCGATTGCCGTGCAAGCCACGCTGGGCCTTGTCGAGCCGCAATCCTCCGGCTTGGGCGGCGGGGCATTTATGGTTTTATATGATCCCAAAACGGCGAAAGTCTGGGCCTATGACGGGCGCGAGGAAGCGCCAAGCGGGGCCAGCGCCACCATGTTCCAAGACCCGAGCACGGGTAAACCGCGCGGATATTTTCAACGCGTAGGCTCGGGCCAATCCACCGGGACACCCGGAGCCGTTATCATGCTCCACAACGCCCATCAGGATTACGGCAAGCTGGAGTGGGGCACGCAATTTAACAGCACAATTGATCTCGCCGAAGCGGGCTTTCGCGTCAGTCCCCGCTTGGCCGGATTGATTGAACGCTTTGGCAGTTATATTTTGAAAAATGATGCGGCGACGCGTGACTATTTCTTCTTGGAAAATGGCGACCCACTGCCGGAAGGCTACCTTCGTAAAAATCCGGAATATGCTGACACGCTGCGCGCCCTTGGCGAAAATCCACGCGCTTTGTTGGAGGGCGAGATTGCTGAGGATATTGTCGCCAAGACGCGAGAGCAACCCTTCCCCGGCACGCTAAGCCTCGCGGATATGGCGAAATATAAGCCGCGCAAGACGGAGGCACTCTGCACGACCTATCGCGGTCACGCTGTATGCGGTGCGCAACCTCCCGCCAGTGGCGGCATTGCCGTGCAATCCATTCTCGGCACATTAGAGAATTTCGATATGGCTGCATTAGGAAATAGCGTAGCGGGCTGGCATCATTTTGCCGAAGCCAGCTTTCTCGCCTATGCGGACCGAAATAAATATGTCGCCGATCCGGAATTTGTCGAGGTTCCTGTCGAGCAGATGTTGGAAAAGGATTATCTGAAATCTCGGGCGGCCTTGATTAAATCTGACGGCGTGATTGAAAATATACGCGCCGGTGATCCCGTCGGTTTTGCGCGCGGCCAAGACGCCACGCCCGACACACCCGGCACATCCCATTTCACCATTGTCGATAAGGAGGGTTTGACGGTCTCTATGACGACCACAGTGGAAGGCGCGTTTGGCAGCCAGCGTATGGTGCGCGGGTTTTTACTAAATAATCAGCTCACCGATTTTTCTGCGCTGGAAAAAGATGCAGATAGCGTGCTCATCGCCAATCGCGTTGCGCCCGGCAAACGCCCGCGCAGCTCCATGAGCCCGCATATCGTTTTTGCCCCCGATGGAGAGTTTCTCTTCACGACGGGGTCACCGGGCGGCAATTCGATCATCGCCTATACCGCCAAAACCATTATCGGAATGATTGATTGGGGCCTGTCCCCGCAAGAGGCCATAGAGCTGCCCAATGTCATTGCGCGAAATGGCGCTCTACGGATGGAAGCGCAGAATTTGCGGAATGCAGAGACAGATGAAATTGACAGAGGGGCTGGCGCGAAAGAATTCGGTATGTCGGAGGAGATTGTCTCGGCCTTGGAAGAGATGGGCCATAAGGTCAGGCGCTCTCGCGGGGAAATTTCCGGCCTGCATATTATCTATCGTCAAGAGGACGGCACATTAATCGGCGGGGCAGACCCGCGCCGAGAAGGCACGGCGCAGGCGCAATAAAATAAACGCCGCCCGTTGCTAATCGGACAGAGGCAAAGTCAAAAGGAAACGCGTCCCGGTCTCATCAGACGACATAAGGTTTAAATCTCCGCCTTGGGCTTTGGCGAGTTCTTTGGAAATTGACAGGCCAAGCCCGGTGGATTTCGTATTTGCGCTGTGGGCTTGGGCGCTGGAAAAGGCTTGAAACAGATTTTCTTTGGCGCGCTCCGGCAAACCCGGTCCCGTATCAGAGATACGAAGCTCGGCCAGACCGTCAATAATGTCCGCATTGACTTGCAGATAGCAATTGACGTCGCAATGGACGGCCATGGCTTGCGCGGCATTGCGGAACAGATTGTGGAAAATACGGTAGGCATGATCGGGATCCGTTTGGACCAGCAGATCTGTCGGGACCATATTGCGGAATTTCGTTTTCGGAAATTGCGCGATAACGTCAGCGGCCGCCTCTCCGATGGTAAAGGCGATCCGCGTATCTTGGATTTGGGGGTCTGCGGTTTCGGCCTTTGAATAGGCCAAAACTTCTTCGGTCAGGCCAATCCCACGCTCCACAGTGCGGGTCAGACGCTCTCCCATATCGGAGAGTTTCGGCTCCGGGTTCATGGACAGGCGATCAGAAATGAGCAGAGCAGAGGTGAGAACATTGCGCAAGTCATGATTAATTTTAGCCACCGCCATACCCAATCCCGCCAGACGTTCCCGCTGCCTGAAAGCTGCGCGTTGGGATTGTTTCAGATCGATAAATTCTCTTTCCAACTGGCCAATTTCATCTTGGCGTTTCGGACGTTTGCGGCGCATCCTTCTGCCTTCCGGATTATTGCGGAAGGTCGTCATATCATCTGCCAAGCGTTTGACCGGACGGATGATCATAGCGGACATAGACAGATAAATCAGCGTGCCTGTGATGATCGCGATAAGAACAGACAGCCAAAATATATTATTTAGGTAGCGAATTAAGGATTCCCGTAAAGCCTTACGCGGAATGAGCAGCTCTAACGATTCCTGTCCGTTTACCGGGCTATTAGCTGTGACCCGAAATGTATCTTGACCGTCTGAGAAAATATCTCTGAAAGGCGCTAATAAAGACGGAAATCGACGACTTTCCCTCAGATCAATCTCGATAATATCTTGTGCGACCTCAGGCGGGGCACCTAAAACCAATTCTGTCATGCCATCACGCTTTGCGGACATCAGCATTACATTCGTATCCGTCATGAATTGCTGTCTCAGCACTTCTGACGCCTCGTAATCCGGCACGCCCGTTAAAGCCTGCGCCAGCAATCCGGCTTGCTGCGCGCGTTCATTAAACCAGTCTTGCCTAAACGACGCGGCTGATGGCACGAAAATCAGTAATTCGGCCAACATGACGAAACCAATCGTCAGTAAAAGCAGCTTCGAAGACAAGCGCCTCGATATGAACCCATCAATCATGGTGCGTCTTTACGTCCGGCCAAGCCAAATGCCTAGCGCCAAGTTGAGGCTATTGGAATTTTGCCCAGAACTTAGCAGCCGTGCGAACTTTTGATTTCGGCCCGAACAGACTTTCCGTAAACAAGCTGGAGGCCGCCCGTTTCACGGCTTCTGAGCGTGTCGGATAAGGCGAGATAATTTGCGCGAGCTGTGAGGCTTTCATTTTCCCGGTCATCGCAATGGACAACATGTGTATCATCTCTCCGGCGTGGGCACCGACAATAGAACCGCCTAAGATCTTGCCTTTCTTACCGACAATGATTTTTACACCGCCATGGGTCGAGCGTTCAGCAATGGCGCGGTCGTTTTCATCAAAATGAAATTCTGCGACTTGCACGGCGTCACCAAATTTTTCTCGAGCCTGCGCCTCCGTCAGACCAATATTGGCAAGTTCCGGTTCCGTATAAATAGCCGCCGGCATCCGGTCGGTCTTCGCTGTGGAAAATCCGGCATTTAATCCTTGGGGGAGCAAAAAGAAATTCTTGAACAAGCTGCTGGCATGATGTCCGGCAATATGGGTCAATCCACCCATGCCTTTGGCCACATCACCTGCCGCATAGACCTTTTTATTCGATGTTCGCAGATTATCATCTGTATCTATACCGCGACGATCATATGTGATGCCTGCGGCCTCTAGCCCCAGACCGTCAACGGCCGGAGCGCGTCCAGCGGCGACCAGAAGATGTGAGCCTTTGATCAGCGTGCCGTCTTCCAACTCAATCTCAACGCCCGATTTGTTTTGACGGACTTCTTTGGTTTTCGCAGGCGCATAGAATTTGACTCCTTCATCGCTGAGCGCACTCACCAAGATTTGCGCATGCTCCGGCTCATTCCGTCCCAAAGGCGGCGCAATATCTACAATCGTCACGTCCGCACCAAGACGGCGGAAAGTCTGACCCATTTCTAGGCCGATAGGACCCGCGCCAATCACGAGCAAATGGGAGGGGAATGTGTCCAGGCTAAAAATATTCTCATTGGTCGCATAATCGACTTTATCTAATCCCGGAATGGGCGGCGCAGAAGCGCGACTGCCAACAGCGACGACAAAGCGTTTGGCTCTGACCCGTGTTGTCTCAGACTCCACCGTATTCGGGTCGACGAATTTCGCATATTCTTTGATGACAGTTGCGCCGAGGCCTTCAAATCGCTCAACAGAATCGACGGGGGCGATTGTTGCAATGACGTCAGTAATATGGGCTTTTACAGCCTCCCAGTCGACTTTGGGGTCCACGGGCGTGATACCAAATTTCTCGCCCGAACGCTGAGCTTGGGCCATCTTGCCCGCCTTCAAAATCGCCTTGGACGGCACGCAGCCATGGTTCAGGCAATCGCCGCCCATTTCCGCGCCTTCAAAAAGCAGCACATTGCGATCCAACATAGCGGCACCGGCGGTCATAGATAGGCCAGCAGAGCCCGCGCCGATCACGCATAGATCGACATCATATTCAGTTTTTTGGGTAGACATATTTATTCTCTCTCAAACGGGGGCGCGATTTATGCGCCGACCACCGCCGTATTTTTTTTGAAGAATTTTTTGTAAATCGCTGGGATCAGCGCAACGAAAGCGAGGGCGAAAAAGGCCGGTGCGAAGTTCGCAGCTGCTGAGGCAACTAAGGACCCAACATCAATTGTTTCGCCCGCCTCAGCCGCTTCGAGCAATGTGTTTCGAAGACCTGCACCAATTAAAGTATAGGCGATTGTCCCGGGCATAATCCCAAAAAATGTCGTGATAAGATAATCGCGAAACTTCGCGCCCAAGATCGCCGGGGCAATATTCACCACGGCAAAGGGGAAGAGCGGAATTAAACGCAAGGTAAAGAGATAGGATAAGGGGCTTTCATTAAAGCCAGCTTCCATCTTACCCACAAATGGCCCGGCGATGGATTTCAGAGCCTCACCGACTGATGATTTAGCGGCGACAAAAAGGATGCACGCCCCGATCGTCGCCCCCACCACTGTGGCGGGTGCGCCGACATAGACGCCGAATAAAAAGCCCCCTCCGATTGTTAAGGCACTGGCCGGAACCATGAAAGCTGTTGCCGCTATATAGATGGCGATGAAGGCCAGCAGCACCAGTAAGAAATTCTCTTGAACCAAATTATTCAGATAAACCGCATTTTCACCCAGCGCCGCGGGGCTTAACTGCGTATGCCAGCCTTGCGAGATGGCAAAAGCTAAGCCTGCCAAAATAATATAAATCGGCCAGAGTTTTACCCAAATCGGTTTTGAGGCCTTCGCGGCTATTGTCGTATCAGTCATCATATCTCTCTAAAATGCGTTAGGTTTTGAAAAACCCGCTATTCGTTCAAATCCCAATCATAGCCGTAATCATCAATCTCCGCGCCAGTATCCAAAGCGGATAGAAGTTCGGGTCCGGCATATTGACGGAAGTGCTTGAGGGTCTCTGACTTCGAACCGCCGAAATCTTCTTTAAACCAATTATAGATGGAAGAGACTTTCAGCTTTTTGCCATTTATGGCGACACCGCGAGATGAGTTGATAAATTCGCGCGCAGCCGCATCACGGTCCGCATCTAATGTCGCGCCGTTCCAGAGCTTGGGTTGAAGGTTTGGACAGCCGATGGAGGCACAATTGACCATGTAATGGACAAGGGCCGGGTTGGGATAGCGTTTGCGCAGGATCTTGTGTTCAATATCATCCAAGCTGAGAACCTTACCATTGACGGTCACTTCATCGCGTTTCCAGGGTCCCGTGGAAAATGCACCGGCCTTGATCTTGCGGATGGATTTGACCGGATAATTTTCCAAAATCAGATTAACAGTAAGCGCATTATAAAGATTGGCCCAATAGGCAATCTGATCGGCCTCGCTTAAACTATCCGGATTTTGGGACGCCAGATAATCTGTATAAGCTTTAATCACTTTCATTTCGCCAGCGGCTTTAGCGCCTGCATAATCAAACAAATTGAGCGCGTCTGCACCTCGCGAAATCCGGCGCTCCAGCACGGCGCTATAATTCGCGACAACGTCATTTGTTTCGGCAGCCTCTTTAGGGGCCTCGGAATGGGCTTCTGCGGTTTTCGTAATCTGAGGCTCGGCGCTCTCCACAGTTTGTGGCTGAACCGCAATCTGGGCGGGTTCCGATGTTTGCACGTCCGGCGCCAGTGCAGCTTCAGGCGTTTGTATGGTGTAAACAATTTCTGCCGTTTGGACAGGTAGATTGCCGCAATCGGGCTCTGCCCAAGCCAAGCCGGGGACCGATAAAGCCGCAACACATGTAAATGAAGCGAGGAATAGTTCCTTACGCATATTGTAATCCTATCTTTTATAAACTGAAATACTGGTAGAACAGTCAAACCGCAATGTCAGGCAACGCTTGGCTCACAGGCCGTCACATTTTTGTGCTGTGCCGTGAATTTTTGCTCTCGCTGAGCGTGAAGCCACACCTTGACAGTTGGACCGTGCGCGCGTAGTCGGCGCGCCAAAGATATACGGCGAGAGAACCTGACGTGTTCCCTCTGCTGACCTGATAAAGAGATTTAAGATGAAACGTACTTTCCAGCCGTCAAACCTTGTTCGCGCCCGTCGCCACGGTTTCCGTGCCCGTATGGCCACAAAAAACGGTCGCGCTATCTTGGCACGCCGTCGCGCCAAAGGCCGTAAGCGCCTCTCCGCATAAACTGCGCGGGCGGCGTTTTGCGCGGTGAAGGCCGCAAATACAGATAAGATTTCAAAACTCGGAAGGCTGAAAAAGCGTTCCGAGTTTTTATATGTGCGCAATGGACTTTATTCCGCCAAAGGCGGCGTTGTCGTACAAATGCGTGAAAATTCAATGCGTTCAGGCATTGGAGTGGGCTTTACGGCCACCAAAAAAATCGGAAATGCCGTGACTCGCAACCGTGCCAAACGCCGCCTACGCGAGGTCGCACGCGCCCTTTTACCTGAATTGGGGCGTCCCGGTCATGATTATGTCCTCATTGCCCGCAACTCGACCACTGTACGAGAATGGTCCGACTTGCTTGACGACACGCGTAAAGCCCTCATAACCCTCTCAAAAAGGGCGTCTTCCGCCCATGGGAACACATCGTCAGACCTGACAAAGACGAAAAGCAAGAGCTAGTCCGCATGAACGAACAGAAAAACCTAATCTGGGCCATGATTCTCTCGGCAATTGTCGTGATGCTCTATTTCACCTTCATTGAGGGGCCGACTCAGCAAAAAGCGCGTCTGGATGCCGAAGCGGAAATGAACCGCCTGCGCGCAGAGCAACAAGGTGAAGTTTCTACGCTGGTCATTGAAGAACCAAAAACGCGGGAAGAACTCATCGCGGCAGGCGAGGCTACACGCATCAAAATCGACACCCCTGCCCTGACAGGGTCATTTTTGACAACCGGGTCCCGTGTGGATGATCTGGCGCTCAAGCAATATAATGCGACCCTGAGCCCGGAAGATGGTCTTGTTCAACTACTAAATCCTGAAGGCGGCGAGCGCGGCGCTTATATTGCGGATAACTGGACGGCCGTGGACGGTGGTTCCGGCACCGGCTCGGCTTGGGCTGTTGTGTCCGGTGAAGTGATCACCCCGGACACGCCTGTCCTGCTGGAAAAGCAAGTGGGTTCTGTCCGTATCCAACGCGAGCTTAGCGTGGATGATCAATATCTCATCACACTCACAGATCGCCTGACCAATACAGGTTCCAGTGAGACCAGCGTTGAGCGTAAGGGTGTCGCACGCCAAGTCGGCTTGGCAGATGATCTCACCAATTTCTTCATCATCCAAGAAGGCCCGATTTCTGTCATTGACGGAAAATATCACGAGCAAAAATATAAGAAGCTCAAGAAAAAAGGCGGTTGGACCGTCAAAGGCGAAGGCGGTTGGGTTGGCCTGACTGATAAATATTGGTTGCAAGCCGCGATTGCCCCGCAAGGCAACCCTGTCACAGCTAATTATGATTTCAAATTCATCAACAATAAAGATGTCTATGAAACGTCTTACACAACGGCGTCTCTAACCCTGACACCCGGCGCGACAGTCGAATCCATTGGCTATATGATGGCGGGACCAAAAGATTACGATATGCTTCAATCCTATGAGGACCAAGGCATTGGAAATCTGACCAATGCGATTGGGTGGGGGAAATTGAAGGTACTAGTTAAACCGATCAGCCGCACACTCTCGTGGTTGGGTGAGCGTCTGGGCAGTATCGGTCTGGGCATTCTGGCCCTGACACTGATCATTAAGTTGATCATGTTCCCGCTCTATTCCAAGCAATATGCCTCTCAAGCAAAAATGAAGAAGGTCGCGCCCAAGCTGAAAAAGCTTCAGGAGCGTTATAAAGATGACCGCATGAAGCTACAGCAAGAAATGATGGCGCTTTATAAAAAAGAAGGCGCGAATCCGGCCGCTGGCTGCTTGCCGATCATCCCGACAATCTTTGTGTTTTTTGCGCTATATAAGGCCGTGTTCATCAATATTGACCTGCGCCATGCGCCTTTCTTGGGATATATTCAGGATCTTTCTGCACGCGACCCGCTTTCCATCATTAACGGATTTGGTATCTTGCCTTGGACGGGACAGCCGGAATGGCTTCCCGCTTTGCTCTGGATTGGACCGCTCGCCATTCTCTACGGCGCATCGATGAGCCTGATGTATATGCTGCAACCCGCGCCGACCATGGGGGCGAGCGATCAGGCTCAATTACAAGCGAAAATTTTCAAATGGATGCCGTGGATATTCATGTTCATCTTGGCTGGTTTTCCGGCGGGTCTTCTCATCTACTGGGTTTGGAACAACATCCTGTCCTTTGCTCAGCAATACTGGATCACGCGTAAAAACGGCGTCGATACACCCGTCGATAAGTTCTTCCGCAAGATCACAGGCAAGCCCGAGCCGATTGCAGAAGGCGCCGCCGTCGAAGTTGAACCCAATTCGGTCAAGAAAAAGAAAAAGCCGAAATCCAAAAAATGAGCGAGCTTCACTCTCATCAGTCAGCAGAGAAAGCTCCGCTCGCGACAACGCCGGAGTTCACGGACATTCAGATAGAGGATGGCCGTTTACTCTTTGCGCGGGAGGTGACTTTCATGCTCTCCGTTGTCAATTTGGAGTCCCTTCCCGCGCCTGACCGTCCGGAGATTTGCTTTGCGGGGCGGTCAAATGTGGGGAAGTCCTCGCTCATCAATGCGCTGACCAATCGGAAAGGCCTCGCCCGCGCATCAAACACGCCCGGTCGGACGCGCGAGCTGAATTATTTCAATGTCGATGATCGTCTGAATCTCGTCGACCTGCCGGGTTATGGCTACGCCCGCGCACCCAAGACCGAAATTTCAAATTGGACCCGTTTGACCCGCGCTTTTCTGCGGGGTCGGGCCGGATTGCGCCGCGTCTTTCTTCTAATCGATAGTCGTCACGGCATTAAGCCGACTGACATCGAATTGATGGAAATGCTGGACGAAGCAGCTGTTACCTATCAGCTCGTCCTGACCAAAACGGATAAGATCAAAAAGGCCGAACTCGACAAAGTCATGCGCCGGACATCCCGGACGATTGGGAAGCGCCCTGCCGCCCATCCCGAACTCATGGTGACATCGTCTGAGAAAAAGACGGGGCTAGATGATCTGCGAGCTGAAATCGCGACCTTGGCCCTGCCGCGCGCTGCGCTATAAGAGCCTATGAAACGCCGTAAAAACGAATCAGGTTGGACAAGCGCGCAAGTGCTCTCAGAAGCCCTTCCCTTTATTCAACGCCATTCTGGCCGCTGGGTCGTCATTAAATTTGGCGGTCACGCCATGGGCGACGCCAAGCTCACGGCGGAATTTGCCAAAGACATCGTTTTACTACGCCAATGCGGATTAAAACCCGTCGTGGTCCATGGCGGCGGTCCGCAAATCGGGACCATGCTAAAGCGTTTGCAGATCAAAACAGAATTTAAAGACGGCCTTCGCGTCTCTGATATGGAAACCGTCGGCGTTGCGGAAATGGTGCTGTCCGGCGCGATCAATAAATCCATCGTCAGCGCGATCAATGTAGCGGGCGGTAAGGCGGTCGGCATTTCAGGCCGGGATGCCGGTTTGATAACGGCACGCCCTGTCAATGCCGATCTCGGTTTCACAGGCGAACCCGTCAGCACAGACGTTTCCTTAATCGAAACGCTGGCAGGCGGCGATGCCGGATTTATTCCTGTCATTTCCCCCATCAGTGCGGACGAAACTGGTGACGGATATAACATTAATGCCGATACTGCAGCGGGCGTCATCGCCTCTGCGCTGAGCGCAAGCCGCCTTATGCTGCTTACAGATATTGAAGGCGTTATGGATAATGACGGAAATCTGCTCACCGATCTTTCAACGGATGAAGCCCGTGAATTGATCAAAAATGGCACGGCCAAAGGCGGTATGATTCCAAAACTCACAACCGCCATTAATGCCGTTGAAATTGACGTAGAAGCCGTGGTGATCCTCGATGGCCGCCGCGCACATGGCCTTTTGGTCGAACTCTTCACGGATATGGGTGCGGGGACACTCATTAGGTGATGCGCGTTTTAGGTCTTTCACTTCTATGTTTTGGCTGGGCGAATTTGGCGTCCGCTCAACTCGCTACCACGATTGAGACGACTTTGCCTTCGCCTAGCGCCTTAGAGGATTCAAATAAAACGAATTGGGATGTGTGTAATGAGACAAGTTATGTCCTCCGCTACGCCTCTTCCTTTATCAGAAATGACCGCATGCAGACGGCAGGTTGGACAAATATTCAGCCCGGTGCATGTTCCACACTCGTCACACCCAAAGATAGTCCGCGCTTTCTCTTCGCTGAAAGTCTTCCAATGCATCGAGGCGGTGTGCGGGAATGGAAAGGCCCTGTTGAACTTTGTGCCTCCGAAGACAATTTCATATCAGATGCGACAGATAATTGTGCCCTGAAAAATCTCGAAACCCGCGATTTTTTTGCGGTTAAACCGACTGAACGTCAAACCGCCTTTATTGAGCCGAGTGACTTTGGTGTAAACGCGGAAATCGCTGGTCTCCAACGCTTGCTTCAAGATTCAGGCTATAAAATCACACGCGTTGACGGACTGTCAGGACGCCGCACCCTTCGCACCATCACACGTGCGAAATCTGATTTAAACCTGGATAAATCCGCCACCAATCAAGAGCTGATCACGGCCCTGATACCAAAAGCGGAAGAGGCCCGAAATTCAATTGGATTGGACCTTTGCAATGACGGCACAAACCGGGTTTTCGCAGCTATTGCTATTCAACAAGACGGAAATTGGACCTCTCGTGGATGGTGGCCTATTGAAATCGGCCAATGCGTCAAACCTTATGATCGCAGCCTGATCGGGACGCAGGCGCATATTTATGCTTTGCAAGAAGACATGAATGAGGCCGGTGAAGCTTTACCTGATCGCAGATTGCGCTCAGAACTCGTCACGCCTGCACCCTTTTGTATCGCAGAGTCCCGTTTTTCTGCATTAGGACGCGAAAACTGCCTGGAAAAAGGCTACGCCGCCGTCGACTTCAGGCCTATTGCCTCAGATGTTGACGTGCAGATTATCCGCTTAACTGATGCCGATTTTGTGACGGGCGGAGGAGACGGCTTGCGTCGATAGTTCAGCACGTTAAAGGCAGGCCCATGTCGAACGCTGATCTCTCTCACATCTCACACTGGATTTTCGATCTGGATAATACGCTCTATCCGGCGGATGTTGAGTTCTTCAGCCAAATTGTCACAAAAATCGAGCAATATGTGGCGCGTTATCTCTCGCTTGAACCGGAAGCGGCGTTGCATCTGCAAAAAGAGTACCTCGCGGAATATGGCACGACGCTTTCGGGTATGATGGCCGTCCACGGCATGGACCCTGCCCCCTTCCTTGATTATGTCCATGATGTCGATTTGGCATTTTTAAAGCCGAACCCGCTTTTACGTAAAAATATCGAAGCCCTTCCCGGTCAGAAATATATCTTCACAAATGGGTCCAAGGGTCATGCCAGAAATGTCGCCGGGCATATTGAGCTCTTTGATCTCTTCGACGGGCATTTTGGTGTCGAAGATACGGGGTATATCCCAAAGCCTAAGCCCGAAGCCTATGCGGCGTTCCTCAAAGTCTTCTCCGAAATCGACCCAAAAAAAGCGATCTTTTTCGAGGATAATCTCAGAAATTTGGAAGTCCCAAAAGCGCTGGGCATGACAACAGTTCTCGTCGCCTCTGAAGAGGATTGGAGCCACGAACCCGAAGCCGCCCGTCCCGCTGGCCTGACCGATGGGGCAGATTTCGTGGATTATGTGACGAATGATCTGGCTGGGTGGTTGGGCGAGAAAAGATAACTCCCACATAAATACGATATAGATGCGTCACCCTGTACCTTGACCATTGGGAAATCATCCCCCAAATAAATGATATGAAAACCCGCACGAAATCCGCGATTGCGATTAATGCTAATGCTGTGAATTGCCCGCGTTGCAATGCGCGTCAGCCAAAATTCCGCATGCCGCGTAATCTGCGCCAATTTTTCTTTGGCGGGTGGACCTGCGAGCGTTGTCACACGGAAATGGATAGTTTCGGACGCCCGATCTTTCGTCATTAGCTGAAGTCAACAGCTGGGGGCGTGGCTTGACCAAACTTGGTCGGATGCCTATCTCCCCCTCATGACAATCAGACCCATACTCACTGTACCCAATCCAATCCTAAAGAAAGTTTCGAAACCCGTTGACGCTGTGACGGATGAGACGCGCAAACTGATGGATGATATGTTGGAGACCATGTATGCTGCGCCGGGCATCGGCCTCGCCGCGATCCAGATCGGTGAACCGCTTAATGTTATCGTGATGGATTTGGCCCGCGAGGGCGAAGAGCCGCAACCGAAATATTTCGTCAATCCGGAAATTTTAGAAAGCGTGGAAGAGACCCTGCCCTATCAGGAAGGCTGTCTCTCCATTCCGGATATTTATGAAGAAATTGATCGTCCAGAGCGGGTGAAAATCACTTATCTGGATTATAACGGCGAACGCGTGACAGAATGGGCGGAAGGCCTTTATGCGGTTTGTATACAACATGAAATGGACCACCTGAAAGGCGTTGTCTTTATCGACTATCTGTCCCGACTAAAACGCGAACGCGCAGTGAAAAAAGTGATGAAGGCTGAAAAATTCCGGGCGACGGCATAGTGACGATAAAAAATCATGTGATTGAAAAATTCGCCATAGTGTCTTTGTTATTCATGATTGCGATCTCCACACTTGGCTCTGAATTTCAAGTTGGAGGCGGGTTTAGCGTCGACACGATGGAAACGTGTAAATCATACGAGGTTAAAGCTTCTATCTATGACCATCGGTTACCTGATGATTGTATTTCGGTGTTTCAAAAATGACTCTTAACATCGTCTTCATGGGCACGCCAGAATTTGCCGTGCCGTCTCTGGCCGAGATTATCGCCTCCGGCCATAATGTCATTCGTGTCTACACACAGCCACCACGTCGCGCGGGACGGGGTAAGCGGCTGACAAAATCTCCTGTTCACCAATTTGCAGAGTTAATGGGATTGTCTGTTGAAACGCCAGAGAGCTTTCGCAAATCCAAAGTTATTGATGGGTTGGAAGACCTACAAGCCGATGTCGCCTGTGTGGTCGCCTATGGGCAAATCCTGCCACAGCGTGCGCTTGACGCACCGAAATTTGGCTGTTTGAACTTGCACGGCTCACTGTTACCGCGCTGGCGCGGGGCGGCCCCCGTGCAACGCGCGATCATGGCGGGTGATGCGCAAACAGGCGTGCAAATCATGCAAATGGCCAAGGGCTTGGACACTGGCGACATATTGCTATCCGAAAGTACAGACATTCGCGCGACCGACACCGCCGCAACACTCTCGCAGCGTTTGTCTCAGCTCGGCGCGCAAATGTGGCCCCGCGTTTTGGGTGGGGTGGAGCGTGAAGCCCTGACCCCGACACCACAATCCGGCGAGCCGACTTACGCCCATAAAATCGAGAAATCCGAGGCACGCCTTGACTGGAGCCGCTCAGCGCGCAATCTTGAGGCTCATATCCGCGGCTTGTCCCCATTTCCGGGCGCATGGTGCGAAATTGATGGCCGCCGGATGAAAGTCCATCTGGCGCAGGTCGTCAAAGGGCAAGGTCAACCGGGCGAAATCCTGGATGATCAACTGACCATTGCCTGCGGTGAAGGTGCATTACAGCTTCTTTCCGTTCAACCCGCCGGAAAATCCCGGATGAGCGTGGATGACTTCCTGAGAGGGGCAAAAGCCCCCAAAGGAGCTATATTGGACTGAACAGACACAGGGAAAGACCATGAAGATACATGAAGAAATTTACGACGGACATTTAATTCGGGCTAATGAGAAGGCGGCCATGGTGTTCTTAGATGGATCGAAAACCTTAGAAACAAAGTTCAGCGCGATGTCCCTCGAAGATGCCCTTTCCAAATCCAAAGCTTGGGTCGATGAGAAACTGGGCGAGCGCCGTCAAGAACGCCGCCAAGCCCATATCGGCACCGTAGATGATTATCAGGAAGTCTTCAGTGTATTAAAATTCAGCAAGGCCCGCCGCTTAATGCTGATAGCGCATAGCCGGGCGGATGAGCGGAAACTCACCCCAGTGGAGCTGGCCGACGCCGCCGGCTGGAAAACACAAAATTCCGCCACATCTCATTATAGCAAGTTTGGTAAGGAAGTCGCAGAGCGGCTAAATCTACGAATTGATGGTGAAGAGAGTGGCGCATGGACATCGGCCCTCGCAAAACATGACCCGGAAACAGACCAGCTGCAAATGCATGAAGAAGTTGCCGAGGCCTTGGGCAGGCTAGGTATGGCTTAACCCCATTCCAATTTTATTACCTTATGTCATTTGAGATAAGAGCTGACATAGCTTCGGATTATAACGCAATAGATCAAATTAATGATCTGGCATTTGGCGAAACTGAACAAAGCCGGATCATTCGTGAATTGCGACAATCGGGCGATGCACTCTGGTCTAATATCGGTATCCTGAATGGCCAGCCTATCGCACATGTTCAAATCTATCGTGTGCTAATTGATGATAAAGATATTGCGATAGGATTGGGGCCTGTCTCCGTTTTGCCAGCCTTTCAAAAACAAGGATATGGCAGTGCGCTGATCCGCGCGGGCTTGGCTGAGACTAACCCTGAAATTCATCAAGCCATCTTTGTCTTGGGGCATGTGGATTATTATCCTCGCTTTGGTTTTCGCTCTGACATTGGTGCGGAATATATCTCGCCATGGCCACGCCCAGCCTTTATGGGGATGCGACTTTCGTATGCCGCTCCGCGCTCCGGAACTCTGAAATTTCCGCAGGCTTATCTTTAAATGTCCCGATTTAAACTCACGATCGAATATGATGGCGGTCCGTTTCAGGGCTGGCAGAGACAGGATCATGCCGAAACTGTGCAAGGCGCGATTGAGAGAGCGGCCGAGCGGTTGAATGGCTCACCCACGACCGTCTATGGCTCTGGTCGCACGGATAGCGGCGTGCATGCCCTCGCCCAGATTGCACATGTCGATTTTGATAAGACATTACGATCTGATCAAGTGCGCGATGCGCTGAATTTTCATTTGGGCCAACACCCAATTTCCGTATTGGCCGCGGAAGAAGTAGATGATGAATTTCACGCGCGGTTTGACGCCATCGAGCGACGCTACCTATACCGCATTGTGGACCGCCGCCCGCGTCTCGCACTGGATCGCGGCAGAGTTTGGCGCATTCCCGTTAACCTCGACGCGGACGCTATGCATGAGGCGGCGCAAGTTCTGATCGGCAAACATGATTTTACGACCTTTCGCGATGGTCAGTGCCAAGCCAAAAGCCCCGTCAAAACGATGGATGAGATTAATGTCTTGCGCGCCGGGCATGAGGTACATCTGACCTTTCGCGCGCGCTCCTTCCTGCACAAACAAGTCCGCAGTTTCACAGGCAGCCTTGTCGAGGTCGGCCTTGGCAAATGGGACGCCGAAGATATGCAGGCGGCGCTAGAGGCGCGCGACAGAACAGAATGCGGCCCCGTCGCCGCACCTGACGGGCTTTATCTGACGCAGGTTATCTACTGAGCGCGAGTTGCACAAAGGTCAGCCCGACTGCGACTATCAAACAGCCGATTAGAACAGCAGAACCCCAATTAAATCCGGCGACCTTTTGCGCCAAACGGATATCAGCGGCGAGCAATCCGAAATAGGCCGCGAGTAAAACACCATTGGCCAAGATAAAGGGCAACAGCCCTAAACTCACCAATCCGAAGATTGCGCCCGTTAAGAGGGCCAGTCCGAAGACGGTCCAATTCCGCGTAATCGTCCATATGCGCACGCGGTCCATTTTTTCAAAGATCATACCAATCAGATAGGCGAGTGCCGGAAAAGAGAATAACCACAACCCTGTAATCAAAATAAATGGCACCGCCCCCGGCAGGCTCAACTCTGCCTCTGTCAAACGCGCGCGTTCAGACTGTATCCCGTAAACGACCAGCCAGAGCGGGGCGAGGCTGAGCGCGAGCGCGACAAAAGACATCTTCTGCCCGCGACGGGACAGATCGAAATAGCGCTCCCAATTCGGCCATGTGCCCAAAACCGCGAAAACACCCAAAAGTGGTTTGATCAACTGCATGGAGTGGCTCTAGAGCAATTTGCGTTTAATTAGAGGCAATACGCTCTAGGCGGCTGGCTTAGCCGCCTCGTCCTGCGCAGCTTCGGGCAGCGCGCAGAAAATGCCCGTCGGCCCATGCAT
>CAZBDT010000041.1:0-4096 GCA_964490745.1 uncultured Algimonas sp.
GCCTTTGGCGATGCGCTCAAGCCGGAATTCAAAGCCTATTCCCAGCGCGTCATCGACAATGCGCAAGCCATGGCATCTGCTATGGTTGAGGGCGGATATGCTGTTGTGTCCGGCGGAACTGACACGCATCTGGCGCTTATCGATCTCTCGCCCAAAGGCGTGAAAGGGAATGCCGCCGAAGCCGCGCTCGGACGGGCTTACATCACCTGTAACAAGAATGGCATCCCGTTCGACAAAGAGAAGTTCACCATCACATCCGGCATCCGTGTTGGTTCGCCAGCGGGCACGACGCGTGGCTTTGGCCCCGCAGAATTCCGCGAAATTGGTCAGTTGATGGTTGAGGTTTTGGATGCACTTGCTGAGAATCCAGAGGGTAATCCAGAGGTTGAAGAGAGCGTGAAAGAGCGTGTCATTGCGTTGACAAGCCGCTTCCCAATTTATTCGTAGGATGCTGCGGCGTTGATTAAGCGACCGTCGAAAGTAGAACTTGCGTTTGCTTTTAGACGGTCGTTGTTTGTTGCTCTGGCATTGATAGCCTTTCAGATATTGTTTTATTTTGTGAATCTAAAAGCCGACACTTTTGGCTTGATCTTATCCGTGTGCGTCGGACTGATGGCTTCAACGTTGATTTTTGTGGGTTATTTATTTTTCTTTGGTCTTCGACGTTAGCGTTGTTGCGTTTACCTTCACAGTAAAAGTGCCTATATCCCCACCATGCGTTGCCCATTCTGTTCATCCGAAGACACACAGGTCAAGGATTCTCGCCAAGCCGAGGATAATTCGGCTGTGCGGCGTCGCCGCCAATGCGGTAGCTGTGCGGGGCGCTTTACGACTTTCGAACGTGTCCAACTTCGCGACCTGACCGTCGTGAAAAAGTCGGGCCGCAGAACGCCATTTGACAGGGATAAGCTGGCGAGGTCCGTCTTGATTGCTTTACAAAAACGTCCTGTCCAGCCCGAGCAAATTGAGCAGATGATCTCCGGTGTAGTCCGTCAACTGGAAGCGGGCGGAACGTCTGATATTGAATCTGATCGTATTGGCGAGCTCGTTATGGAGGGCCTCTCCAATTTGGATAAAGTTGCCTATGTGCGCTACGCCTCTGTCTATAAAGACTTTCGCGCGACAGAGGACTTCGCGTCCTTCATCACGGATGAGCGTTTGAGTAGTGACGAGGACGATTAGCCTTGTCCCAATTCGCCCGACCCAAAATCACGCTCAAACTTGCCACATCTCTTGATGGCAAAATCGCACTCGCCAATGGTAATTCGCAATGGGTGACGTCTGAAGAGGCCCGCGCTCACGGACGATATCTACGCGCCGAAAATGATGCGATTGCTGTGGGGGCGGTGACTGCTGAACTGGATAATCCGCGCCTGACATCGCGCGTGCCCGGTCAGAAAGACCCTGTGCGCATTGTTTTCGACACGACGCTGAAACTTGATCTGTCTTCACATTTAGTCGCGACTGCGGACCAGACTCCCACATGGGTCTTTACGCGGGCCGGGTCCGAAGCCAAAGCCGAAGCTCTGCGAGAACATAATGTTGTTGTTCATGAGGTCACCGATAAAAATGGCCTCAGTTTGGAAGAAGCCTTGGCTGTTATGGCCGAGGCGGGACTTCGCACATTGCTCGTGGAAGGTGGCGGCGCATTGATTGCTAGTTTCATCCGCGCCGGACTTTTCGATACGCTGCATTGGTACCGCGCCCCTGTTCTGCTGGGCGGTGACGGTCGAGATTGTGTAGGTGCATTAAGTTTCACAGAAATGGGTCAAGCTATACGTTTGCACCGTATGAAGGTCAGCGAAGTTGGGCAGGACCAACACGAAGTTTATGTGAGAGCGGGTTAATGTTCACAGGCATTATTACGGATATTGGCACAGTGAAATCGGTGACCCGTGGCACCGGAGGAGAATGGGGCGACACGCGCATGGATATTGAATGCGCCTATGACACCGACACCATCGATATTGGCGCATCCATCTCTCATGCTGGGGCTTGCATGACCGTCATAGAGAAAGGGCCGGGCTGGTACGCGTTTGAGGTCTCTGATGAGAGCTTGGACAAGACCACCATGCGTCAGTGGAAAGACGGCACAAAGATTAATCTCGAACGCGCCCTAACGGGAGCGGATGAACTGGGCGGTCATTTGGTGACTGGACATGTTGACGGGGTGGGCACGCTGACTGCACGGACAGAGATTGCGGGTTCGCTGAAACTCGATTTCAAAGCCCCCGACCATATTGCCTTCGGTATCGCGCCCAAAGGGTCTATCACAGTTGACGGTGTGTCCCTGACCGTGAATGAGGCGTCCGGCTCGACATTTTCCGTCAATATAATCCCGCATACCGCCCAAGCGACGACTTTGGGTGGATTACAGCCGGGCGATCACATAAATCTGGAAATCGACCTGATCGCCCGCTATGTGGCGCGCTACCTCGCTCATATGGGACAGAAAACTTGACGGACCAGATTACAGATGCCTCGGAAGATGTTTATAATCTCGCCACGCCGGAAGAGATTATCGAAGAGGCTCGAAATGGGAAAATGTATATTCTTGTCGATGCTGAGGATCGCGAGAATGAGGGTGATCTGATTATTCCAGCCCAATTCGCTACGCCCGAAGCTGTGAACTTCATGGCGAAATATGGACGGGGCCTCATCTGCCTCGCCTTGGAAGAAAAGCGGGCCGAAACGTTAGGGTTAGAGCCGCAGAATAAGAATAATGGCTCGCGCTTTGAGACAGCTTTCACCCAATCTATTGAAGCCCGCGAAGGCGTGACAACCGGCATTAGTGCTGCCGACCGCGCGCTAACAATCCAAGTCGCCATTGACCCTGATAGTCGCGAAGATGATATCGTGACGCCCGGTCACATGTTTCCCTTAGTTGCCAAAGATGGCGGAGTATTAGTACGGACAGGTCACACGGAAGCGTCGGTCGATATTTCACGTATGGCGGGATTAAATCCATCTGCTGTGATTTGTGAAATTATGAATGATGACGGCACCATGGCGCGTTTACCTGACCTCGTGAAATTCGCGCAGCAACATGATATGAAAATCGGTACAATTGAAGATCTTGTCGCCTATCGCCTACAAAAAGATCATTTTGTACGCCATATCGCCAGCAGTGATTTTCGCAGTCAAAATGGCGATGAGTTCAAAATTCATGTTTATCGCAACTTCCTCGATAATAAAGAACATGTCGCCCTTTCTAAAGGCGAAGCTGAACCGGGGGTTCCGAGCCTTATCCGCGTCCACAAGATTGATTTCGCGGGAGATGTTCTATCCGAAGACAGTCCGCGTTCGGGCTTGATTTGGGATGCCATGAAACAGCTAGCCGCCCATGACGGCCATTCCGTTTTAGTGCTGATCCGCGAGGGCTCCATCGACAGCTTGCTCGAACGGCTCGGTGCGCATAAATCCACGGTAAACCGCAAAGAACAAACCATTCGAGAATATGGCGTCGGCGCGCAAATTTTGTCACATCAAGGCGTGACAAAGATGACGTTGATTACAAATGTTATGCCAAAGATTATTGGGCTAGAGGCTTATGATCTTGAGCTTGATGGTATTACCCCGCTAAAAAATACACGGACTTAGGACCACTGATGAAAATTCTTGTTATCGAGGCTCGTTATTATGAGTCGATTTCTGAAGACCTTTTGCAGGGTGCGCTGGCAAAACTCCAAGCCGCTGATGCAGAGGTTGTAAAAGTCAATGTTCCGGGTGCACTCGAAATTCCGCATATTATTTCTTATGCCGAAAAGGCGAAGGCGGGTTATGATGGCTATGTCGCTTTGGGCTGTGTTATTCGGGGTGAAACAACGCATTATGATTATGTGTGCGAAGAGTCTGCACGGGCTCTAATGGACCTCGCTGTTGATCATCAACTCGCTATTGGCAACGGGATCATCACGGTCGAAAATGAAGCCCAAGCCATTGCGCGGTCTAAGCCGGATCAGAAAGATAAAGGCGGCTTTGCGGCGTCAGCCTGTTTACGCATGATACAGCTGCGTGATGAGTTGAACAAAGGATGAGTGGCGCCAATCCAAAATTAAGACGTGTCTCCCGCAGGAGTGCGGTGCAGGCGCTCTAT
>CAZBDT010000041.1:4106-16937 GCA_964490745.1 uncultured Algimonas sp.
GATGGACGTTTCCGGTGCGCCGCATAAAACAGTCATCAAAGAGTTCTTTGATCATCGTTTCGGCTATGAAGATGAGCCGGGCATGGTCCGCGCGGATGAACCTTATTTCGAAGATATCATGAATGGTGTGGTCACGAACCAGACGCGAATTGATCAAGCGATTGAAGGTCGACTGTCAGATAAATGGCCGCTCCGTCGTTTAGACGCGACCCTGCGCGCGCTTCTGCGTTCTGCGACCTATGAAATTCAAAGCCGTCCTGACGTGCCGGCCCTCGTGATTATCAATGAATATATGGCGATTGCGACGGAGTTTTTCTCTGGAAAAGAGCCGGGCATCGTGAATGGCGTTTTGGACAAGATCGCGAAAGAGACGCGCGCGGTCGAATTTGGTCTGACAGCCTCTCATGCCGAGGCGTCGCCAACTGCGGATAAAAAATCGTCTGAGGATCACTCGGACAGCAATGAATGAATTTGATCTGATTGAGCGCTATTTTGCGCCTCTGGCGGGTCCGGAAGGGCTGCGTCTCAAAGATGATACTGCGCTTTATTCACCCAAAGCTGGTTATGATCTTTTGATCACAACGGATAGTTTTGTTGAGGGCGTTCATTTTCCTGAAGGCATGTATGGCGCGGATGTTGCGGAACGCCTACTGCGGACGAACCTTTCTGATATTGCCTCTAAAGCCGGACGGCCAATCGGCTATCAACTCTCTGTCTCGATGCGCGCCTCTTACATGGAGATGTGGATTCCGGCTTTTGCCAAAGGTTTGGAGACAACGCAGGCTGAATTTAACTGTGCCCTATGGGGTGGTGACATGACGTCTACCACGGGGCCTGCCGTTTTTTCGATTACGTTGATCGGGGAAGTGGCCAAAGGTGAGATGGTAGGCAGGTCGGGCGCATCTATTGGAGATGACATCTGGGTTAGCGGCGTCTTGGGCGATGCAAAATTAGGTTGTGATTTAGTGACGAACCAACCCATCTCACCAGCGCCTGATGGACGGGATTTATACGCTTTTGAGAGCGCTTTTTGGCGGCCTGAGCCTTGTTTTTCTTATCAGAAAATTCTCTCGAAATACGCGACAAGTTCAGCCGATATATCAGATGGGATATTGGCCGATGTCGGTCATATCTCAAAGCTCTGCAATGCGAGTGCGGTTTTGAACTTTGACGCTTTACCGTTTTCACTTGGCGCTGAAAACTGGGCAGACGCGCAAGATGATCCGATCCAAGCGCGGCAGTCTCTTGCGAGTTTTGGAGATGATTATGGGGTTGTCTTCACGGCGCGTGCCGAAAACCGGCAAGCTATTTTTGATATGGCGCGTGCGGCTAAACTGACGTTGACTTTAGTCGGCTCACTGACCCCGGGATCAGGATCTGTTTGTCTTGATATTGATGGCCGCGAAATGGTGTGGCCTCAAAAAGGCTATACCCATAAATAGTCTAACTTAGCGGCCGCCTGTCTGACCCGCGCCGCCACCGCCACCGGTTGACTGATTTGCACCTGTGAGACGATCCGTCGGAAGACGCCCAATTGTCCCAAAGATTTGCTCAAGTGCAGAGAGTTCACGGCCACGGGTTGGGGTCGTGCGGTCAACGTAATTGACAGGAACGCCGTCCTCTAAACCATATTCAGCCACTTTCGTGACTTGACCATCCGCATTGAAATGGATCGCTGTGATTGTCCGATCCTCAATTTGAGGGCGGAGATAAGCGTAGCGCTGACGAACGGAGGTGATGTAATACCAGACGTCATCATCCACATCTTCATTAAATGTCGATTCGACAGAAGGTTTACCGAGCCGAGATAAAACGGACGTCTTTGTATCCGTGTCAGGATTAACGGCCTGTGGCTTTTCTTCCGTCGGGACGTAGCCATGTGTTCTGAGTACAGGGTTACAGGCCGCGCAAAGCGCAGTTGTCGCCATGATGATTAAGAGTTTTGCAGGCACGTTCATAGAGTTCACGCGTAAAGACTTATGTTGATACGGACCTAACGCTCTGACCACTGTAGGGCAAGACTGTAACTGCGTGAAGATTTGGTCAGAATTGTTTTATAAGAGGCTTAAATGATAAAAATATTGAAACGCCTATTTGGTCGCGAAGACGCTGCAACAAAGGATGCGCGTCGAATTTATGCCAAATTAATGGCGCAGTCCCGCGCTCCGGAATTTTACGGCGAAGGACGTTTCAAGGATAATTATGATGGACGCATAGATGTTTTGACGCTTCATATCGCTGCAGTCCTGTCGAATCTAAATCGTTATGGTCAGAATGGTGAACGTCTCGGGCAGGCTCTGTTTGATGAAATGAAAGATGATTTTGAAATTGCCTTGCGTGAGGAGGCCTTGTCAGACGCAAGTGTTAAGAAGCGAATTCAGCCGATGATTTCTCTCTTCTATGATCGCGTGAAAAAATATGCGGAGGCGCTGCACGAAGAAAACCCACGCGAGGCTTTGGAGCGTGTGTTCGGAGAGTCGCTGATTGATCAGATCAATTCATCGGAGTTTCGTGCTGATAATCAAGACTCATTCATCGGATCGATGTCGGGCTATCTTAAGGCTTTTGACGATAAGCTAACGGATATGACGCTTGGACAAATTGCTCTGACTGAATTTTCTTTCCCAGATACCTCATTCTGAGACAGCTTTATGGCTAGGCTTTAGCATTGAAGCGCAGTATAGCTCGCGTTCAAACTGGAACACTGAATGCTCGACGGACTTATCATATCAATTGATGCCATGGGAGGTGATGACGCACCGAACATCGTAATCAAAGGCATTGAATACTTTCTGACTCATGAAGGTGAGGGGCGTCGTGCGCGTTTTCTGCTACATGGTGATGCGGAAAAACTGGCTCCACTTTTGGAGTCTTCCCCACGAACCCGGGAGCGCTCAGAAGTCTTCCATACTGAGAAGACTGTCTCAATGGAAGATAAGCCGTCTCAGGCCCTGCGTAAGGGAAAAGGCTCCAGCATGTGGAATGCTGTCGCTTCCGTTAAAGGCGGTCAGGCCGGCGTCGTCGTTTCTGCAGGGAATACGGGCGCTTTTATGGCGATGTCTAAGCTGCAGTTGCGAGCCAAACCGGGCGTACAACGTCCTGCTTTAGCCGCAAGTTGGCCCAATATGAACGGCGGAATGACGGTTGTGCTGGATGTAGGGGCAAACGTAGAATGCGATGCGTCCCAATTGACTGAGTTTGCAGTTTTAGGCGAGGCTTATTACCGTGCGATTTATGGGGAAGCTACGCCCTCTGTTGGGCTACTCAATGTCGGTACAGAAGAGGGAAAAGGAAACGCCGTCGTCAAGGTTGCGCATGAACGCTTATCTCAGTCGCAACTCGCATTAAATTATAAGGGTTTTGTGGAAGGGTATGATATTTCCAAAGGTGAAGTCGATGTTGTCGTTACGGACGGGTTTACAGGCAATATCGCACTGAAAACCGCTGAAGGCACCGCTAAACTCGTTGATAGTTTTGTTAAAAAAGCGCTTTTGGGAAATGTCTGGTCTAAATTTACTTCAGCATTAAATGGGCTGGCTCTACGAAATCTTAGGAAAAGCCTTGATCCTCGAAGAGCAAATGGCGCGGTATTTTTGGGTTTAAACGGCATCGCTGTTAAAAGTCATGGCGGGACAGACCGAATTGGTTTTGCCAATGCATTAAATATCGCGATCGGTTTGGCCGAAAGCGATTTTCAGGACGCTTTGGATGAAAGATTAGACGCCCTTCACGATGAAGATGATAATATCGGATTTATCTCATGAGAGCAGTCGTTCGCGGCATAGGCAGCTACCTACCAGATCGAGTTATGACCAATCAAGAGATGTCCGACTTGGTCGAGACATCTGATGAATGGATACGGGAGCGCACAGGTATTCGCGAACGTCGCATTGCTGCAGAGGGGCAATATACTTCTGATCTGGGATATGAAGCGGCTCTGATAGCGCTTGAACACTCCGATTTGACAGCGGATGATGTTGATTTGGTGGTTGTGGCGACGTCGACGCCTGATTTAACTTTCCCTTCCACCGCTACGATAATCCAGGAAAAACTGGGTATGCAGCATGGTGCTGCTTTTGATATTCAGGCTGTTTGTTCCGGGTTCATTTACGGAACACATGTTGTGAATGCACTTTTAAAGTCAGGCGGGGCGAAGCGCGCATTACTGATTGGCGCTGAAACGTTCTCTCGTATTTTGGATTGGTCGGATCGTGGAACTTGCGTGCTTTTTGGTGACGGGGCAGGGGCTATTGTTGTTGAGGCAGTTGAGGATACGGAATCCGGTATTTTGCAAACTTATATTCGTTCAGACGGCCGGCACAGAGACATGCTCTATGTTGATGGTGGGCCGTCGCGCACGCAAACTGTCGGGCATCTGCGTATGCTGGGCAATCAAGTTTTCAAACACGCTGTCACAGACATAGCTAAAGTTATTCAAGACTGCGCCGAGCAAGCCGATATTAAGGTCGCGGATATTGATTGGTTCGTACCACATCAAGCCAACCAAAGGATTCTAAATGCGGTCGCGAAACGGCTGAAACTTAGACCTGAGCAAGTGGTCTCTACTGTTGGACAACACGCAAATACATCTGCTGCTTCTGTACCGCTTGCCATGGATGCTGCCGTTAAAGACGGGCGGATCAAAAAAGGTGACTTGGTCATGTTGGAGGCGTTTGGAGGTGGTTTTACTTGGGGTGCGGCGCTTCTGCGTTACTAAGTAACCTGGTTTTTATAAAATTTCTATATTTTTCCAAAGTCTTGGCTTGATTAACTATATCTGAATTTGCTTTAAGGAAGCATGGAAGCCACGACTGTAAATTCTCAAACCGTCACGCGTCAGGATCTTGCTGAGGCTGTGTATCGCGAAATTGGCTTGTCCCGTTCGGAAAGCTCTACCTTAGTAGAGTCTGTTATAGATCACATTGCCGCCTCTCTTGAAAAAGGCGAACATGTGAAAATGGCGGGGTTTGGGACATTTTCTCTTCGTGATAAGAAAGAACGTATTGGGCGCAACCCCAAAACAGGCGAAGAAGTTCCAATTACGTCGCGTCGAGTCTTGGTCTTCAAACCCTCTCAGGTCCTGCGGGAACGCGTAGATTCGGCATTATCGCCCAAATCGTGATAACCTCTGATTCGCGACCGTGTTTTGTGGGAAGCGAATTTAGTGGGTGGTTATGAGTCAGACTAAAACAGCACGTGCATTTCGAACTATAAGTGAGGCCGGAGAAGAGCTGGGTTTGCAGCCTCATGTTCTTCGATTTTGGGAGTCTAAGTTTACGCATATCAAGCCTATAAAGCGTGGTGGGGGGCGTCGCTTTTATCGCCCAGAAGATATTGAGTTTATCAGAGGTATTAAAAAGCTCCTTCATGATGAAAAACATCCGATTAAAGATGTGCAGAAGCTCATCAGAAAAAAAGGCCCGTCTCGGGTTGTAGAACTTGGGCGGTCTTTAGAAAGAGCTGCCCGGGAACAGCGCGTAGATCAGACGGACTTGTTGCCAGAACGTATCAAACCTGCCGAAACGCGTGTCGCAACCGTTTCGCTGCCCGCACAAATTTCAACTACAAATAAGCCCGCCTCCGCTCCGAAAATTGTTCCTGCAGCTGAAGTTGTAACTGCGCCTACGGTTGCATCCGCTCCTGCTCCCGTCGCTCCGCCTACACCTGACACGCAGGCCCTCAAAGATGCGCTAAAAAGTCTTGAAGGTCTCAAATCGAAACTATCCGACTTTCGCAAAGCAGGATCAGTTGATATTTAACTCAATTCCAACCGCAAACTTGGCTTGCGTGATGATCACCTATTTCTTATAGCCCGCAGCTAAAGATGGACGCGGAGTATGGCGCAGTCCGGTAGCGCACACGCCTGGGGGGCGTGGGGTCGCAGGTTCGAATCCTGCTACTCCGACCATCTTGTTTTTCATGAAGCAATGCATATATGCCGCGTCGACTTTGATTTTTACCGCGCTATATCGCTCATATGTTTAAGACACGCTCCAAATCTGTTGAATACTGGCTTTTGTTCATGATGTTTTTGGTCGCGCTGATTATAGTAATTGGTGGCGCGACTCGTTTAACGAATTCCGGGCTTTCAATCACGGAATGGGCACCGATAAGAGGCGCTCTCCCACCCTTTACGCAAGACGCTTGGCTGGCGGAGTTCGAGAAATATAAGCTGATCCCGGAGTTTGAGGCAGAGCATCCGGATATGGACTTAGCGGGCTTCAAATTTATATATTTCTGGGAATGGGGGCATCGCCAACTCGGGCGTTTGATAGGCGTGGCCTATGTCCTTCCGTTTCTCTGGTTTGCGTTTCGCAAAAAGATTCCCGCCGGGAAGGGCATCTTATTTCTTATTCCAGCGATCCTTATCGGGTTTCAAGGCGCTATTGGCTGGTGGATGGTCTATAGCGGGCTTCAGGAGGGCATGGTCAATGTGAGCCAATACCGTCTCGCAACGCATCTCGGCATGGCCTTCATCATATTGGGGTTTTTATACTGGTTATATAAATCGACGCGAAATCAATTCGCTCCGAAACCAGCTGGGCGCGTTATGACAAAGCGGGCCGCTGTGCTGGCCGGGCTCGTCTATCTACAGATCATCGCAGGGGCTTTTGTGGCTGGGACGAAGTCTGGATTAAGCTATAATACGTGGCCATTGATGGATGGTGATTTTGTGCCTGTCGGCTACTTCATTCAAAATCCAGCTTGGCGCAATTTTTTCGAAAATACAGCCGCGATTCAGTTTAACCATCGGGTCTTGGCCTATATCATATTGGCCTTTGCAGTATGGATTTGGTTTAAAGCGCGTAAAGTTGCTCATTTGCGTAAAATAACAACGATGTTCATGTTTATATTGCTGTGGCAGGTGGTTCTAGGCATTTGGACATTGTTAACGGGGGCACAAAACGACCTTTTCCATATCAAACTGGCATTGATTCACCAATTCTCATCCATATTCGTCTTTCTGATTGCATTGGCAGTTGTTTGGAAAGCACGGCACTTTAATACGGTAAAATAATACCCAATTTATAAATCATTGTTTTTTATTGATAAATTAAAGGAGGTGTGTGAATTCTAGTGTTGACGACATGAGGTGTCTTGCGTAGGTAGCGCCATCGAAAACGGGCCGCTTTGGCTTGTTTCCCAATTTTCAAGGTTCATCATGAAAACGACAAAGTTTCTGAAAACCGCTGATATTGAGAAAAAATGGATTCTCATTGACGCGGAAGATGCCGTCGTTGGTCGTTTAGCAACATTTGTCGCTATGCGTCTGCGCGGAAAGCATCGCCCCGATTACACACCACACATTGATTGTGGCGATAATGTCATCATCATCAACGCGGATAAGGTCCATTTCACAGGTAATAAGCGTTCTGATAAAGTTTACTATCGTCACACCGGTTATGCGGGTGGTTTGAAAGAGACGACAGCAGCAAAAGTCCTCGACGGACGTTTCCCTGACCGCGTTATGCGTAAAGCTGTGCAGCGTATGTTACCAAAGGAAAGCCCATTGGCGCGTAAGCAGTTGTCTAACCTGCGTGTATATGCGGGGTCCGAGCACGAGCATGCCGCTCAAAATCCTGAAGTCATTGATTTCAAATCAATGTCTGAAAAGAACGTGAAGCGAGGTTAAGACCATGGCTGATACAAATACTGCACAGTCCCTCGCGGACCTCAAAAACGTTGTCGACGGTACTGTTGGCACTGAAACGCCTGCGGTTGATCCGGCGACCTTGCCAGAGCCAAAAATTGATGAGCACGGTCGTTCTTATGCGACAGGCAAGCGGAAAAATTCAATCGCGCGCGTTTGGATCAAGCCCGGTAGCGGCAAAATTGTCGTCAATGGTCGCGATCAAGAAGTTTACTTCGCACGTCCAGTACTTCGCTTGATTATCGCGCAAGCTTTCCAAGTTGCTGACCGCGTTGACTCATACGATGTCATGGCGACTGTCAAAGGCGGCGGCTTGTCAGGTCAGGCTGGTGCTGTTCGTCACGGCATCACAAAAGCGCTGACATATTATGAGCCCGCTTTGCGTGCGCCGTTGAAAGCTGCTGGCTTCATTACGCGCGACTCTCGTGTTGTTGAGCGTAAGAAATATGGTCGCGCCAAAGCGCGTAAGAGCTTCCAGTTCTCGAAGCGTTAAGCCTTATTTCGACCTTTTGGTCTATCTGATCAGGCGCTTCGGGGAACCGAGGCGCCTTTTTTAATGGAAATTCGACTATGAAAAATGCAGCTGTACTTGGAGCTTCCGGATATACTGGCGCGGAAGCTGTTCGCTTGATTTTGGGACATCCCAAGTTGAATTTGAAAGCCATGACTGCACATAGCCGTGCAGGTGAAGATTATTCCGATGTTTTCCGGAATTTTGCAGGTCAGGCGCTTCCACCGCTGACAAAGCTGGATGAGGTACGTTGGGATGATATAGATGTTGTCTTTGCTTGTTTGCCTCATGGCGCAAGCCAAGAGACAATCGCTAAAATCTATGATCGGGTTGAAACAGTCATAGATTTGTCAGCGGATTTCCGGTTGTCTGATCCAAAGTTGTATGAAGAGACCTATGGCCGCCCACATGCATTTGCAGAGCTATTGGAAGACCGAATCTACGGCCTATCTGAATTTTCTCGGGAACAGCTTCCAAGGTCAAAGCTTGTGGCTTGTCCGGGGTGTTATCCGACGTGTTCTATGTTGGCCCTACTGCCCGGATTGGAAGCGGGGCTTATTAAGCCTGACAATATCATAATAGATGCGAAATCCGGCGTGACAGGTGCAGGCCGGAAGGCGAGTTTAGCTTTTGCTTATTCCGAAACATCAGATGGCGCGCAAGCTTATGGTATTGGAAAACACCGTCATGCACCTGAAATGGATCAAGCTATTCGAGAGTTCGCTGACGTCACGGCAAAGGTACGCTTTACTCCGCATCTCTTGCCTATGAATCGTGGTATGATTGCGACCTGTCATGTGACACTTCGCGAAGGCGTTAGCCTATCTGAGCTACGTAAAACATACGAGGCGGCTTATGGAGGGGAAGCTTTCGTACACGTTCTCGCGGAGGGGCACATCCCACAAACACGTCATGTGCGCGGAAGCAATCATTGCCAGATCGGTCTATTTGCGGATCGGACTTCCGATTCTGCGGTGATTGTTTCAGTTATCGATAATCTTACCAAAGGTAGTTCAGGGCAGGCCATACAGAATTATAATCTGACGCAAGGCTGGGATGAGACGCTTGGTTTAGACTCTGTGGGCATCTTTCCTTAGCTAGACAGCTATGATGGATGATTATTAGGATGACCCGTAAGTCATTTTAGAGCATATAGACTTTATGACTATTTCGGTGATTAAAGTACGACTCTCTGTAATTGCGGCGTCATGTTACCTTTTGGCAGCTTGTCAGACCGTTAAACTCCCAATGTTGGATATTATGAAATCGCCTGAATTCAGTGAGGACGCTAAAAATATAAATCCAGATTATCCTCGCCCAATGGATGCTCCTCCTGCGCCCGATGACATAAGGTCTGATGCTCAGTGGGACAGAGATGCGCGTTCACTGGAGAAATTACGTGAGAGTTCTATTCGCGGTGAAATGTCGACTAGCTTAACCAGGGCTGAGTCTGAGGCCGAGTTTGAAGCGCTTAAGGCTAAGGCTCAAGCCTATAAAAAAGATGATCCCGCATCGGGGCCTGTCGAGGGTTTTCCCGATTATAAACCGCGCCGTTAATACAGACGACAGGACAAGCCGTCATGCAAACAAACCCAGAAATTTCGACGGATGAATTCTACCGAATTAAACGTCTGCCGCCTTATGTCTTTGCGGAAGTGAATAAGCTTAAGGCCCAATTGCGCGCCGATGGTCAGGATATTATTGATTTTGGCTTTGGCAATCCTGATCTGCCGACTCCGCAACATGTTATTGATAAATTGATTGAGACTGTGCAGAAACCAAGAGTCACGGGTTATTCTGCCTCTCGCGGTATCAAAGGCTTACGTCAGGCATGTTCACGCTACTATCAGCGACGTTTTGATGTCGCGTTAGATCCTGAAGATCAAATCATTGCTACAATTGGATCGAAAGAAGGTTTTGCAAATTTAGCTCAGGCGATTACCGCGCCGGGTGATGTTATTTATGCGCCGGACCCCTCTTATCCACTCCATGCTTATGGTTTCATTATCGCGGGTGCCCAAATCCAAGGCATTCCTGCTATTACGGCTGAAGAATATCTCGCGGGGGTTAAGGCTGCACTCGCGACGGCGGATAAGCCGCCTATGGCGATTGTTGTTTGTTTTCCATCAAACCCAACAGGTATGACGGCTGATCGTGCGTTCTACGAAGAAATCGTGGAAATTGCGAGGGATTGCGGAGCTATCCTGTTATCCGATCTCGCATATTCAGAAATTTACTTTGGCGAGGCACCTCCATCCGTCTTTGAATTTGTCGATCCTGAAGAGATTATGGCGATTGAGACGATTTCTCTTTCAAAGACTTATTCCATGGCAGGGTGGCGCATGGGGTTTGCGGTTGGCAATCGACGATTGATCGCGGCGCTGACTCGCGTGAAATCATATTTGGATTACGGCGCGTTCACCCCGATACAAGTCGCCGCCTGTGCCGCTCTGGACGGACCGCAGGACTGCATTGATGAGGCGCGAGACATTTATCGTAAGCGTCGGGATGTCTTGGTGGAAAGCTTTGGCCGTGCAGGATGGGATATTCCGTCTCCAGAAGCCTCAATGTTTGCTTGGGCACCATTGCCGCCTAAATTTACACATCTCGGATCTGTTGAATTCTCCAAACTGATGATGAAGGAGGCTGGCGTTGCCGTGTCGCCGGGCGTTGGATTCGGTGAAAATGGCGAAGGTTATGTGCGTATGGCGCTTGTTGAAAATGAACAACGCATTCGGCAAGCTGCGCGAAATCTTAAAACACTGCTGCAATCTGATGCCGTCGCTGCGGAATGAGTGATAGATTATGTTTGGGCGTTTCGCGATCCATTCGCGGACGAAAATGGACCTATCGCTACGATCCTGAAATATTAGAATCCTATAGTATGGAGACAGGTCTTCCATTATTGCAGGCGGCCTTGCTTTCTGGACGGGATGTTAAGCCCGGTGATGTCGAAGTATTCTTATCTCCGACCTTAAAGAACAGTTTGCCTAACCCGTCCGATTTGACTGATGCGAATAAAGCTGCAGGCCTTATTCTGGATTATATTGCTGACGGGAAACGCATCACCTTATTCTCTGACTATGATGTAGACGGGGGAACATCAGCCGCACAACTCATCCGCTGGGGGCGCGCTATAGGATATGAATTTGGCTTATATGTCCCTGACCGGGTCAAAGAAGGTTACGGTCCATCCGTCGAAGCTTTTGATCAATTGAAATCAGAATCTGTTGATCTCGTCATTACATTGGATTGTGGGGCGGCCGCTCATCAAGCTTTAGAACATGCTCACGATATTAATATGCCCGTGATCGTGATTGATCACCATTTGATGGACCACGCACCGCCGCCAGCTTTGGCCTTGGTCAACCCGAACCGTTCTGATGACACATCAGGGCAGGGGCATCTAGCTGCGGCAGGTGTAACATTTATGTTGCTTGTGGCTTTGCACAGAGAAGCCCGAAAACGCGGAATGTCGCCCCAAATTGACTTAAAGAGCCTTTTAGGGCTGACGGCACTCGGAACAATTTGTGATGTAGTTCCGTTACGAGGGGTGAATCGGGCCATTGTTCGACAAGGGCTGAAAGTCTTATCTGCCAATCAAAATATAGGAATTCGGGCTTTGGCCGATGTGGCGAGCGCTGATCCGCCCTTCACGACCTATCACGCAGGCTTTGTTCTGGGGCCACGTATCAATGCGGGTGGACGCATTGGACGTTCCGATATGGGCGCAGAGTTACTCTCTACGGAGAACGCACAGACTGCCTATGCGCATGCAGCAGAGTTAGATAGGGTAAATCAAGAGCGTCGAATGATGCAGGACCGGATTATAGCCGAAGCGCTGGAAGCGGCACAGTTGCTGGCTGAAGCGCCTGTTATCATTGTCGCAATGGCTGACTGGCATCCCGGAATTATTGGAATCGTTGCCGGGCGGTTGAAAGACCGTTTTCGAAAGCCATCTATCGTCATCGGAATTGATATGGATGCGACGCCATCCGTCGCGAAAGGGTCCGGGCGATCCATTTCCGGTGTTGATTTGGGTGGTGCTTTGAGTGCTGCGAAAGCCGAAGGGCTGCTCCTGTCCGGTGGTGGGCATGAAATGGCCGGCGGTTTGACGATGGATCCTGATAAAATTGATGGTTTTAGACAGTTCATGATCTCTCGTTTGGCAGCCGATGTTGAAACAGCTTTAGAAAATGATTCGACGAAGCTCGATTTTGTATTGTCTCTGTCTGCCGTATCGGAGGATCTTATGCAGGTTTTAGAAACGGTAGGCCCTTATGGCGCGGGTAATGCGCAACCCGTTTTTGCCTTTTCAGACGTTTCAGTTTCATTTGCGAAGCGCACGAAGGGGGATCATGTCCGTTTTACGCTAACAGATGGAGAGGGTGGTTCTATCAGCGGTATATGTTTTCGAGCGGGCGAATCAGGTCTGGATGAGGCCCTTTTGATTGCTGGATCAAAGCGTTTTCATGCCCTTGGACAGCTCCGACCCAATGTTTGGCAGGGGCGGACGCGGATAGATTTTCACTTGCAAGACCTTGCACCTGTAACAGACTGAGTTTTTGCACGAAAGCCTCTTGCAAGCTTTGAAAGCCGTCTATATATCGCGCTCACACTGACTGATGCGGTCCCTTCGTCTATCGGTTAGGACGCCAGGTTTTCAACC
>CAZBDT010000042.1:0-16903 GCA_964490745.1 uncultured Algimonas sp.
ACCTTATAGCTGGAACATTCAAAACGTAGATGATCTCTGGGCAGATATTTTGGGCTCGGATGAGCCTGATTATTTTGTGGGTTCAATTGTAATCTACAACAATAAAAAAGATGTGACGTCTATTAATATTACAGACGGTCAACAACGCTTAGCTACACTAACGATATTTTTATCCGCTCTTAGGAATGTAGCTGAGTTAAATGGTGCAAGTGCGCTTTCAGAGACTCTTCATGAGATTATTGAAAGAAAAGATGAAGACACTCGCAAACCGCGATTTATGATGCGGTACGAAATTCCGAACAAATATTTTTCTAATGTGATTTTAGCCCGTGAAACTCCCCTAGATGTTCAGGCGGTGTCCGACGAAGAGAAAACCCAAAAGTCGGTTTATGAGCACTTAGTCAAAAAAATATCTGAGCATGTTGATGGCGTAAAGACTGCAGCCGCAAAGATAAATCGTTTGTCAACGTTGAAAGACAAACTGTTAGGGCTTCAATTTGTTGAGCAAAAACTAACGAACGAAGATGACGCATTTATCGTGTTTGAAGTTCTCAATAGTAGAGGTAAGGACCTCGAGGTTTCGGATCTTCTCAAAAATCATTTCGTAAAATTGTTTCGAAAAATTGTAGACAATGATGATCTATCACCTGTCTCAGATACTTGGAGTGAAATACGACTGCGTTTCGAGAGTGCCGAAAATTCAGTCAGTTTTGACACCTTTCTACTCCACTACTGGTGGGCTCGCGAAAGCTACGTTTCTAAGAAAAACCTATATCGCGAGATGAGAAAAATAATTACCCAAGAAAATGCGCAATCTTGGCTCAAAGATATTCAAAAAGCTGCTGTGGCATATACTTCCGTTGTTTCGCCGGCAGATGGCATTGCGGATAAAAATCACAGGGAGATATCCCGAAGTCTTAGTGCCTTGAATATATTTAACGTTGAACAGGCCAGGCCATTACTTCTATCGGTGATGCGCGCCTATTTTGAGAAGGACTTTGTAAAGCCAGGCAAAATTCAGAAAACACTTAGAAAAATCGAGAACTTTGCTTTCCAGTTTAATGCGGTAACGGGTTCACGAGGCGGTGGCGGCATCATTGGCATGTATTCCCGTCTTGCGAAAAAATTCAGTGCAACAACAACATCCGATGAGTTCGCAGATGCTTACAAAGGGATGATTAAGACATTCAATGAACGCGAGATAAGTAAAGAAGCGTTTTCAGTGAACTTTCAAGAGATAGCCTTCTCAAATACCTTTTCGAGACAAAAGAAGCTGGTTCGCTACATTTTAGGAGAATTTCATAAGGTCCGCGCGTCGAAGAATGTTACTGATTTCGGAGAGTACACTATTGAGCATCTGAGACCACAATCTAATCCAAGCCAAAATGGCACTGCTGAAAAAATGCCGTTGATAGGAAATCTTCTTTTCATTCCTCTTTCTTTGAATGAAGAATTAGGAAGCCAGTCTTTCTCTGACAAGAAAAGTCTCTTGACTGAGTCAGGTGATAACTTTGGCTTGATACAAGACTGGGAAATAGCCAGTGACTCGGAAATTGATTATAGAGCTGAGAGATTAGCTGAGATTGCACAAAATGAAATTTGGGCTCTCTAACCAAACCATGGCGTGACTCTTGGCGACACATGTCACCATAAGGCGACATGAAACCGTCTTCTTCTGAACTGGTGATTCTGAAACATCTTTAAGTCTCTGGCCCCTCGAGCGTAGGGGAAATTCATGGTTCGATCTCTGAGCGGCTGGGCTGGTCGCGCTCCTCCTCGCGCAAAACGATAGAGCGTATTGTGGAGAAGGGGTTGCTGACACGGCGGGAGCGGCACGGGCTGAATATTTATCAGGCCAAAGCCCCAAGAAAATCGACCCTTAACACTCCACTGTTGAAACCCGGTTTTTTCTCACCTATCGCTTTTTGCTCTTAGTAAGTCACAAAGACAGGCTGCATGGAAACTGCGTATTTTGATATTGATGGCCCTGTCCTTTTTACGCCCAAACTCCATCTGGATAATCGTGGCTATTTCATGGAGACTTTCACCTTGCAGCGTTTCCAAGCTGCGACGGGTGAAACGCTCTCATTTGTCCAAGACAATCAATCTTACTCAGAAGCCAAACATACAATTCGCGGTTTGCACTTCCAATCGCCCCCACATGCACAAGGGAAATTGGTGCGATGTTTAGCGGGTTCGATTTTGGATATCGCGGTTGATGTCAGGCCGGGCTCAGAGAGCTATGGCGAGCATGTGAAAGTCCTGCTAAGTGAAGAAAATAAGTCTCAGCTATGGGTACCCTCCGGATTTTTACATGGTTTTGCCACACTCGAACCGGACACGGTTGTGGCCTATAAATGCACCGATTATTATCATTCAGAGTGTGAAGGCTCGATCTTATTTGATGATCCTGATCTCAATATTGATTGGGGGTTTGAAGTGGCACAGGCGACGATCTCTGATAAAGATAGACGAGCTATACGGCTTAGAGATTTTAAAAACCCGTTTTAATCTGTCATACAGGTGAGCCTTTCTAAACTGGACTTTTAGTTCAGAGATTTAGATGTCAGATGTTTGAAAGCGGAACTGTGAAGCGTCTCATAGGGAAAGACATGTCATGAAAAGAAAAGGCATAATTCTCGCGGGTGGTACGGGTTCGCGGTTACATCCCAGCACGATCGCCGTCTCGAAACAGCTCATGCCAGTTTATGACAAGCCGATGATCTACTACCCGCTAAGTGTGCTGATCCAAGCGGGCATTCGCGATATTATGATCATTACGACTCCGAATGATAAGGCGGTATTTGAGAAATTGCTGTCTGATGGGTCGCAATGGGGTCTGAATCTAACCTATGCGACGCAGCCAAGACCGGAAGGAATCGCACAGGCCTTGATCATTTCAGAAGACTTTTTGGACGGTGGGCCGTCGGCTCTAATTTTAGGGGACAATCTCTTTTTTGGGTCAAATTTCATTAAATCCGTGACGCCGATAGAAACAGAAAATTCAGGTGCGACCGTTTTTGGATATCAGGTCGAAGACCCCTCGGCTTACGGTGTCGTTGGCTTTGATAGTGAGAAAAATGTTGTTTCCATTATTGAGAAGCCGACAGTACCTGCATCTAACTATGCAGTGACGGGGCTGTATTTCTATGACGAGAGAGCGCCGGAATTTGCAAAACAAATCAGCCCGTCGGCACGCGGGGAGCTTGAAATAACGGCTTTGAATGAGATTTATCTTAAAAATGGCGACTTAAAGGTCGTGCTCTTAGACAGCGATACAACCTGGTTGGATACCGGGACACATCGCAGTCTTTTTGAGGCCGCAGAATTTGTCAAAATTCTTGTGTCTCGACAGGGTGTTCGCATTTGCTGTCCGGAGGTCGAGAGCTTTCGGCAGGGCTGGATTACAGCCGATAGGTTGTTGGAGCTTGCTAAGCCTCTCGCTAAGAGTGGGTATGGCAATTATCTAAAGCGTATAGCGCTGGGTCATTGACCCCGGGTTCCCATGTCTCAATGGCGGCGGTTTTGCCGCGTGGGCATTTGTTCATTTACTCTGCCGCCGCTGCGTAATGTTGGCTGTAAGTCTCTGGCGTATCAAATGTCAGATGCACGGTGAATAGGCTGCCTTTACCAAGCACACTTTTGACCGAAATCGTTCCGCCCATGAGTTCCGCCATATCACGCGCGACTGTCAGGCCGAGACCCGTTCCACCATGATTGCGTTTGATGGAGCCATCGACTTGGGTGAAACGCTTGAAGATTTGATCCAGATGGCTGGTGGGAATGCCGATTCCGCTGTCCAAGACTGATATGTTCAATTCGGCTTTACCTTTGGCGGTCTGTTCGCCTTTAACAAAGACTTTGATCGTGCCGCTTTCTGTGAATTTTACGGCGTTATCAATGAGGGCCTCTATGATTTGGAGCGTGCGTTTCTTATCTCCGATGATCTGCGTTGGAAGCGTATCCGCTATTTGTTTTTCAAATCTGATATTTTTTTGCTCCATGGCGGAGGCATATCGAAATTCTGCTTTTGAAATGACGTAGCGAATATTGAAAGGCGAGTCGTCCAGGCTGACGCGTCCCGCATCAAGTTGAGAGAACAACAGCACATTATTTATAATTGTCTGTAGATTGCGCCCGGAGTCGCGGATAATGTCGGTCAGCTCTCTTTGGTCTTCATCTAATTCTGTGTCTTGCAAAATGTCATTCATGCCAATGATGCCGTTCATGGGTGTGCAAAGTTCATGACTCATTGTGGCGAGGAAATTTGTCTTGGCGCGATCGGATTCTTGGGCGGCCGTGATGGCTTCTTCTAACTCACCAAAGGCCTCGTGCATATTTTTAGAGAAGAAGCTTACAACCATGGTAATAAGAATTGTGGCTAAGCTGGCTTGTACAGCCCGTTGGAAGTTTCTGTCTGCGAATTTTTCGACGTCAAATATTGCCGTGTAATCATAGGTCGAACTAACGCCCCAGAGCGCCCATATGCCTAAGAGAGAGACAAAACCAAAGCCGAGAGTTGCGCGCCATCCACAGATAAATCCATTCACCACCACGCCCAGTATAAGAAACGGAATGAGGGCTGAATTTATGCCAGTCCCCTCGTTAAAAGCTGATGATGCGACCCCGCCAACAATCAATATAGAAAATATAAGCGCGTAAACGCGGAACTCAGTGATATATTTCAATGAGAGAATGCATAGCATTACAAAGGCGCAGATGACTGCTGAAACATAATGGTCAAATGTGAACGCGCTGTAAGAATGATACATTGTCGCCAGATTGATGGCCTGGGTGACCAAAAAGGCGAATCCCATAATGTAAACCGCACGCGCGCGCATTAATTGGCTCTTGGTTGCAAACCTATCCAGCCTTAGAAAACGTTCGAAATGTTCAAAAAATCCCAACATGGGACATTTATATAAAAACAATCTTATCATCTAGTTGATGAATTTGATTTTCATTGCGGGCTATGACCTAAGCTTCCGATTTGTTAGACTCCCAATATGGTCAATCTTTTTCAATCTGCAGGACTCGAAACTGACGCTCCCAAACCTTTAGCAGAAGCTTTGAGGCCTGCCGTTCTCGAAGACGTCGTAGGACAATCACATTTAATCGGGCCTGAGGGTCCTATTGGGCGGATGTTAGAGCAAGGTCGCTTGTCATCCATGATATTGTGGGGCCCGCCCGGTGTCGGAAAAACAACGATTGCAAGACTATTAGCGGATAAGGCTGGGTTGGAATTCGTTCAGCTCTCCGCGGTTTTTTCAGGAGTCGCGGATTTGCGGAAAGCTTTTGACGCCGCGCGACTGCGCAGAGAGGCGGGGCAGGGCACACTCCTCTTTGTTGATGAAATTCATCGTTTCAATCGGGCTCAGCAAGACAGTTTCTTGCCTTATGTTGAGGAGGGGATTGTGACCCTTGTTGGGGCCACGACAGAGAACCCAAGCTTTGAACTCAACGGCGCGCTTTTATCGCGCGCGCAAGTCTTCGTGTTAAAACGATTGGATGAGGCTGCGCTAAATCATTTATTAGACCGAGCGGCTAAATATATCGGGCGTGATTTACCGCTAGATCCATCCGGTCGGGACACATTAATTGGTTTTGCCGACGGAGATGGCCGCTATCTTTTGACATTAGCGGATGAAGTTTTTCTATCTGCAAAAAAAGATCTGGATGTCGCAGGCGTGGCGGCCCTGTTACAAAAGCGCGCCCCCGCCTATGACAAATCAAGAGATGAGCACTATAATATTATTTCTGCGCTCCATAAATCCATGCGGGGGAGTGATCCCGATG
Source organism: uncultured Algimonas sp. (assembly GCA_964490745.1). Classification (GTDB taxonomy): domain Bacteria; phylum Pseudomonadota; class Alphaproteobacteria; order Caulobacterales; family Maricaulaceae; genus Litorimonas. The sequence goes on from CAZBDT010000042.1 coordinate 5,797, forward strand.
CCGCACTTTATTGGTATGCGCGGATGATAAATGGCGGTGAAGACCCGCGTTATATTGCGCGACGTCTCATTCGTTTTGCCAGTGAAGATGTTGGATTGGCGGATCCCACGGCCCTCATGATCGCATCAGAGGCCGCTCGCGCTTATGAACGTCTTGGCAGTCCGGAGGGCGACCTCTCTTTGGCGCATGCTGTTGTTCATTTAGCAACAGCGCCAAAATCTATCGGTATTTATGCAGGCTATAAAGCTGCGTTACGGGCGGCGAAAGAGACAGGTAGTTTGTCGCCTCCTAAACATATTCTGAATGCCCCTACGAAGTTGATGAAAGATATCGGCTATGGGGACGGGTATGCCTATGACCCCAATACGGAGACAGGTTTTTCAGGTCAGAATTATTTCCCCGATGGTATGGCGAGGCAGATTTTTTACGCGCCTAAAGGCGAGGGCAGAGAAGCAGCCATTAAAGCGAAATTGGAAAATTGGGATAAGCAAAGATCTGATGAAGGCAGTTGAGTTGCACAATCTTAAATCTGTAATTGACCTACCCTTAGAATTTATTCATTGATTTGATTAAATGGGGGGGGAATTTGCAACTTGCCGACAAATATGAACTTACCAATATAATTTCTGACCCGCGTGGGTCGGATATGTTGCTGGGTATCATTAACCTCCTTCCAAACCCGGTTTATGTAAAGGATCGAAGCCACCGTTGGGTTGAGGTTAATGCTGCATTTTGTAAATTTTTAGGTTATCCCCGTGAAGTGTTATTGGGGAAGTCAGATTTTGATTTCACGCCGAAACAGCAAGCGCAGATTTTCTGGGACATGGATGATGAAGTATTCGCGTCGAAAACCGAAAATGTAAATCTTGAAGAAAATACGAATAGCGCAGGCGAAGTCCGTTGGGTTGAGTCCAAGAAAAGCTATTACGTATCAGCACTCGGCGAAGAATATATCATCGGTATTTTGACCGATGTGACCGAAATGAAAATGCGGGAAGTCGAGCTTGTCAAAGCCCAGAAGAAAGCGCTGGCCGGGGCTGAAGCGAAAACAAACTTTCTTGCCAATATGAGTCATGAGATTAGAACGCCTATGAATGGTGTTTTGGGCATGTCACAAATCCTTAGAAACACGGAGTTGACCGAGACACAGCTCGGGATGATTGATACGCTAGAGCGATCCGGCGAAGTCTTATTGAGATTAATTGATGACATATTAGATTTTTCAAAACTCGATGCCGGGCAAATGACGCTTTGCGACACACCTTTTCCGTTGAAGCAAATTGTTGATGATGTCGCTACGCTTTCCGGTGTTATGGCGCGCAATAAAAATCTCGACCTTATCGTCAATTTTCCAAAGGAACTTGATATTGGTTTGATCGGCGATAGTGATCGCATTACGCAAATACTCACCAATCTTATCGGCAATGCAATCAAGTTCACATCAGAAGGCTACATATTATTGGGAGTGAAGGGTCAACGAATTGATCAGCTTTGTGAGTTGACCTTCACTGTAAAAGACACGGGCATTGGGATCGCTCCGGAAAAATTATCGACAATTTTTGAAAAATTCCAACAAGCGGACGGCTCTACAACGCGCATCTATGGTGGGACCGGATTAGGCTTGTCTATTTCAAAGGAACTAGCACTCCTCATGGGGGGTACCTTATCTGCCCGATCCGAAGTGGGCGCGGGGTCTGCTTTTGACTTCACTGTGAGCTTACCTGTTACGAATTTGGAACCACGCCAGACACCGGCTCCAATTGATCGATCTGCGATTTCTAAGTTAAAAGTTTTGGCAGTCGACGATATCGACCTCAACCTAGAGAGCTTAAATCTCCAATTAGCTCCTTTATCTCTGACCCTGGATTGCGTTAGTAATGCCAAGGAGGCCGCTCAAGCTCTCTCCGAAGCACTCATTGCAGGAGAACCTTACACGCTCTTGCTGACAGATTATCAGATGCCAAATATCGACGGTTTGAAATTAGCCAAAAGTTTGCGGAACCATCCGAAATTCTCAGATCTAAAAATCATGGTTTTGTCGTCAGTGAATGACAATGAGGTCCGTCAGGCCTTTTTGGATTTAGACGTCTCAAATTATATTGTTAAACCTACAGGGCAGGCCGTATTATATCAGGCCCTAAACGATATTGCGCTCTCGCTTTGAAGGGCTTTGCATTAGGTGCGTTCTTCAGATAGCCCTATAGCATCATGTCTTATTCTACTCTTCTTATTTCGCGCGACGAAACCAACCATTCTGTCGCTATCCTGACTTTAAACCGACCTGAAGCAATGAATAGTTTCAACACGGTTATGTTCCGTGAATTGCAGGACGCTTATAAGACCCTCGAACAAGACAGCACCGTCCGCGTGATTGTTGTGACGGGTGCAGGGCGCGCATTTTGTGCGGGCGCGGATATATCCGATGGCTTTGGGTCCGCTGGATTATCAACCGCTCCCTCTGTGCATGAAGGCGTTGTCCGCGATGCGGGCGGAGAGCTCGTACTTGATATGTTTCATCTCGATACGCCAATCATTGGGGCTATCAATGGCCATGCGGTTGGTATTGGCGCAACTATGACAATGCCCATGGACATTCGGATTTGCTCTGAAAAAACAAAATGGGCTTTTCCATTTGCACGACGAGGTATTGTCTTTGACGGTGCGGCGAGTTGGTTTTTACCGCGCTTAGTCGGCTGGGCGAAAGCCAATGAATGGATTTTGAAAGCCAATATAATCCCCCCCGAGGAAATGTATCGTGCCGGTTTTGTGAGTGAAATTCATCCGCCGGATCAAGTCTTGTCCCGCGCTTTAGACTTAGCTCGCGATATCGCGCAAAACTGTTCACCGACTTCGACGGCCAATAATAAACGCCTACTCAGACAATCAATGATGGGGCACGGCGTTTTGGATCAGGCTGCGTTCATGTCCCATATGGAAGAAAGTAAATATCTTAATGAGGCATTTGTAAGTGCGGATTGCCAAGAAGGTGTGCGAGCCTTTTTGGAAAAACGTCCACCCAAATTTGAGGATCGAAAAAATTGAGCGGGCTAAAAATTGGAGAGCTTTATGGATAGACGGCACGTTATTCTCGGTTTAGCTGCGACACCACTGGCGGCCTGTGCAACGATGGACCCAAAAATATTGGAAGGTATAGTAGGCGGTCGTGATGGACAAAATGGTTTGTCAGCTGCCGAAGTCGCTCTTGGTCTGAAAGCCGCCTTGGATAATGGGGTCGGAAATGCGCTCACCAATGTTGGTGTTTTTAATGGTTTTCTTGGAAATGATATCGTCCGCATCCCCCTGCCTAAGGTTTTACAAGATGTGCAATCTTATCTAGCTCCAATTGGAGCGGATGCTTTGCTTGTTGAGCTTCAAACTCAGCTCAACCGCGGAGCCGAGAAAGCAGCACCCGTGGCGAAAGATATCTTCTTAGACACAATTCGCAGTTTAACGATCACAGATGCTTTTGACATCTTAAGAGGCCCCGACACTGCAGCCACAGAATATTTACAAAGCCGGACGACGACCCGATTAAGTCAACTCTTCTCTCCGATCATGGAAAATGCGCTCAACCAAACAGGCGCCCTAAGATTGGTCGATGACGTCGCCTCACAATTAAAAATTGTTCCCTTTGGTCCAAATTTGGGCGCAAATGCACGAACTGATTTGATTGATCACGGTGTTGATTATGGGTTGCGGGGCGTTTTCCATTTTATTGGAGAAGAAGAAAAAGCCATTCGGGCAAATCCAGCAAAGCGTACATCTGAAATCTTAAGGAGAGTTTTTAGGACATAATTGAAAATTCAACGACAAGCTGCTGAAACTTATGAATTAAGCAAGTTTTAACTTTAGCTTTGTTCGCAAATATGATTGCAAAGAGAAAAGGTTCAAATCCCCCAATGATGAGACCTGGTAAGGATAAGAATGACCCTAACTGACAAGCTTTCCGAGCTTATTACAAAATATATGTCGCGGCCCGGATATGTTTCTGATGTCCCGCCAGCTGCTGATTTTGTCACGTCAGGCCTCAGGGCGGCGATGTCTGCTAATTTAATTGCGCGAAATAAAATACTGTCAGACGTTTCAGAGGTTTTGGATTGTCGGTCAGAGGACCTAGAGTTTTTATTCTCTGACTTTTCTAAACCAACCACGCAGGTCCACAACTATGAGATTATGGTGCCTGATTTTCAAACCCGACTTCTGTCTGTCGCAGAATAGGCTGACGAATAGTGGTGGGGGCTTCCCAATACTTGCTCTCTATTCTGTATCCCAAAACGACAGCTGCTAAGCCGCAATTTGTCGCGTGTGAAACCACTTGGGTTTGCGAGTTTTTATGTCTATATCGTTTTCAAAAATACTTAGACACGGATTAAACGTTTCACATGGTTCAACTCACCCTCCCGAAAAACTCCAAAGTCCGTAAGGGAAAAACTTGGAAAGCTAAGTCTGGCGGCACGCGTCTGAAGACGTTTAAAATTTATCGTTATGATCCAACAGATGGTGGCAATCCGTATTGGGACACGTATCAGATTGATTTGGATGAATGTGGCCCAATGGTTTTGGATGCCTTGTTCAAAATCAAAAATGAAATAGACCCGACGCTAGCTTTCCGCCGCTCTTGCCGTGAGGGCGTATGTGGGTCGTGTGCGATGAATATTGGTGGGCGGAACACTTTGGCCTGTACAAAAGGTATCGATGAGGTCAAAGGTGGAACCATCACGATTTCCCCTCTGCCGCATATGCCGGTCGTCCGTGATCTCGTTCCTGATCTGTCAAATTTCTACAAGCAATATGCCTCCATTGAGCCGTGGTTACATACTAGTACGCCGCTTCCGACAGAAGAAATCACGCAAACCGTCGAGGAGCGTGACAAGTTAGATGGCTATTATGAATGTATTCTCTGCGCATCTTGTTCAACATCTTGTCCGTCATATTGGTGGAATGGTGACCGCTATCTCGGGCCGGCCGCCTTGTTGCAAGCCTATCGTTGGTTAGTCGACAGTCGTGACGATGCGAAAATGGAACGCCTTGATCAGTTGGAAGATCCATTTAAGCTTTATCGTTGCCACACAATCATGAACTGTGCGAATGTCTGTCCAAAAGGTCTGAACCCGGCCAAGGCGATTGCCGAAGTCAAGAAGATGATGGTTGAACGCGCTTAGACAGCCGCTTTCAGCATATATGGCAGAATTAGGATTTACTATTTATAAGCCGTAAAAAAGCTTGGTCTTCTCAACTTACGTGACTTAGGACTGATCGATGTCTCTTGACCTCACCCTATATTTTGAAGACCTTTGAGTTTCTACACTCAGAGGCGTCTTTATGCGAAATCTATTATTGGTCAGTGCTGCTTTGGTTCTATCGGCGTGTGCGGCTGAACAGCACTCTACTCAGTCTCCGAATCCTTTTGGGCCGTCAGCGTCTGAATATGCTAAAATCGTTGAGACTAAATTTTCGGCCAAGGATTGGACCGCTAAAACGATACCGGAACTCTCAGATGCGCTGAGTGCTGGCGACGTCACATCTTCATCTCTGACTCAGTCCTATCTTGACCGGATTGAGGCTATTGATCGTGCAGGGCCACAATTGCAATCCGTTTTATCCCTTAACCCGGACGCAATTGCGCAAGCCAAAGCGTCTGACGCGCGCCGTCAAAACGGTGAATCTCTTGGTCCGCTAGACGGCGTTCCGGTCTTATTTAAGGATAATATTGAGACCTTAGACCCGATTGCAACGACAGCTGGATCTCATGCTCTCAAGGATAATATCACAAAGCGTGATAGTCCGCTCGTCGCAGGTTTGCGGGCTCAAGGCGCTGTGATTCTGGGCAAAACAAACCTCTCTCAATGGGCAAATTTTAGATCGGGTGAGAGCGTGTCCGGTTGGTCTGCTGTGGGCGGTCAAGTGCGTAATCCGCATATGCTAGACCGTAGCCCCTGTGGTAGCTCTTCCGGTTCAGGCGCGGCGATTGCGGCTTCATTGGCGGCAGGCGCCGTTGGAACGGAAACCAATGGCTCTATAATCTGCCCGTCAAATGTGAATGGGATCGTCGGGTTCAAACCCACAGTGGATCTGGTCAGCCAGAAATATATCGTTCCGATCAGTGCCACGCAGGACACGGCTGGACCAATGACAAAAACTGTACGTGGCGCAGCAATGATGCTGGAGGCCATGGATGATCAAGATGTGGATTATACGGCTATGCTGGAGGCTTCCGCTCTGCAAGGCAAACGCGTCGGCGTTCTGAGATTTGCAGATGGGTCAAATGACGACATCATTGAACGGTTTAATGCGAGCTTGGAGACGATAGAGGCGGCTGGCGCGACGCTGGTGGAGATCGACGCATTTTCACTGGATGTTGAAAATTACGGCCAAAAATCGCTCGATCTTCTTCTTTATGAATTCAAAGCTGGAATCGATGAGTATTTGGCCGAGGCAGCCCCGGCGGTCACAGCAAGGTCACTAGAGCAACTCATTGCCTTTAATGAAACCGAAGCTCGCGAAACAACCGTGTTTGACCAGGACTTATTCGAACAGGCCCAAGCGAAAGGCCCTTTGTCTGATGAAACTTATCTGACGGCGAAAGCGGATGCGCAGCGCGGAACAGGTATTGATGGCATTGATAAGCTTATGGCTGAAAATAATGTCGATATGTTGGTCAGCCCGTCTGGACCTGTGGCTTCGCGGATTGATCCGGTGAACGGCGATGTTTGGCCCGCTTGGGCGGGGGCAGGCTATCTGGCCGCCGTTGCGGGCTACCCTCATATTACGATCCCAATGGGAGATGTGCATGGTGTGCCGATCGGGTTTTCGATCATGGCCGGGAAAGCCCAAGACGCAGATGTCTTATCTTATGGCTATGCGTTCGAGCAAGTCGCGGGCAAAAGAGTTGAGCCGAAATATTTACGGAGTGCTGAAGATCGTCCTGAACTGGAAAGGGCTATGCGCCCTTAGATTAGTTGTTCAACGATTTTGCGGATGGTGCCTGTCGCGTCATCCGCATTTTTGGGAAGTGTTTCAGAGGCAACGGCCTCGCCAAATGTCAGGCGGAAAAGCTGACCCTTTTTATTCAGCAGTTCATGGAAAAGCGTGATGTCTCGCAGCTCTGAATTAGCGCGGGCGAAGAAATAATAGAGAAAAGAATTTCGGGCTTTGATGCCGAGCGGAATGATGGGGGCTTTATATTTGCGTGCCAGCATCGCGGCACTGCTTTCCCAAGGTTTATCGATCAGGCCACGCCATGTGAGCTTTGCGAGTGAACCAGACGGGAAAATAACGATGCATTTCTCGGATTTGATGGCGTCTCTGACAGCCAGTAATGTGTCGCGTGTTTTGGCGTGACTGCGCTTATCCTTTACCCACTCCACAGGTATGATGATGTCTTGGCCATTCGGGATCACGCGCAAGGCATCTGCATTGGCTAAGAAGATATGATCTGGACGCCGCTCTCTTATAGATTGGAAAACGGCGAGGCCATCTGCCAAACCTGTCGGGTGATTGGCAATGACGATACAGGCACCTGTACGGGGGAGGTTTGATAGCCCTACGACGGCTGTTCGAGGGTTAATATGTCGAGAAACACGTTGAAAGGCGGCATGGCCGGATAGCGGACGAATTGAATCTGCCAGAAACACAGCCGCATCATAAGCCAGCATACGGTAGAGCAAGGGGCGTACAGCTTTAAACAAGCGCGGTTTAGAGATCAGCCGCGGCGCGCGTTCAGCAATGAGTTCTTCTACGATATGCACATCTGTCTTTTATCGCTTCACACGTCTAATCCAAGCCTGCATCGCTCAAAAAAAAAGCCGCCCAAACGGGGCGGCTTTCACATCCTATGAAATAGGTCTTATTATTTAGCAGCAGGGCGCTTTGGCGCGACCTTCTTTGTAGTCTTGCTCATATTCGCAGGCGGAGCGGTCTTGTTCAAGACTTGCTTGGCCCAGTCACGTCCACCGAGACCGAAAGCGATAGCTGCGGCTACAGCTGCAGAAATCACCAAGGCAGAGAAGGCGACGGATACGATTTGACCGGTTTGATCGATTGAGTTCAGACCCATGAAGACAAAAATTGCCATGACTACATATTTGATGAAATCCGCGAGTTTCGCATTCATCATTGTGCCCATGAACCGGCCCATGAAGTTGGCCAGGAACACGCCGATACCGATAAGAACAGCAGCGCTTAGTAAGCTTCCACCAAATTCTTGAACGTCACCGAATGCGTTTGCGAGGCTTTCGTTACCAAGAATATCAACAGCAGCGGCTACACCGACGACGAGGATAATCAAGAAAGCGACATAGCCTGCGACTTTGGACGGAGATGTTTTCAAACCTTCGCCATCATCAAGAGACATAACGGCATTGACGGAGCTGTCGAAGCCGAGACCACCTAAAAGATTTTCAATGAAGTTTGAAACGAACCGACCAATGAATATCGTTGCAGCTAGGACGACAGCCGCCGCGACGAGAGCTGGAAGATAGCTTAAAAAGCCATTTAGCATACCCGATAGAGGCTCTGAAATTGAGGCCATATTTAATTTCTCTAGGACAGCAATCGCAACAGGTACGATAATAAGGACGAATACAACTTTTCCTAGCAAGCTAGAAATCGACCCTGTTGATCCCGTCGCCGACGTTAGACCGGAGCGAGCTGCCAGCTGATCAACCTGTGCGGCCTCAGCCACGGATGAAACTGCAGTTCCAGCCACCTTTGCGACGATAAAACCGATGAAGCCGATGAAACCAGCGCCAATGAGGCTTGGCACGACATCGCTAATGTTGTCGAACAAGTTTTCAACCGGTCCAAAATACTCACCCATGCCGATGCGTGAGAAAGACAAGTATAATGTGTAAAGAATAGCTAGCCAGAAGAAAGCCTTTCCAACAGATTTACCGATATTTCCGCCGGTTGATTTGGCGCGTCGGCCAATGCCGGTACGGTTAATTGCGCCGGAAACAAGCCCGCGTATAATGAAGGATAAAAATATACCTACAACGAGTATTGCAGCTGCAATCCCTAGATTAGTCCAATCTACCCCTTGCAGGTAGGCCATTATGTTTTCCATGATATGTGTCCCTCCAGACAGAAAGTTAGGCAGCGGTTCTTTCCGCGCAAAATGCCTATTAAGATTACAGTAACGTTATACTACATTAACAGTTCCTGAATACCGCTTTTTGCCCCTGTTCAGGAAAAATGATCGCATTTTAGGACGTTGACGACACGCAAAAGCTGATACAAAGGCAAAGAATGGAACCCGCACCAATCCGCTATAGATCTGTATTTTATGCCTTGGTGGGCTTCAGCTTTGGTGTCTTAGCTTTAGCTATCATTCTGCTGTCTGTCTAATATGGGACCCGTACAATCTCGTTTAGAAACTCGGATCGCCGATGGTGTGCTTGTGCGCGACCTACAGCAAATTGAGGCTGCGCGTGAACTTGATTCGCGTTTGGCAGCTCTGGCGGAATATGAACCCGGTTCTGGCGGTCTGTTAGGTCGGTTTTTCGGCGGGCGCGAAACTGTTCCGCGCGGACTTTATATGTACGGGGGTGTTGGGCGCGGTAAATCCATGTTGATGGATTGGTTTTTTGAGGCGGCAGAATTTGAACCCAAGCGCCGCACACATTTCCACGCTTTCATGCTGGATGTTCATGAGCGCATCAATGCGTGGCGCAAATTGGATAAGTCAGGACGACGCGCCCATCCCCATCACGTCCGCGGGGCGGGGGATGATCCTATACTGCCCGTCGCACGGGCTTTGGCCAGTGAAGGCAAGCTCCTTTGTTTCGATGAGTTCCACGTTACCGATATTACAGACGCCATGATTCTGTCGCGCTTATTCGAAGCACTTTGGGTGAATGAGGGCGTCGTTGTCATTGCGACATCAAATCGGTCGCCAGAGACGCTATATGAGAACGGTCTTAACCGCGGCCTCTTTCTGCCATTTATTAAAATGATGCCGGATCATTTTATCATCCACCCATTCGAGGGCGAGACGGATCATCGTTTGCGCGCTCTCACTGCGGCCCCGATTTATCACATGCCGCTGGGACCTGAAACAAATGCGGCTATGTCGGCGGCATGGGACCGATTGACCCGAGGCGGGAAGCCCGTCTTGACAGAATTGGTCGTACAAGGACGTACATTACAATTTCCCAAAACCGCTCGCGGTGTTTTGCGCAGTGATTTTGCCGCGCTTTGCGAAAGTAATCGCAGCCCGGCTGAATATTTGGAGATCGCACAGGCTTTCCATACAGTTATTTTGGAAAACGTCCCGCAAATGGGACGACATATGCGCAATGCGGCTAAACGCTTTGTGACTTTAATTGATGCCCTTTACGAAACACGGACAAAATTAGTGATGAGTTCCGCGGTTGAGCCGGCAGAGCTTTATGAAAAGGGGGACGGGGCCTTTGAATTTGAACGGACTGTCAGTCGGTTGATGGAAATGCGCACGGAAGAATATCTTGCATTAGAACGCGGGCAATCTGAGCGAGGCTAGAGCAATATGAAGGCAAAATGCTCTAAGGCTTTTTGCCAAAACTCCATCGATGAGCCGGGCTTCGTCCTAAGGTTTCGACAGCTTCACGGTGAACTTTTGTGGGATAGCCTTTATGTCCCGCCCATCCATAACCGGGAAAACGAGAATCAGCTTCTGCCATGATTTTGTCCCGCGTCACTTTCGCGACAATAGAAGCAGCGGCGATTGATAGGCTTTTTGCGTCTCCCTTCACGATTGCGTGAGCGTCGCAGACAAGGTTCGGCGGCACACGATTTCCGTCTATTAGAGCGCAATCAACTGAAATATTTAGGTTTTCTATGGCTCTGCTCATCGCGGCCATTGTCGCCCATAATATATTGACCCGGTCAATCTCGCCCGGTTCAGATATGCCGATCCCGATTTTTGCACGTTTTGTTAAGATATTCAGGAGTCGTTCACGCGCTGAGTGGGAAAGAGCCTTACTGTCATTTAGACCTGCCGGAATATTTTCGGGATTGATGATAACAGCGGCCGCAACAACCGGCCCTGCGAGAGGGCCACGACCGGCTTCATCAACCCCGCAAATAATCCGGCCACGGGACGCACCGGCTTGGGTTTCAAAACTGAAAT
>CAZBDT010000043.1:0-16436 GCA_964490745.1 uncultured Algimonas sp.
CACCCAGAGTGGTGGACGTTACTCCCACCGCTCCCAATGACAAGCGCCGCTTCTTTCCAGCCAAGCCAACGTGCACATGACCGCCCTGTGAAAGAAGACAAGTTAAATATGACCCCAAAACCCCAAAGTGAGGATTATTCTTTTTAAATTCTTTCTAACGTATTGAATGCAGGACAATTTCATTATCCCAAATTCGGGATATAAATTCTTCGCTGCCGTTTTGGCTGATTATATCTTACAAAATTTCCCGACACAAACTGCGGCAAGTTTCCTTCATGATACATTGTCCCATTGAGACCGTGCGTCCTTGTCGCTAGAGCGATAAGGCATGACAGCCGAACTCGGACATATCGCACTCATCTTAGCGTTTTGTGTTGCGCTTTTTCAGGCCGCAATACCTTGGTTCGGTGCGTATCGAAATGATGCCCGCATGATGGAATTTGGAGACCGAGCCGCGATAGGTCAGTTTCTTTTGATTGCCTTCTCTTTCACGGCCCTTACCCTCGTCTTTTTATCCTCAGACTTTTCCGTCAAGCTCGCTGCTCTGCACAGCCATTCTGAAAAACCGCTGCTCTATAAAATTACGGGCGTCTGGGGTAATCATGAGGGGTCAATCTTGCTATGGGGTTTGATGATGGCGGGATATGGCGCGGCTGTCCCCTTATTCGGGCAAGCCCTACCCCGTGGATTGAAAGCCCGCGCTATCGCGATCCAAGCCCTCATAACCGCAGGATTTTTGGCCTTTATCCTTTTCACGTCAAATCCGTTTGAACGGCTTAATCCTGTTCCGATTGACGGCAATGGATTGAACCCCATTCTGCAAGATCCCGGCCTCGCCTTTCATCCACCATTTCTCTACCTCGGCTATGTTGGTTTTTCCCTGCCCTTTAGTTTTGCCGTTGCCGCGCTGCTCGAAGGTCGCGTTGATTCTGTTTGGGCGAAATGGCTGCGCCCTTGGGTCTTAGTCGCGTGGAGCTTTCTGACTGTCGGCATCGCCTTGGGCAGTTTCTGGGCCTATTACGAACTGGGCTGGGGCGGCTGGTGGATGTGGGACCCCGTTGAAAATGTCAGCTTCATGCCTTGGCTAGCGGGCACAGCCCTGCTCCATTCGATATTGGTTCTTGGAACGCGTCACAGCCTTGCTGGATGGACTGTTTTGCTGGCGATTACGACATTTGCGCTATCGCTGATTGGGACATTTGTTGTTCGCTCAGGAATCTTAGTTAGCGTCCACGCCTTTGCCGTTGATCCCGAGCGTGGCGTGTTTTTACTGTTACTCCTAGGCCTGGCGACGGGCGGGGCTTTGACCCTTTATGCCATGCGCTCACACACGCTGCGCGACCCAGTACCGTTTAACGCAACATCTCGCGACGGTGCCTTGGTCCTCAACAACCTATTGCTTACGGCCGCTTTAGCGACTGTCTTTTTGGGTACGTTCTATCCGCTTTTGATAGACGCCATAGATGGCTCCAAAATTAGTGTGGGCGCGCCTTATTTCGAGCTGACCTTCACCCCAATCATGTGCTTGCTCATTCTCTTTATGGGGATTGGCCCCATGCTAAAATGGCGCACTGACACGCTAAAACGTTTGCGTGTACCGATCATTTTAGCGCTCAAAGCCGCTGCGCTTGTGATCGTTGCAACGATCATCATCGGTAAGTCAGTTTTAGGCGCTCTCGCTTTAGGTCTCGCAGCTTGGCTGGCTATCGGGACAGTCATTACGATTGGGCGCAAAGCCAGATGGAGCCGTTTGGGGTTAAAGGCTCAACCCGCCTCGACTTGGGGCTTTGCAGGCGCACATATGGGCGTGGCCATATTCACAGCAGCCGTCACGGCCATGAGCGTCTGGTCATCAACTGATATTGGGACACTTAAGGTCGGGGATAGTCTCTACCTCGGTAAATATACTTACACATTAGAAGATGTCGGCGGCGGGCAGCGAGATAATTACAATTTCCTCGCAGGGGAAATTTCAGTGACGAAAGATGGAAAAAATCTGTCATCCCTCTTCACAGAGCGCAGATTTTACCCCGTCCGTAATCAAGTCACTACAGAGGCCGGATTGGACCTCTCCTTTGGGCATACTCTCTTTGCCAGCATTGGCGAAGGGAACCCCGATGAGGGTTTCATTGTTCAAGTTTATCGCCATCCTTTTGTCGTTTGGATTTGGCTAGGCGCGCTGCTCATGGCGCTGTCCGGTTTTGTGGCTTTGGCGGATAGAAGGTTGCGTTTACCGAAACCTGAAGCCGCCCCCGTTCTGGCGGCGGCAGAATGAAACTCGGCGGTCTGATACCCCTAGGAGCGTTTCTGCTGCTTCTCGGAGCTTTTGCCTTTGGCCTGACGCGCGACCCCCGCATATTGCCATCTGAGTTGATTGAAAAACCCTTCCCTGAATTTGCGCTGGAAAATCTGGAAGGCGATACGGTTCTCGACACCTCTATTTTGAAAGGCCAAGTCAGCCTCGTGAATGTCTTTGGGTCCTGGTGTGTCGCCTGTACGGTTGAGCACCCTCAACTCATGGCCCTACGCAACGTTCCTGACCTGCAACTTGTCGGGATTGATTGGCGTGACACGCAGGAAGCCGCCAATCGCTGGCTCGTGAAGCATGGCAATCCCTATGACGTTGTTATTTTTGACCCGAATTCAAAATTAATTGTCCCGCTGGGTGTGTCAGGTGCGCCGGAGAGTTTTATCGTCGATAAGGACGGGAAAATCCGCTATAAGCATGTCGGTATTATTACGCCCGAAGATTGGGAGAATAGCCTTCGCCCATTGGTGGAGAGCCTGCAATGAGGCGGATACTACTCATATGGATCTGTCTTGCGGGTACGGCATTTGCCCAGACCTCAGAGCAAGAACAGCGCGCCCGCGATATAGGCGCGCAACTCCGTTGTGTGGTTTGTCAAAACCAATCTATTGAGGAATCAGATGCAGAGCTCGCCCAAGATATGCGTCGTGTTGTGCGTGAGGAATTGGCAACAGGCGCAAGTAATGATGAAGTGATTGAGCGTATTCGTCAAAGTTATGGTGATTACGTCCTTCTAAAACCGCCTGTGCAGTCCAACACTTATCTTTTGTGGTTCTTGCCTGCCCTCTTCGTTTTAGTGGGATTATTTTGGTTTATAAGCCAGCGTCGACGAAAATTTGAACCCATTACCAATGAAGCTTTGTCAGAAACGGATGAAGCCCTGCTTAAAACCTTGATGGATGATAAAACATGATCTGGGCGCTCGGACTGGGATTGGCTCTTGTCGTTAGCTTTTATCTCGCTGCGCCTTTTCTTGCGCGCAATGAGGTAGCATCGGACACAGCAGAGATAGAAGCTTATAAGGCCGAGCTACGCGCATTGGAACAAAGTGAGGAGCCGGAGACCGCGAAGAAAGCGATTATTCAAGCGCGCCTTCTGAAAGCCGCCAAAGCCGAACTGCCTATTACCAAGGCACAATCTGTTATCTTTCCATCGATCATTGGAATCGCCCTAATCGGCGGAAGTGCGGGCGTCTATGGCTTAATTGGATCGCCGAATTTTACGCCCGAAAGTCGTCAAGCCCCGCCGCCTATGGTCGCTGAAGCCGGCACGCCAAATTTCGCTGACCTCTTGCCGAGATTTGAAGCCCGCCTCGCCGAAAATCCCGATGATGCGACCGGATGGTATCTCTATGGTCGAACGCTTATGCTCGCCGGGGACAGCGAAGCCGGGCTTCGCGCCTATGAGAAGGCGTTGGATTTAGCCGACACGCCTGACATCCGCAAAGAATATGAAGCGGCCAAACAGTTTGCAGAGCAAGTGCAGTCGGGCCCCAGCGCAGAAGATATTGCCGCTATGCAAAATCTCTCGGAAGAAGACAGGCAAGCAGCAATTGAAAATATGGTAGAAAGCCTGAGCGCACGCTTGGAGGACAATCCAAATAATGTTGAAGGTTGGATACGTTTGTTGCGAGCCCGAAAAGTTCTCGGCCAGACGGATGCTGCCGCAACGGATATGAAAAGACTAAGGACGGTATTCCCAGTTCAAGCTAACGAAATTATAGAACAGGCTGGATGGACTGAATAGTCAAGCCAGCCTTGACGCCTTAGCTTCCCCTTCGGCTCAAGCACTGCTCGAGCATTTTTTGTGTTAATTCAGACTCAAAAATTGGGAATTATTCGCCCATTTTTCAGGTCCTTATGTAATCTTAATTAAGCGCAAGTTGCTTTAGGTCGAAGATAAAGCCGTCGATGACGATAAATATTTATGTATGGCGATGATGAATTGATCCGTCACGTCCAGATCATCTTCCGTGCTTTCTGACACGACAATTTTGTACCAAAACTGAAGTTTGTCTCGAATGTCTTCTAGCTGATGGATTTCCAAGTTCTGCGCAGATTGGATAAGAGTCTCTCGGATCATATGCAGTCTTAAATAATCAATTTCATTCTCTTTTGTTTGCACTTTCATGTTGGCGAAGCGCTTCAGTTCGACTGAGACTTGATCATAAAAATTATTGATCGCATTATAACTCTTATGATCTTCCGCAGTTTCAAGCCAGTCGTTGATCTGTTGCGTAAGCTGTCTGCAGCTATTGAGTGCAACATTATCAGACTGCTCGGTTGTTACGCCCTCTTCGTCTTCAGACAAAATCTCTGGCGAAACCATGTGAGCTGTTTCCGATCCATATATTCTATTGTTCGTAAGCATTGACATAATAATTCCTTTTAAGATCGTCTCAAAATGGGTGCACAGGCCCACATTGATCGAATACCACTCAGTGGGTAACAACTCAGAGATTGAAATCTGAGCTGTTTGACAAGCTGCTAATTAATTCGAAATTGCTTTTTCGTTCCACATCGGAACTATTCGACCCAACCAACCGCAGTTTCTGAATACAAATCGAAGGTCATTATACACAACTATATAGACCTATCTAAACATATAGATTTTCGTTTTCGGCAGCCAAAGTCGTAAGATACGGTATATATCTGTGTAACAAGGCAGGTCACGCAACGTAACAAGTAAAATAAGTTAAGGGCACGACTTGGTAACTAATCATCACAATTTATTCAGTTGCAAACCGAAGACGACCGTCACTACCCTCAAAAATTATCATGGAAACGATAGTTTAATTGCTGTGAAACTCTTCGATAAGACGGTCTGCGGAGCGTTGCATCTTCTCCAAACGTTCGGAAAACCCAGGATGTGTGGTTAAGTCTCTTAAAAAGGGTTCTTTGAAGCTTCCGATAAAAAGGAATCCGCGATCCATAGCAAGGTCCATAATTTCAATCGCTTTGTCATGATCGCCTTGCAACATATGTAGCCCCATAAACGCCGTAAATTCTTGTCGCGTCACAAAAGAAGCCGGATCTCGCCCTTCAAAAAAATCTTTTATGAGAGTGAGATAAGGCTCATACTTTTCTGACTTTTTCTTTTTGTAAACAAAAGTGTCTCGCAACAAGTGATCCAAACGACAAGGGTTAGCTCTCGTGGTATCACCAACCTCTCCGACATTTAGATAGCTCATGTCTGGCACATAATCTTCCGGCAAATAATCGGTATCAGCAATCATACGCGCACTGACGCTGGTGTAAAAACGTTCAATAACTTTCGATTCAGCCAAAGCAGTTTCGTTATTGCCAAGTACGGCATGAACATACGCCTTAGTTGGAGGAAATCGAATATGAGGTAAAGTCAATTCGAGATGACCCAAGTCATGAAACAGGGTGACGAAATCATTTGTTTCTTCTTGTGATATAATGCCTTGATCTAACAACCGGAGAACAATCTTGATACTGACCTCATAATTTCCAAATCCGTTCGCCTGTTGCAGCTGAGCTACTAATACCTTTCGATGATTTGGATGCCATTTCGCTGTACGCTCTATGACCTTGCTAGCCATTTCATATTCTTGATTACAGAAAAGTGCCCGACTGTAATTCGGTAAAACCCATGCGTCGGTTGGAGATAATTGCAAAGCCTTTTCATAAGCTTGAACTGTCTCAGCGGGATCTTCGAGAAACTGTTTAAAAAAGGCAAGACCCGACATTGCCAATAAATTATCAGGATCCTTTTCCAGAACATATTTCATGATACTAACAGGGTCAGCATTAATCGGTTCTCCGACTGCCGGCTTATAAACGCCATTCTCACTCATCGTTCCCATAAGCGCATTATTCATAAGTGTATCAGGAGCGCCCGGAGATATTTCTTTCATTTTAATAGCGAGTTCCGCTTGCTCTTTATGCAGAGCATCATTATCGTCGACGATGAAATTCATCTGAAGCGACAGATAAAAAATGAGTTTAGAATAAGCAGGCAAATAACTCGGCTCTTCTTCAACAACCTCTCGTAATAGTCCTACAGCCTTTTTAACGCTTTCATAATCGGCAGCCTCGATCAAAAGTTCGGCCTCCTCTATCTTCGCGTAGAAAGCATAGTTTTTCCATGAATTTGGCAAAGCTCCCAGAGGTAGGTTCAAGGTATTTGCTGTCATCAAAGTGATTTTAGGTGCGATGCTAGCGAAAAAATCGACTGGATCAGCATCGCTTGAGACATCTAAGTCATAGGTTTCATTAGCTAAAACGCTATCATCTTCAGTCCTGACAAGTGAGACGTTTAATTTAAAAACATCTTCGTAGTAGGAAAGCTCTGACGCGATAACGTAATCCAGATCAAATTCTTCCCGAAAATCATTATATTCAAAAAATTGATCTTGTGTGGCCGTTTTAGAGTAAAAGGACACAACAGTCAGACCACTCACGGCTGTAATTGTTTGGTTAAATTCACTCTCTAATACGTCAGGTAAGAAGCTGTAACGAGAATTTTCCCCAAATTTTTCAAACGGTAGCACACCTATTCTAGGTAAATCCTTTTCGTCATATACATCTTGCGCTTTAAACGTCTCCAACAAGCCACTCTTGGGAATGTTCTCGACCCACATTTTGCCGGAAAAAGGCTGAATGACAAAGAGAGCTAAGAAAAGGCACAGAGCACCGGGAAGAATAAATTTTGGCAACAACCAAGACCGAACCAACGGACGCTTAACAGATTGTTGCTTCGCGACGCGTAACTGTTCGCAATCCTCTTGATCCGGCGATAACCCATTACTATTGAGCGTGGTCACTTCTCCAACGAATTTATAGCCTCTGTTTGGATAGGTTTTGATGAAGCGCTTGACTTTATCTGTATCACCAATAGCTGCTCTGGCCGCTCGAATGCGGTTGTCGAGAACATGTTTGGATATGAAGCGTCCGTCCCAAACTTCCTTTATTATTTCATCGCGCGAAACTACTCGGCCATGTTGTGTTATCAACAATTCTAATATGCAAAAGACTTGCGGCTCAAGCTTTAAAGCTTCCCCTTTAAAGAGAAGCTCACCATCCATTCGGTTGAGTTGATAATCTCCAAACGAAAACCGTTCCATTATGATCCCTCTAGGAATTGTTTGTGGCTATATGACTAAAGATTGTATCAAGCAATGAATTTGAGAGAGGGACATCGAAAATCACTGTGATTTTTCGACAGTGAAGAACTCACCATTCGGCCTTTAGTCGAACTTTCGGTAAAATGGAGAAAATATTAATTCCAACATTAAACCACTTCGAAGCTCTAACACGAACTTAAGCCATACTGGTAAGACCTTTGCCAGGCAAAGCTGGATGGACAGCATATTTTGGGTAAGAGGCACCTAAACCGCACTTAAACAATCACCCTGATTCGAACAGCGCATTTGATTCGAACTGCGCATTTAAAATCTGGGTTTAGGGTCGACTACGGATCGATTCTCGCTCGGCCGTACGAATAAATGTGACAGGACCTAACAATCCCGAGGTTTGCAAAACGTCTCTCTTCTGTCTGACGTCAGCGCCAGTGGCACAGATTTGGGACCGCATTAAGGATACACTTGTATATGCGCCTCAATATAAGCAGTGATAATCGACGGGACGACTACGCGCATTCACCAGCAGCTAAAACTTAAAAAGTTGATCGCTGCCTCAGGCCCGATATCTTGTCTTAAAATCGGTGACATTATGTTCGCGATTATAGTGAGAAATAGCTTTTATCAAGACACATCCCAAACAAGGTGAAAACAAACGAATGCCCCTAAATGGTTCGAATTTCAATCCAGTGATCTAGGAAATATTTTCCGTCTTTATTTATAAACACGCACCCAATCTATTCTCATCTCCGCAGGAAACGAATTTGGATTAAAGGCTTTTTCATTCTTGTTATCTGGTAGATTGCCGCCAACAGCCAAATTCAGCATAAGGTAAAAAGGCTGGTCGAAAGGGGCCGATCGATTTTCAGATTTATCAACGCTCGGTGTAAACCAGTCTTTTGACTCTACAGTAAAAAAGACCTCGCCATCCACTGACCATTCCATTCTGTCTTCACGCCAGTCCAACGCATAAATATGCCAGTCATCAATCGCGGCACCCGATAAGGGTCTCTTCTTAGCAAGAAAGCGGTTTTCCGGCCAAGTTTCGCCAAAGTGAAGCGCGGCACTGGATCGATTTTCGGTGCCGTTTTCACAAGATTTACAAATTGCACCGAGATTGATGGCCTCCATAATATCGATTTCGCCTGAGAGCGGCCACTCACCATAAACATTCTCTTCAGGCAACATCCAGAAGGCAGGCCACAGACTTTGTCCTTTTGGTAATTTTATGCGGGCTTCAAAACGCCCATATCGCCACTGCGCATGCCCCTTTGTTCGCACCTTACCGGAGACATAATCGCGCAAAACCTTAGACCCACGCTCTGGCCAATCTTGCGGATACGCTTCAGCCTCATGTGATTGGGGAAGCGCCGCGAGAACCAAGTGCCCCTCTTCAACGCGCACAGTATCGGGACTGTCAATGTAGCATTGGCGCTCATTATTACCCCCACCCCAGCAGGACAATTCCGGCGTCCATTTTGATCGATCTAAAACATCACCGGAAAACTCATCTGACCAGATCAGTTCGGGTTGATCTATACCAGACGCACCTTCAGCTTGAAAACAACTTGCGAGCGCGCAAGCAATCATACCTAAAATCACAAGACGGGCGAGCATTATACGTAATCCAATCCGAAACCGCGTGGATGGCGGACTCCCCCGCCCGTATTAGGCCAGTCAAACGGCAAACGCCCCGTCGGGCGCATATCTCCTGATTGCGCTAATAAGACATCTGCAATGCCGGCGGCTTCACTACCGGGCAACCAAGCTGCGACCACAGAATCTGCTAAGTCAAAAATCGCGTCGATTCCGCGAGGACGGCCAGATAGAATTATGGCTACAGTCCTCACACCGCGCGCATGAAAGGATTTGAGCAAAGCAAACTCTTCCGTCTTAGAAACATCCCAGTCGAGTGTTTTGAGATCACCTTCAAACTCGGCATAAGGGGCTTCTGCAAAAACGATGAAAGCCACATCAGGATTAGAGCCGGGGTCGGTTACAACCTTGATGTCCTGCGCTGCAGAGACTTCACGAAAACCGTCTAGGACAGATGTGTGCCCTTTATAGGCTGTCTTCGGGTTTATGACTTTAGTCTGTTGATCACGCCCCTGCCACGTGAGCGTCCAGCCCCCATTTTGATAGGCAGGATGGTCAGAAGCTTCTCCGACAACCGCGATCATTTTGCTTGGCTGAACGGGTAAGGTTCTCGCCTTATTCTGCAAAAGCACAAGCGATTGCTGCACGGCCTGCCGAGCAACACTGCGATGCGCAGCCAGTCCAAGAACTTTTTCACGGCCCGCCAAAGCGCGCGCTTTGGGCGTTCGGCCATCCATCAAGCCTGCGCGATATTTAACCCTCAAGATTCGGCGCACGGCATCATCAAGACGTGTCATTGAAATCTTGCCGCCTTTAACCTGCGCTAAGGTTGACTTGACGAAGGCTTTCCAATCATTTGGCACCATCATCATGTCAACGCCCGCATTAATTGCGGTGTCGCAAGAACTTACAGAACAGCTGTCTAATTGCTCATGGCCGTTCCAGTCCCCGACGACAAAGCCGTCAAAGCCCAAACGGTTTTTCAACACATCGGTCAGAAGATATTTATGCCCATGCAGCTTCTGACCATTCCAAGATGAAAAGCTTGCCATGACGGTTTGAACCCCTGCACCAATAGCTTGGATATAACCCGGCAAATGTTCGGCGATCAGCTCGGATTCCGTTAAAACGGTATCGCCCTGATCTTTACCATCCAATGTACCGCCATCACCAATAAAATGCTTGGCGGTGCCGACGACCTTCGTGTCATTGAGAAAATCACCTAATTGCGGATGACCCTGTAAACCTGCCACAAAGTCTTTAGTCAGACGCGCTACATGCTTCGGATCAGAACTATAACTTTCATAGGTCCGCCCCCAGCGCGGATCTTTTGCTACAGCAACACTTGGTGCAAATGTCCAATCAATCCCAGTAGCCGCGACTTCGCGCGCTGTGGCTGTACCAATGTCGCGCATAAGCGCCGGATTATTGGCAGCGCCCAAACCTATATTATGCGGAAAGATCGTCGCGCCTTGGACATTATTATGACCATGAACAGCGTCCGTGCCCCAAATCACGGGAATGGCCGCGCGGCGTTTCGGTTTTGAAACAGAAGCTTTGTGAAAGAGCTCCGCCATGGCGATCCAGCTTTCAAACGGGCCATCAATCTTACCTGTTGGCCATGAGCCGCCTGCATTAAGCAGGCCGCCAATGTGATATTTCCTGACATCATCGGGCGAAATAGCTTTAATCTCAGCCATCACCATCTGCCCAACCTTTTCTTCAACCGACATGCGATTGATTAAAGCCGTTATTTGGTCTTCGATCTGCGGGTCTTTGGCAACTGCAAGCCCAATACGTGGCCAACTATCTAGGTCACGCGCTATAGCGGGACTTGTAGAAAGCAAGGCAGCACCAGAGGCACAGAAAAGCATACGACGCGATAAAGCTGTCATTTTAACTCACTGAATAAAAAGGACGTGCGCTCTCAAAAACTCTAGAGAACTGAACCTTCGAAGGGTTCAATATAAACGCACGCCAAGGGGAATTTTAATATTTCGCCCGAAGTCTTAGACCATAGGTCCGCGGGCGGCGGAAGAAGCGCGTATTATCAAATTGCGTGATGATAATGGCTTCTTCAGGCTGTTGGTCGGTAATGTTAGAAACGTAACCTTCTAGGCGATATTTACCTTCACTATCGAAGGTGTAGCCAGCGCCCGCATCGAAGGTCCAATATCCGTCGACATCGTCGAGCAGACGATCAGAAACATCGTCGTTCGGATTATAGTCAATGCCGTTGAAAATCGTCAGATTTTGACTGGACCGATAGCCTGCTGACAGGATCGCATCAAATTGACCATTCGCCCCGACATCCCATGCTTTCCCGACAGACGCGTTGATCTGAACTTTTGGCGTCCGCACAAGACGGTTGCCTGAAATATCCTGAGCAACAGAGTTCACAGGATCAACATCCGCTTGGAAGCGTGAGTCCTGGACTGGAATAGAGTCCGTGATTTTAGCCGTTGGTAGCCAAAGGAAAGTCCCCCTCAACGTCAAATCGTCTGGCAGTTCTAGGGAGCCTTCCACCTGCGCGCCATAGATCTCAGCATCAGCCGCGTTGAAGTTAAACGCCACAACATTACCACCTAGCTGATTTCGTTGCTCTTCCGTCAGCTCAATTCCGTTGAAATCGATGATTTGCGTCGTCGAAAGAAGTGTAAACTCCTGCTTGTCATCATAGTCATAATAGAAAGCTGACAGATTAAATGTGCCAGACACATCATCTGATAAATCGAAGCTATTTTTAGTTCCCACCTCAAAAAGGGTCAGCTTTTCTTCATCATAAGTCGGCGCAAAAGTATCGACATCAAATAGGGTCGGCGCACTCCCCGCCGGTGAGGCAATACCGAGACCTTCGGTTCCCGGTACATTGTCATTAAAGCCGCCAGATTTGTGGCCTGTCGAGATTAGGGCATAGGCCATATGATCTTCATCAAGATCATATTGCGCGCGCAAACGCCAATCGACAAAGTCATTATCTAAGCTACCATTTTGCAATGCGATGGAATTACCACCCAATACGGCGAACGCGACGCGTCCATCCAGTCCAAGGTCGGTATAGAATTGTGGACCGAAACAGCCATTCGGGTCTGTAAATGCAAACTGGTTACAGAAAGGACGGGCTTCCGGCGGGGCGTCACCCAAAATAACACCATTCGCAAAAATATCATCCAGCCCATCACGCGCACCAAATGTCTCGACACCATCAAAGTAGAAAGCAAGTGTTTCATCTTCAGATACAGCACCATCATTATTGGTATCCGGATTGAAAATTGTCCGATCCAACGCAGCGAAGTTAAAACCTTCCGTACCGACACCTGTCCCGAAACAACAGCTAAAGCCCGCACCACCAATGATGAACTGATATCTCGCATTCACACCAAAACGTTCTTTTTCGTCATCAGTGTAGCGCAACCCTGCCGTGACAGAGAATTTATCTGTCACCTTATAGGTCGCATCACCGAAGAGAGAGTAACTGTCCGTCTTTGTGGATTGGTTAAATTCCACACCCGTGAAGAAGGGGTTGCGGTCCCCGGTCGTGCCCAAGAATGTCCGCTGATCCTCGTCAAAAATGAATGCTCCAACAGAGCCAAATAGTCTACGGCTATCATCTGAGACAAGTCTGAACTCATGAGTGGTCGACTCAGAATCCGTGATGAAACGCACGCGCGAGAAATTATCAATATCCAAAGGACCTAGCGTATCCAGCACACCATCATAATTAACTGAAGCGGGTGTCACGAATTCATAGTCATATACCAAATCACGCAAGCCACCCGTATATTCGACGGAAAGGCCATTCCCAATGTCGTAAGAGGCGAAAAGGCGTCCCCCATAATGCTCTGTGTCTTCATCAGGTGTAAAAGCACGACCGATGACCTCTCGCGGCTCATCAATATCGTCAGGATTAATTCCGTTGCCCAGCGCGTTCGCAAAGTTAACGCCAGTATAACCTGTTCCACGCTGCTGAAGATAATCCCCGCTTAACATCATATAAAGTTTGTCAGAAGGCTGCCAAGCTAAGCTCGCTCTAAGACCAAGATCATTGGCCGCTTCTGCCACACCGACGCCTTCATCTTCGCAGCTCGGTACATCGACGCCCATTAGCTCGGAGGAGCAAGGTGTGACATTCTTAAGATAGCTGTCATGCTCGGAATGGATACCCGCAATTCTCAAAGCCGCCGTATCACCCAAAGGGATATTGACCATGCCTTCCAGCGTGAGTTCACCAAAATTACCGACCCCAACTTCACCCATTGCATCGAAATTGCCAATCCATGGCTTCCAAGGGATAATATTGATTGTACCCGCCGTCGCGTTCCGACCGCGCAAAGTACCCTGCGGACCAACATTGACCTCAACTCGCTCAATATCAAAGAAACCAGCCCCGATTCCTGCAGGACGAGGCAAATAAACACCGTCCAAATGTGTCGCAGCCGCTGGATCACCCAGCTCTGTATTATTGGATGACCCAACGCCGCGGATATAGACTTCAAGATTGCCTTGATTATTCGCGATTTGCAGGCCCGGAATCTGACTATCAATATCATCGAGATTTTTCAGACCCAGCTGATCCAGATCCTCACCGGTCAACACTGCACCTGTCCCCGCGAAGTTCTGAAGCGTTTGCTCCCTACGTTCCATCGTAACGACGATAACATCTTCTTCTGAAGCCTGCGTGTCTGCATCTTGCGCCCATGCGACTTGCGAAAGACCCATCGTGCCCAAGGCAAGTATTGAAGCCTGTGCATAGAGCGCAGCACGTCTTGTTTGGAATTTAAACGACATAAATATCCCCTTTGTTTCTTATTAACTACAGGAAGAGGGACACATTTTTAGTTGGCAAGACTTTTGCGACGAAACCGACTCATGATACGATGAAATGGCAGATCAAGTCATTAGGGTCTCTTGTAAGGCCTCTCTGAAGGATCGGCTCACAGGGAGTTCAGACTGATCTGACAGAATCAAAATTGCGGCACCTCTTGGCGCAGGTCTTAACTCTCTGATCGCTTTAACATTGACGATTGTTGAACGATGGACACGCTTGAAATCATCGACTGGCAAACGTGCTTCAACCGCTTTCAAGGTTGAGCGAATAAGGCGCGTACGGCCTTTAAAATAGAGCATCACATAATCCCCTTGCGCCTGCACACGCAGAAGACTCTCTCGCGGCACTAAGACTATTTTTTCACCATCCTGTAATCGAATTTGGGATATCCTAGCGGCCTTCTGTATATTCAGGGCCGTTTCCATACCGCGACCACGGTTCAAAATTTGGCGAGCACGCTCAAGACTTTTTTGGATATCTTCCTCATTTATGGGCTTGAGCACATAATCAATCGCACTCACTTTAAAAGCGTCCAAGGCATATTGATCATAAGCCGTAGTGAAGATGATCTCGGGCACGTCCGAAATTGGCATCTCTTCGATCAAGGTCATGGCAGCTTCGAGACCTGTCATCTCCAGCATTTCAATATCGAGAAAGATTAAATCAGGGTGATGGTCTTTGACGGCTGCAACAGCCTCCTGCCCCGTTTCACATTTGGCTAAGAGCTGAATATCCGGAATTTCAGCCAAGATCGCTTCTAGCAAGTCACGCGCTAAAGGCTCATCATCAGCAAGGATAACACGAAGGGTCAAAGCTGAACCTGCTTTGGCATTTGTAATGTGATCTTTGCGCCACCCAGGTCTGATTTTCCAAATAAGATTTGTCCAGCCTCACCGTAATGCGTCGCCAAGCGTTTGCGGATATTTGACAGGCCAACACCTTCGACCATATTCTCGTCGAGCCCCCAACCTGAGTCCTCGACAATTAGGGTCAAATTCTCCGCTGTAACATGCGTGGAAATCCTGATCGTTCCGCCATTTTTTTTCTGCGCAACAGAGAAACGCAACGCATTTTCAACCATGGGCTGGAGGATAAAACTCGGAACTTGAAGGTCTAATGACTGCGGATCATACTGCTCCTGAATCGTGAGACGATCACCATATCGCACAGCTTCCAATCCAAGATAGAGATCTAATACTTCCAATTCTTGCTTTACTGAGGTGAGATTTTCGGGTGTATTTTCGAGTGTCACGCGCAAGAAATTAGAGAGCTGTCCAATCATATCTCGCGCTTCGCGGTGACGTTTTGTCTTCACAAGAGAAGAAACAGAATTCAAAGTGTTAAACAAGAAATGCGGATTGAGTTGATAACGTAACATTTTCATCTGTGCGTCGCGCGACAGATTTTCGGCCTCAATACGTCGCATCCGCTCTGCTGCAACTTCTGAACGTTCCGCCATCACGGCAGTATAGGCTTGCATTGTATAATATAAGGCTGCCCATAAACCAAAAATCAGCAGCGCCGTGAAATACCACCCACCAAAATCCCGCCAAATATCTGGCGCTGTAATCATCGCATCAAATGTCGCCATTCGGAATATATTCCAGAGGAAGGCGGCTATCCCAACAATAACCAAATGTGAGAAAACGCGCCGTACTAATCCTCCCAAATTGGCATAAGGTAAAAACATCCCAAGCGGCCATGTCACCAAAGCGCCTGTGACAGCTTGCAACAAAATATGAGCCACATGCATCCAGCGTGGATTTCCATACCAGAGCGTTAGGGACAAAAAGGACAGCAAGCAAAATAAAGACCAAGCCAAAAGCTGAACGCCCCACCACGGTAAAGAAATGGCTCTCGAATATTCATCTGGCTTTGTCATCATGTCAGACAAATCTCTGCTTCCCCGTCTAATCTAATTTTGCGCGCCAAGTAGAGTATAGCGACTTTAGGATACATAGAAAACGTTTAATCAGTATCCCGAGCTATAGACCTTCCCTTTAGCTAACAAAGCCAATGTTGAATTGAGTTTAAACGACGCAGCCGGAAATTCTTACGTAGAATGTTTTGATTAATAAGGCCCGCTCAATGGCCTGATAGGTGTGGTAGTATACGCGTGTCCGTCGTCATATAAATTGTCACAGATTTAAGTCTGGACTAAGAGAGACTTTGCTCACCTCTTTGTTTGATATTAAGCGACGGCTTTGCGGTATGTGGCTGAGTAAAGTGAAGGAATGCCCTTGTGGTGCAAGCGTCTGTGTGCAATAGTTTTGGTCTTGACCCTCTCTCTTCTGTTGATAATTGATTGAGCCCTGCCGAAGTAGACATCGGCGGGCGTAACGTTTTTTAAGCTCTCGTGGTAACGCTAATAATTGTGCGGGCTCCGGCAAAGCGATTGTCAAAATCAAGGCCTGCCTCGGTCACATTGAAATCCGTAAATGTATTATGGCTAATCCCGTCGGACACCGGCCTTGCAATATCAACAAGCGCACGGCCATCCTCATCAAAGGTCACAGTCGTATCTGACGCCCCATCAGGGGTCATGCCATCGACTTGCGCAAAAGCTGGATGAGCAAAGCTCACCCCAATAAAAGCATTAA
>CAZBDT010000044.1:0-16413 GCA_964490745.1 uncultured Algimonas sp.
CGCGCGGCTCTCGCGCAAGCCGAAGCGTTACGCACGCAAACGGCGGCTGATTATTTGGCGGCGACAGGCGCGCGCGCCCCCAATAATCCGGGACGCGCCGCCGTGCAAAGCCTGCAATCCGGCCCCGTTAAAACAGCCGGATTTCTGGATTTATCCGCTATTTTATTTTCAGGACTATCCGGATTGGATGATGTGCGCGTGGACCAACTTCGGTTTAACTCAGAGAGTGGTGTCTTACAGCTGCGTCTCATCTACCCTGATTTCGACGCGGCCACGCGCGTAGAAAATGCGATCCGTCAAGCGGGGGGAGGGCTGACAACTGGTGGTGTCAGAGAGCAAAATGGGTCATTTGTGGGTGAAGCGACATTGCGATTGGAGACCCCGTCATGATGACATGGTTTAACTCCCGCGAGCCGCGTGAACGCGTCTTGCTGATGATTTTGGCGGGATTGCTTGTCATATTTATCGCTTGGTTCGCACTCACACGTGAAAGCGGTCCCGACGGTGCGAGCGCATTAGAGGCTGCGCAAACAGACCGTGAATTTTGGTTACGGGCCGCGCCAAGACTTGGTTCGGCCAACGTCACTGGTTCACAAAATGACTTTTCGCGCGGGGCATTGATTGAGGTCGCGCGCAAGCGCAGCGTCGAGCTCTCACGGGTTCAACCCCAAGCCGGAGGCGGTCTAACGGTCTGGGTCGAAGACGCGTCTACGCCTGCCTTTTACAAAGTTATAGAAGATTTGGTGACAGGCTATAATGTCGATGTTGATACGGCGCTTATCACCGCGGCTCCGAATGGCGGAGTGAATGCGCAACTCACATTCACTCCGCTTTAGATTCCATATCTAGCAATTTCTGTTTGCGGTTCACCCCGCCCGCATAACCCCCAAGCCCGCCATCTTTGGCGATAACCCTGTGGCACGGAATAATTAGCGCTAAGCCATTATTCGCATTGGCGGAGGCGACAGCTCTGATCGCGGATGGTTTATCAATCATCTCTGCGAGTTCTGCATAAGAGCGAGTTTCGCCATACGGAATGTTTTGTAGCGCCGCCCAGGTTTGCCGCTGAAACTCCGTCCCAGACGTCGCAAGGGGCGTGTCAAATAGTGTTAGTTTCCCATCAAAATAGGCTTGAAGCTCAGCCTCAATTTGTTCTGTAATCGCGGTTCGCCCGGGGAGGATCGCACGGTTCTGAACTTTACGCAGGCGGTCGAATTGTCGGCGCATATTTTTGCGATTGGTAAATTCGAGCAGGTAGAGAGCAGTTTCATCTGCAATCGCAATCATGCGACCCATAGGCGTTTCCAGCCAATCTATGAAAAGGGGAGGTTTGGACGCCTTTGACGGGGCTTCGCCGAAAATCTTGGCATAGGCATTTCGAAATCCAGAAGGGCTCTCAAATCCCGCGTCTAATTGTGCGTCCAAAACGCTGCCTCCTTTTGCCAGTGTTTTTGCGGCGCGTGCTAATCGTCTTGCTCGCGCATACTCTATGAAGCTCATCCCGAACCGCGTCAAAAACTGACGGCGAGCGGTTGAACTGTCAATGCCGCGCGCCTCCAGCGTGGCATGGGAGATTTTCAGCTCTGTTTCAGATTCAACCAGTGTGATCAGCTCTTTGATCAGAGCTGTGTCCCCGCCTGATGGATGACAGCGTTTACACGCTCTGAAACCCGCAAGAAGAGCTTCCTTCGCGGTACCGTGAAACTGACAATTTTCGAATTTCGGGAGTTTGGCCGGACAGCCGGGTCGGCAGAAAATGCCAGTCGAAGTCACCCCTAAAAACAGATGTCCGTCATAGCGCAAATCTTTATTGGCAAAGACAGCATAGCGGTCAGATTGAGTTGCCAGGTCTGGTGGTGTGAGGAGGTCCATAAAAGTCTATAACAGCTAGGCATCCGTCACGTCGCCGAAAAAACAGCATAACAGTTTTTAAATCCCCTTGAATCAGTTCAAAACTTGTAAATTCACGCTGCCACGCCTATGCGAAGGCACCGTTTTTGAAAGAAATAATATGACCGTTCATCTGCACAAACATGATTTGCCCGACGGCCTTGAATTCGGCTCATCCGTAGCCGTAGATACAGAAACGCAAGGCTTGTCACTCGTACGGGATAAATTATGCTTGGTGCAGCTCTCAGCGGGCGATGGGGATGCGCATATCGTGCAAATGGACCGGGACAGCTATGATGCGCCCAATCTGAAAAAGCTCATGGCGGATCCGTCTGTGACAAAGATTTTTCATTTCGCCAGATTTGATGTCGCAATGATGATGCGGGACCTCGGTGTGACCGTGGCCCCTGTTTTTTGTACCAAAATCGCGTCCGGTTTGGTCCGAACCTATACAGATCGCCACGGACTTAAGGATTTGACGAAAGAACTCATCAATGTGGACTTGTCCAAGCAACAACAATCTTCAGACTGGGCGGCGGATGAGCTAACGGAGGCGCAGCTGAATTATGCAGCCTCTGATGTGCTTTACCTCCACCAGCTCAAAACAATTCTATCAGGTCGGTTGATGCGCGAAAATCGCTGGGAGATGGCGCAAGGGTGTTTTGCGTTTTTGCCAACACGCGCGCAGCTAGACCTGGAGGGTTGGGATGACGTTGATATCTTCTCACATCGCATGCGCCGTAAGGATTAAATCATGGTTTCCGGGCGCATTACGAAATCGTTAGACCTGAAAATTAGCAGTCGCCCTCACATTGATGGCCCGCTATAGCTAATCAAAGATATGTCTGCCACTGCAACCATAACCACGACAGGCGAACGCCGTATATCTGAAGACCTTGGTCTTTGGGAGCCAAAGCGTGCTCTCACACTCGAAGCCGCCCTGGCACATACGCGACGGATTAAGGTTCTGCGATATGTTCTGATGGCCTTATCTGTTGCGATCGTTGGTGTGTTGATTTGGCAATTTATGTCTGATCAGAGCGGATTTGAGCCCGTTAATGATCCATCTGAGAGCGTTAGAATGGTCAATCCACGCTATTCGGGACGTACCGGGGATGGTCTTCCGTTTTATCTGATTGCGGACACGGCGGTACGGAGGCGGAGTGATCTTGACACAGTTCTCTTAGACAATCCTGTTCTGGAATTCATCCGGGATGAAGGTGTCGAGACGAGCACCGTAATAGCTCAATCAGGGTCATATAATGATATGTCTAAAATTCTGGTCTTGGAAACGGATGTCAATCTGGAAACGGATGATGGTAATAGTTGCGATACAACTCACGCCCGTATTTTCAATGTCGAGAAACGTATTGAGGGCGATAAGCCGATAGAATGTGTTGGCGAATTTGGGACCGTGACAGGTCAAACTTATGCGATTGAAGATGCCTACCGCACATTTATTTTTAAAGACGGTATGACAGCGGATCTCGTAAACGAAGCCTCTGCGTCAAGCGATGATAGTTCTTTTGGATTCGGGGGAGACGGACCCATCAATATCAACGCCGATAAGGGTATATATAAAGGGGATACAACGGATCTGCTGGGAAATGTGCGGGTCGTGCAAGATGGCGCAACGATTACATCAGACCAAATGGATATTTTTCGTGTCCAAGAAAAGCGTGGTGAAGATACAGGGAGCGTGAAGTTAGGGGCCGTGCGCCGTATCGTTGCCACTGGTGATTTCCGCTATCTAACAGCCGAAAATGATATCCGTGGCCGTCAAGGTATTTACGAGCGTGACAAAAATATTATGACGGTCACAGGAGACGTTGTCGTTATTCAACCGGGTGGAAATCAGGTTGAGGCGGAGAAAATGACGTATAATACGATAACTGGTAAAATTCAGTTTTCTGGAGATTGTTCAGGTCCGGGATGTAATGGAAACGGACGTACCCGTATTGTTATTCCGGGAAGCGGTAATTAGGATGTTCAAATGAAGCGTAGTCTCTCCACCTTATTAACTGCAATTTTGCTCATGGCATTTCCGTCAGTATCCCACGCTCAATTTTCGACGGATAGCTCAGCGCCGACGATCCTTGATGCAGATGATGCTTCTACAGAAAATGGCGTTATTACACTGATTGGCCAAGTCGATATTAGGCAAGGCGATGCCCGACTTCTGGCGGATAAAGTTCTAATATACACAGAAGGTGCAGGCAACGGACTGATCGCATCAAACAATTTCAATAGAATGGTGGCGACAGGAAATTTTTACTATATCACGCCGGATCAAGAGGTGCGTGGTGATGAAGGTGTTTACACAAAGGCGGATGAAAATTTCGTTGTCACAGGAGATGTTGTCTTACTTCAAGATGATAGCGTTGTGACAGGCGAGAAACTAATTTATAATCTGCAAACACGACAGGCCAAAGTCGCAGGCGAGTGTGAAGGACGGAAATGTGCAAAGGGGCGTCGTGTGTCCATTCTCATTCGTTCAACAGACTCCGCCCAAGGCACAAACTAATGGCTGAAGCTGATCCAATGGCGCAGTCTAAAATCATAACACCGCCCGCAACAGGTCTGGCGGCCAATAATATTGGTAAAGCTTACCGTGGTCGCGTCGTCGTTAAAGATATCACACTGACGGTTCAACGCGGCGAAGTGGTTGCGCTCATGGGACCGAACGGCGCGGGCAAGACGACTAGCTTTTACATGATTATGGGTTTGATCGAAGCTGATCGCGGTTCAATCTCCTTGGATGGTCAAGACATCACAAAACTACCCATGTATCAACGCGCGCGATTGGGTGTCGGTTATTTACCGCAGGAGCAGTCAATTTTTCGTGGTTTGACCGTTGAAGAGAATATCAAAGCCGTTGTGCAACTGACCGAGAAAGACCGCAGCAAATGGGATGATAATGTCTCTGCACTGTTGGATGAGCTGAACATTGGGCATATTCGAAAATCACCCGCTCTGGCATTATCAGGTGGTGAAAGACGTCGTGTCGAGATCGCGCGCGCCTTGGCCAGTCGTCCGAGCTTCATTCTGCTGGATGAGCCGTTCACAGGGATCGACCCCATTGCAATTGCGGATATTTCTGAACTTGTCTTATATTTGAAGAAACGCGGGATCGGAATTTTGATTACGGATCACAGGGTTCGCGAAACATTAGATATTGTCGATCGTGCATCGATCCTCTTCCAAGGCGAAGCTTTGTTTGAGGGCACACCTGATGAAATCCGGGCGAACCCGGATGTACGTCGTGTCTATTTGGGTGAGAAATACGCCTAGTTTACACTAGCGATAGCGCGATTTATCCCAGACTTGATCAAAGGGTTTTGAACGCCCCGAAGCTTGCACGATCAATAAATGTTCGCGTTGCATTTCGCGAGGTTCGTCAACGCCGCAGGCATGGGCAATAATCTCAACTTCTTTGATGATCGTTTTTATATAGTTATGAACGCGTACGGCTTTATTTGCCGGATCCAAACCTTTTTGTAAGCGGGGATTATGCGTCGTGATGCCCGTTGGGCATGTGTTCTTGTCGCATTTCAAAGCTTGAATACAGCCCAATGCAAACATGAAACCGCGGGCATTATTGACCAAATCAGCCCCTGCGCAAAAGGCCCATGCGACGTCAGCCGATGTGATGAGTTTCCCAGACGCGATAATTTTGACACGCTCGCGCAGTCCGTATTCGCGCAACAGATCATCCATCAGAGGGAGACTCTCCCTAATCGTTAGGCCCGTATTGTCGATAAGCGGCAAGGGCGCAGCGCCCGTTCCGCCGTCTCCTCCGTCAACGGCAATATAATCAGGCGCCGACTGATCACCGCGGGCTTTGATCGCTTCCATAAAATCAATTAAGGGTCCGACTTGGCCAACACAAAGTTTGATACCTGTCGGCAGGCCGGAGACCTCACGAACCTGATGGATTAAATCGAGCAATTCTTCAGATGTTCCAGCATCAACATGGCGATTGGGTGAAAGGGCACTTTTGCCTTCTTCAATACCGCGAATTTCAGCGATCTCAGCCGTGACTTTTTTTCCGGGTAAGATACCACCTTTTCCTGGTTTTGCGCCTTGGGAGAGTTTGATTTCCATCATACGGATATGCGGATTTTCACAAACTTTGCGTAATTTGTCTTCGTTTAAAGTTGCATCGGAATTACGCGCGCCGAACTTGGCAGTCCCTAATTGATATACGATATCGCAACCGCCTTCGAGATGGTAAGGCGAGACGCCTCCTTCGCCCGTGTTTAAATAGGATTTTGAAAGCGCGGCCCCATGGGAGAGCGCTTGAATGGCGGGCTTTGACAGACTGCCATAACTCATAGCCGAAATATTGAATAATGATCCCGGCATATAGGGTTTGCGCGTTTGGGGTCCGATGATAAAATCAGGCTTGGGCGGCATATCATCTTCTAATTTCGGGAACAGGCCATTTGCAAAAACGGGTGTGCCGGGCGCTAGAACTTTTGTCGATCCAAAAGGTACGACATCGCTACCATCTGCACTGACATGATCGACCCATTGGCGTTCTGCCCTGTTAAACGGCATTTCTTCTCGGTCTAATGCGAAAAAATATTGACGGAAAAATTCACCTAAATGGGAAAAGACCGTACGAAACCGCCCGATGACCGGATAGTTCCGACGGACCGCAGATTTCGTCTGGGTGATATCAATGACAAACATGATGAGGGCCGCCAGAACGGCTAATCCGACAATAAATAAGAATAGCGAGCCTAAGAGAGAGAGGCCCGACATGGCCAGCCCTCCAAATTCGACCATTGTTGACGGGTCAGTTTCGGCAAAAATAAGATGAGAAGGCATATAAGGTTCCTATACATATCTATGTTTGGCCGAGAGCCACGTCGCAATCCGTTTTTAATAGCGAATCCTGAACGGAAGCTATAGGGTTCCAACTATGAAATGGCTATTTCGAATGATTGGGTTCACGCTTTTTGTTTTTGTTGGCGTGTGTATCGCGGGCGCATTTATGCCGGCTCAGCAACGCGTTGATGCCAGTACTGTTTTAGATAGCGACGTGCTGAGCGTTTATGAGTTACTCTCAGACCTCCGCTCTTACCCGGAATGGAGCGGCGTTGGTGGTCCGGACAGCCAATGGGTTTTTGGTGGTGCTGATATGGAAACGGGGCAAACTGCGGCTTGGCAAGCGGGTGAAAGGTTCGGCTCATTGGAAATTATGCAAACGGAACCCGGTCAATTTGTTGTTGTTAAAACGGTCGGGCCTTTAGGCGAGCAGACAATCTTTCTTGCGTTAAGTGAAGCTGAAAGCGGAACAAACTTTCTGATCGAAGCCAAACGTGATTTAGACGGCTTTCCCTATTTAGGCCGGATCGCATCTATCCGTCAAAAATCAATGACTCAAAAAGCCTTAGAGCAAGCTGTAAGCGGGCTTGCACAGATGGTTGAGTCTTAATCGCCATTATTCCTGAGGCTTTTTATCTAAAACCCAATCTAATGATGTGTCGGCTTCTGTCTCTGTCGGCGGCGTTTTCAGTGTCCAATTTGTGTCAGTATTTGTTGGTCCGGAAGGTGTAATTCTATCAATCAAGCCAGGTCCCTGAGCCTCATTATTGAGCGGAATATTCAAAAACTCTCGGTCGAAATTCGTATCCTGAAAATCCAAAGCATTTGTTGAGGGTCCCCCGCTATTCACAGAGGGGTCGCCGATGTTGAGACCCAGCTGACTCCGCGTCGGCATTGTTCTAGACGCTGAAATACGCTCACCTCGATCCGATCCTGTTCCCGCCATACCGTCAAAGCTCTCGCGTCCGCTTCGGTCACGTCCTCGGAATTTTTTGATGTATTCCGGACAGTCGGCATGGGTTCGGCCTTCTTCCCGGCATCGAATATCCAAATTTATACCCTCATAGGCCTTACCCGGTCCTGTGGGTTGCGGCGCTAAGGTCCAGCCGCCTGCGCCCGGATTGGTGCGCCCGATTTGTGTACCGCCACCGGGCGGCGCTGTCACGGACCCGCCCTGACTGATCGGGCCTTCATTCCCGCCCCCGGCTGGTGGCGTGACGATGGGGTCTTGCAGTGATGAGTTTCGGTCCCGTTTGATGAGGTCCATAAAGGGATCGCTTTGTTCTTGCGGAACGGCCCGGATTTCCTCTTCCCGGCTTTCCGGCGCATCCGGAGACGCCAGAACTGTCGGTGCGGTAATGACAAGATCAGGTTCCGGTAGGGGCTCTGGCTCAACTTCGGGCAGCGGAACGGGCTCAGGCTCCGGTAAGGGTTCAGGTACCGGTTCCAGAATGATTTCCGGCGGCAAAGGCTCAGGGTCTATAGGCTCAATGAGTGGCTCTGCGTCAATAACGCCGGGCGTTGCGGGCACGTCCGGCTCAATAAAGATGGGTTCAGCTAGAGGTTCCGGCTCTGGTTCGGGTTCAATAAATTCAATGATAGGCTCAGGCTCGACGATCGGCTCGATGGTTTCAATCGGGGGCTGAGGTTGCTCGATTGGAAGCGGTTCAGGTAGCGGTTCGAAAATTTCGATGATTGGTTCGGGTTCAGAAATTGGATCTGGCGCAGGTTCAGGCAGAGGCTCAATAACGGGCTCCGGTAAGGGCTCAATCACAGGCAGAGGGTCTGGCTCTATAGGTTCGGGTTGCGTTAGAATTTCCGGAACAGGAGGCGGTGTGATAACAGGTTCAGGCTCAACAATAGGTTCAGATTCAGGAATTGGCTCCGGCTCTGGAATAGGTTCCGGTTCGGGCTGAACAGGCGGTGGTGTGGGTTCTGGTCTTGGGGTCGGTTGAGGGCGTGGTTTAGGAACAGGTGCGGGCGGCGGCGGTGCCGCTATAGGCTCAATAATGACTGGTGCAGGTTCGGGGTCTAGCTCACTTTGTGGTTCAAAGGTGACGATCTCAACCGTGACGGCTTCGGGTGGGGCTGGGGGCTTTAAATCGGGAACGATAAAGCTGCCTGACATAGCCAGGACGAGCCCGACATGGACCAGAAATACAATTGCGGCATTCGCCGAATATCGCTGTGCATCATCCTCAAGAAAGTCAGAAAGACGATCTTCATCGTGATAGGGCGAAAAGCTCGCATCTCTAGGTCCCGTGGACTGCACTTATGGCCACTCTTCTCGCCGTTAGAGCTTAAGCCTATGATGGTTTGTCCATGACGCCAAGATGAAGAGGCGCGAAACCGCCTTAATTTTCAGTCAGGCGTGGGTAAATTCGTGGTCTTTAAAGCATTCCTTTCGCGAGGACTAAGAAAGCCGCCATCAAGGCTGTGCTTATCAGTACCGTTTTTTCAAATCTCAAATCCTGTGTCATATCAGTCACCTTATTATTGTTTTGAGTGTTTCTATCACTGCGAACTGTGGTGAGATAATGACAACTCTATGAAATCTCCGTGACTTTTGCTTTTGGGGCCTTCTCGGACTGTCGTTTATTGCGCCAGAGAATGATGGAAATGCCTGTTAAGGTGATAAGCGCGCCGATGAATAAAATAGGTGTGGGAGCTTCCTTTAAGATAACGACACCTGCAGCCACGCCAATCACTGTGGTCATTAATCCGGATGGGGCGACGGTATGGATTGGGAGTCTCTGCAACAGCCAATAATAAGACCCATGCGCGACAAGGCTGACGAGTAGCGTGGAATAAATGAGAGCCAAGCCGAAATTCACCCGTGTTTCCGGGGCAAATGCGGACATTTGGCCGTCTTCCAAGATCAGGCTCAGTGGCCATAAAACAACAGAGCCCACAACACCAAACCAAGCGAGGAGCTGAACGGGGTTGACGGATTTGACGGATTTCACGCTAATGGCTCCAACGGCTTCCGACATAGCGCCGCAGGCCATTAAGGCAATCCCAAGCGCAAAGCCTGACCCTGCCGCTTCTGAAGGAGTACCAAGACCAATGAGAACCACGCCGATAAAGGCTAAGGCTGCGCCGGTCGTTCGCCAAATGCCAATCCGTTCGCCGAGAATGAGAACGGAGAGAATGATCGAAAAGGGCATGTAAAGCTCGATCGCGACGGCGGCCGCGCTGGCTGTCGTCAATTGCATAGCTGGAAACATGAAAGCGTAATTCAGCGCCCCAAACCCCAAACCACCAATCAAGACCGCTTTCATCTGTCCCTTGTGCCATTTCAGAAAAGGGAGGAGGATCAGGCCGAGACATGAAATTCTGAGTGCCGCGTAAAATAAGGGCGGCACTCCCATATCGACGATGGTGTATTTCATGACGGTAAAATGCAGGCCCCAAATCAGGCAGACCAGCATTAATACACAAAATTCCCGTACAGACATGATTACAGGCTTTCCCATAGGTTTCCTCGCGCCTATGCCCTTCTCATGACTGACGCAAGACTTTCAAACCGGATTACGACAATCGGGACATCCGCGACGATGGCTATTACGCAAACTGCGCGGGATATGCGTGCAAGAGGTAGAGACGTAATTTCTCTATCCGCGGGAGAACCTGATTTTGACACGCCTCAACATATTCGCGACGCGGCCATAGAGGCGATGAATTCCGGAAAGACACGCTACACAGCCGTTGACGGAATACCCGAATTGAAAGATGCGATTATTCAAAAATTCTCTCGAGATAATCAGCTGGAATATACAGCGGATCAAATCAATGTTTCGCCTGGCGGTAAGCCTGTCATATTTAATGCATTTGCAGTGACAGTCGGCGCGGGTGATGAAGTAATTATTCCGGCCCCGTGTTGGGTCAGCTATCCTGACATGGTCAAGCTTTGCGGCGGAGTTCCGGTTGTTGTTCCCTGCGGGTCTGACACTGGGTTTAAACTGACTGCAGGTGCTTTAGCGGCCGCGATTACGCCTAAGACCAAATGGTTGATGCTAAATTCTCCATCTAATCCAACAGGTGCCGCTTACACGGCGGATGAGTTATCAGCATTGACAGAAGTGTTGCGGGCGCATCCACACATATTGATCCTCACAGATGATATATATGAGCATCTGGTTTATGATGATTTTTCATTTTCGACGATTGCGCAGGTCGCGCCTGATTTATTTGATCGGACGCTGACGATGAATGGCGTGTCGAAAGCCTATGCGATGACGGGCTGGCGAATCGGATATGCGGGTGGGCCGAGTTGGCTTATCGCCGCGATGCGCAAATATATGGGCCAGACGACATCCAACCCGGCGAGTGTGAGCCAATGGGCAGCTGTGGCGGCCTTAAATGGCGACCAATCTTTCTTAGACGACTGGCGTCGCACCTATGAAGGACGACGAAACCGAATCGTCTCAAGACTAAATGATATGTCGGGCGTTTCCTGCTTAACACCACCCGGCGCTTTTTACGCCTTTGCAGATATTTCAAATATTACGGATGATGACGCGTCTTTTGCGCTACAGCTCTTGGAAGACACAGGCCTCGCGGCTGTCCCGGGCAGCGCATTTTATGCCCCCGGACATATTCGGTTAAGTTACGCCGCAGCCACTTCAGAACTGGACGCTGCGATGGATCGTTTGGACAGGTTTCTTGCCTAATTCATCAATTACAAAGATGGGCTTTTACCACCGCGCCCGCTTTGCCCATGTCAACACGGCCCGCATAGGATGCTTTCAGCTGTCCCATGATCTTGCCCATATCTTTTAAGCAAGTCGCACCAGACTCTTCGACAAGCCCCGCAATAATGGTCTTCATTTCGTCTTCTGATAAAGGCTGTGGCATAAATTCTTGAATAATATCAATTTCTTCACGCTCACGTTCCGCTAATTCAGGGCGACCATTTTCTTCATAGGTTTGGGCGCTTTCTTTTCGCTGTTTGACCATTTTGGACAGAAGAGAGAGAATTTCTGCCTCGTCAATACCTTCACAGCGATCCTCGGCGCGGGCTGCGATATCGCGGTCTTTCACGGCCGCAGACACAAGGCGAAGTGTAGACACACGCAAAGTGTCTTTTTCCTTCATCGCCGCTTTGGTCGCCTCAGTTATACGTGTGCGTAATTTGTCAGCATCGGACATAGTTCTCACGATCTCATAACCTACGGAAGCCCCAATCCGTGTTCTTCAAGCTGCCCTACATAGTCTTCTCTAGCAGACTTGCCAAGCCCGCCATTCATTTTGCAGAGGCGATATGTATTTTTGAACCTCATTCCGCTTTGCGCCCTTGCCAATCGCGACGCGGGCTATAAAAGCTCCGACAGTTTGCCTGCTTGACAACTGGACTACCGCTATGACGCCTTTTCAGCCGACCCGTACGCCCACCGCTGCGCTTGTTCTTGCCAATGGTGAAGTTTTCTATGGTGATGGGATTGGTCATGTTGGTTCCGCCGTCGGGGAAGTCTGTTTCAACACTGCGATGACAGGATATCAGGAAATCTTGACCGACCCGTCCTATGCGGCGCAAATCGTCTGTTTTACATTTCCCCATATCGGCAATACCGGAACGAATGTTGAGGATGAAGAAGCTGGGAATCCCCGCGCTGAGACAGCCGCAGTTGGTGGCATTTTTAGAGCTGCCGTGACCCCAGCTTCTAATTGGCGCTCCGATACAGAGTTGGGGGATTGGCTGGCTGCACGAAAAATCATTGGTTTGTCCGGTGTCGATACGCGCGCTTTAACAGCCTTTATTCGCGATAATGGTATGCCTAATGGCGTGATTGCACATGAGCCATCCGGGGAGTTCGATATTCCCGCGCTTGTGAAACAAGCCGCAAATTGGGCGGGTCTTGTGGGGGCTGATCTTGCGAAAGATGTTGCGTCAGAAGAACAATTTGATTGGACGCAAGCGCGTTGGGAATTACCGGGCGGATATAAAGATATTGAAAACGTTAAGCGCGTCGTACTGATCGACTATGGGGTAAAGCGGAACATCATGCGCAACCTCATAAGTTCAGGTCTGGCAGTCACAGTTGTGCCCGCGAAAACATCCGCGCAGGATATATTGGCCTTGAAGCCGGACGGCGTTGTTTTGTCCAATGGCCCGGGTGATCCGGCCGCGACTGGCGACTATGCGATCCCAGCAATTCGGGCTTTGGTAGAGGCCGATATGCCCATGCTCGGAATTTGTTTAGGCCATCAAATGCTCGCGCTCGCTCTAGGAGCCAAGACTGTTAAAATGGAGCAGGGACATCACGGTGCAAACCATCCCGTGAAAGATCATACTACGGAAAAAGTCGAGATCGTCTCTATGAACCACGGCTTTGCCGTCGACAGCGAAAGCCTACCTGAAACTGTCGAAGAAACCCATGTCAGCCTGTTTGATGGGACGAATTGCGGTATTCGCCTCAAAGGTAAACCCGTCTTTTCTGTCCAACATCACCCGGAAGCCAGTCCCGGACCGCAAGATAGTTTTTATCTCTTCGACCGATTTGCGGATGCCGTAAAAGCGGCTTAGTCCAGACGAATTTGCCCGCTCTCTATCAAGCTCTGTGCCGAAGCTAGTACTGCATCTTTGGCAGGGCGGGGCATCACGCCAGTCAAATTTGTGACATAGCTGGCATCTGCTTCGTGGAAAGTTCCGACATCCGGCACGATGCTTTTCACGGATTGGTCGAAAATCCCAACAATCTTGACAATCCAATTTGCCATCTCTTGGCTAGGAAGTTTGGCATTGGGGTAGGCGTCTTTCAGGAGTTTCGCGATATCGGAAATCCAAAGCGTATTGGACGCGGCGATCAATCGACGTCCACCAGCGGCCTCAGCTGTCATCGCCTTTATATGCAGAGATGCACAATCCCGCACATCTATAATGGGGTAGGCAATGCGGGGCATCATGGGAAACTGCCCGCTAAATAAGCCTTTAATAATCTCAAGCGATGCGCCGCCATTCTTATATGTATCTGGTCCGAAGACGAGGCCCGGGCAGATTGTTGTCACGCGGTCTTTGACATTTTGCGCATTGGCGTAATCCCAAATCGCGCGCTCGGCACGGGTTTTTGAAACGGGATAAGCTGTAAGAGGACGCCAGTTCGGATCGGACCAATCGCTCTCTTTGACCAACATATGATCTCCGCGACCGGCTTGTCCCATCATGGCGACCATAGAGGATGTCATAATAACGCGTTCCGCGCCTGCGCCGAGGGCTTGCTCAACGACCCGCATAGCGCCGCCGCGTGCATCTGCGACAAGCGCTTCCCGATTTGCGGGGGCTTCGAGCGGAAAAGGCGAGGCGATATGCTGCACAAAACGGCACTCTTTGACGGCGTCTTTCCAGCCCGCATCTTTCCCCAAATCTGCTTCAAAGAGTTCAAGATTGGATGTGTCTACCCCATTGCCCGCCAGTGTCTCGACTACACGTTCGCCTTTTACTTTATTGCGTACTGTTCCGCGCACAGCATAGCCTTGTTTCAATAGACCTGCCGCAACATGGCTAGCGATAAAGCCGGATAACCCGGTGACGAGAACAAGATCAGTCATTGGGCAGCCTTAGTGTTTGAGCGGAGCCAGTCCTCGAATGTTTCATAATTCGCTTTCGCGTTTTCATAGCAATCTATTACGAATTCGAGACTTTTATGTCCCGAAGCTAATACTTCGATGTTGTTTAAGGAGAGAAAGATAAATGTCGAAACAAATGCTGTTCTTTTATTGCCGTCAATAAATGGATGATTTTGCGAGAGACTCTCCCAAAGTTCGGCGGCTTCTTGAATGATATCCTTATAATATCCGCTTTGAGGGCGATGTAGTGCTGACTCTAGGGCACCGAGATCGCGCAATACGTCTGCGCCTCCAAAGCGTTCAATTTGTAGGTCATGAATAGCAATGATATCCGCAACCGTGAGGTAGCGGCTGATCATTTGGCTAAATATTCTAAAGCGTCGCTATGTTCATTCATAATAGCTTCCGCTTTATTTATGACGTCTGGGCTTGGGCGAAGCTTATCTCTCGTTTGCAAAAGCGTTTCCACAGCCTCTTCAAAAAGAGACTGAACTTGACGGCCTTCAGCTTTCGCTACTCGCCTAAGATCGGCCAGTAGCTTTGAGTCCATTTGTGTAGAAAATTTCTCGCGCTGCAATGCCATAAAAATACACCTCTAAATCAAACATAAAGCTACATCATGATTTATCAAGATAGGCTCTACTATGTCTAACGCATCGATATTTTGGTTGGGCAATTCTGGTTATAGATTTCAATCGCTTCCGGCATCCAGCGCTGGAAATCGGACACGCGTGTCTCGGGGCTGGGATGGGTTGATTGAAATTCTGGCGGTGTTGCGCCGGCATTGGCGCCCATGCGTTCCCATAATCGAGGAGCTTCGCGTGGATCATAACAGGCGCGTGCAACAAGGACGAGGCCTATATAATCAGCTTCGCTTTCATGCTTGCGAGAAAAGGGCAGGGCATAGCCATATTGGCTAATCCCACCGAAAACACCCATAACGGCCCGTTGTGCGCCGACGTCCATACCGCCTGCGCCCAAAGAGACGCCTGCCCCCACAATACGTTGCATATTTTGTTGGGCCATGCGTTCCGCGCCGTGATGGGCAAGTGCATGTGCAATTTCGTGACCCATAATGACGGCAAGACCATTTTCATTTTCCGCAATGGGGATCAGCCCAGTATAGACGGCAGAATAGCCCCCCGGTAGCGCAAAGGCATTGGCTTGCTCGCTATCAATGACGTTGACAGTCCAGTCAAAGCCAGACGGTTTTCCTGTTTCAGCAACTAACATTTGATCCGCTGTTTTTGCCAGACGATCACCGATTCCGCGAACGGCTTGAACAACGGGTTCATTTGCAGACACAACGCGCGAGTCGCTGAGAATTTGTTGGTAAGATTGCAGCCCAAGCGCCATTTCCTGCGCAGGCTCCATCGTCCGCAATTGACTCCGGCCCGTCAGCGGGACTGTTTCTTGGTTCATGAAATAATAAACTGCGGCCCCGACAGCGAAGAGTAACATGATTTGCCATCGAAACCCGCCGCGACGACGCAGTGATCGTCCGCCTCCGAACTGGCTCATGCCTCTCTGTGTGCGTCGGACGGGGCGTCTGGACCCATATTGCCTGCGATATACCATGCGCGAACCTCTTATTTCTCGCTCAGACTAACGCTTGGAGCGCTGATCGCCAAGCCGAAATAGAGATTTGCGCCAGGTCATTATGTATAAATCAGGGTCTGCCCTCATAAATCACACAGTTTAGGCACGTGACGTCTTGCACCAATTGGTGTGCTTCATTATGGCGAGGCAATTTGCTTTTACCGCGATAAATAGAGTCGAATCCATGCCTAAACGTACCGACATCAATTCCATCCTGATTATCGGCGCGGGTCCGATTATTATCGGTCAGGCCTGTGAGTTCGATTATTCAGGGGTGCAGGCCTGTAAGGCGCTGCGCGAGGAAGGCTACCGCGTCATTCTCGTCAATTCGAACCCGGCGACGATTATGACCGATCCGGGTATGGCGGACGCCACTTACATTGAACCGATTACGCCTGAAATCGTTGAAAAAATTATCGCGATTGAAAAGCCGGATGCGCTTTTGCCGACCATGGGCGGACAGACAGCGCTGAACACGGCTTTGGCGCTGGAGCAGATGGGGGCACTTGAGAAACACGGTGTCGA
>CAZBDT010000045.1:0-5812 GCA_964490745.1 uncultured Algimonas sp.
ACAACGAAGCCAACGACGCCAATCGCAACCATTGCATAAGCCATGCCGAGGTAACCAAAGATAGGCTTACGTGAGAATGTTGAGATGATGTGAGACACAATACCAAAGGCTGGCAAGATCATGATGTAAACTTCAGGGTGACCAAAGAACCAGAACAAATGCTGGAACATTTGCGGATCACCACCACGGGAGGGATCAAAGAAGCCTGTCCCGCCCGCAATCCGGTCCGTGAACAACATGAAGAGAGCCGCCGCCAGCACCGGAAGCGCAAGGAGGAGCAAGAAGGCCGTCACAAGAACTGACCACGCGAAAAGTGGCATTTTGTGCAAGGTCATGCCAGGCGCACGCATGTTCAAAATTGTCGTAATAAAGTTAATCGCACCAAAGATAGAAGAGAAACCGGCTGCCAAAAGACCAATAATAATGAAATCAAAGGCGGGTCCGGGATGTCCGGTCGTCGAGAGCGGTGGATACATCACCCAACTCCCCCCAAATCCATTGCCATTGGCATTGCCCGGCACCACAAAACTGAGCAACAAACAGATCAAAGCAGTCGGCAAGAGCCAGAAAGAGAGATTATTCATCCGTGGGAAAGCCATATCCGGCGCCCCCACCATAATTGGAACAAACCAGTTCCCGAAACCACCGATAAGTGCTGGCATCACCATAAAGAAGATCATGATCAGGCCATGCATCGTCACATAGACGAGATATTGATGCTCATTGGTGAAGAATTGAATGCCGGGCTCGGCCAATTCCATCCGCATCATGAAAGACAGGAAACCACCGATCAAACCGGAAATAATACCGAAAATCAGATAAAGCGTTCCAATGTCTTTATGGTTCGTTGAATAGAACCAACGTGCAAAGAAGCCTGGCTTTCCGTCATCATCATAGGAAGAAGGTTTGACGGGCGTGTTTTCGCCGGGAAGAGCTACCATGAGTTTCGTCTCCTATTTCTGAGCCGCGGTTTGACCGCCGCCCATTGTCGGATTGTTTTGGTTATTGTCTGCGACTGACGTTGTGAAAGACCCGCCAT
This sequence comes from uncultured Algimonas sp., assembly GCA_964490745.1. Lineage (GTDB taxonomy): Bacteria > Pseudomonadota > Alphaproteobacteria > Caulobacterales > Maricaulaceae > Litorimonas. The sequence goes on from CAZBDT010000045.1 coordinate 1,040, forward strand.
TGGCAATCCAACGTGCATATTCATCTTTTGTCACAACTTCGACTTCAATCGGCATATAATAATGTTTGATGCCGCAAATTTCAGAACATTGTCCGTAGAAAGTTCCTGTGCGGTTTGCGCGGAACCATGTTTCATTAATAATGCCCGGAACAGCATCCATTTTGATACCGAAGCTCGGCACGGTCCAGCTGTGCATATTATTAACAGACGTGACCAGAACTTTTACATTTGTATCAACCGGCACGACCATGGCCGCATCTGTTGCTAGCAAGTAAGGCTTACCCGCTTCTTTTGATTGCGTCTCATCTAATGGGTTGGAGATTATCTCCTCGACATTCTCGTGATCAGGATAAGTGTAAGCCCAGTTCCACGTATTACCAACAGCTTTAACTGTCACTTCCGTGTCTTTGATGACGTCTTGCTTGTAAAGCAGTTGCATGGACGGGACCGCAATGATGACAAGGATCAAGACCGGAATAATTGTCCAAGCCACTTCAAGACCAACATGATGAGAGGTCTTGGACGGAACAGGATTCGCTTTTTCGCGGAAGCGGATCATGATGTAAGCCATTAGACCCAAGACAAAGGCCACAATCCCGGCAATGATATAGCTGACAAGATTATAAACTCTTGTCAGATCTTCCATGACAGGCGTCGCCGCATCTTGAAGATAGAAGCCGTTCGGTGCCGGAACACCCATTCCGCGTTCGCCGCTAATACCGACAAAGGCGAGTACGATATAGCAGATGACCGCCAGTGTGATCGCAACAACAAGTGCGATGATTGTGTTTTTAGACCGCATGTCTTCCTCTTGGATGTGGTACTGAGAAGTCTCGCTTCGCAGCCTTTTCAAGCATATATGCGCCAAACGCTTAAAAGTCCCGTAAGGATTCCAGCGCCAATTGTCGCATTTCCGCGGTTGTCTATCCCGAGAGAGCCCTTAGATAAAGGGTTATACGCTTAAAAATCAGACGAATTTACGCTTAACGAAAGCTCCTATGACCGATTTTGTATTTGATGACAGTGCGCTGGACGCGCAAACAGCCCAAGCCGAGCTGGATGAGGCTTTGCGCGGGGCCGACGATGGCGAGCTGTTTGTCGAGCGTTCCGCCTCCGAATCGCTGACATTTGATGATGGGCGTTTGAAAACAGCGAATTTCGACACATCGCGTGGATTTGGCCTGCGCTGTGTTGCGGGCGAAACATCAGGTTTCGCACAATCCACGGAATTATCGCCCGGCGCGCTCTCTCGCGCTGCCGGGGCGGTCAGCTTGTCCAAACAAGGCTATGACGGGACCACATCCGCCCCGCCGCGCCGCACAAATACGGCCCTTTATCCCGATATTGATCCTGTCGCCTCTCCGGGCTTTGGCGTGAAAGTCGAACTGCTGCAGGAAATCAATGCTTATTGCCGCGCATTGGACCCACAAGTCGTCCAAGTCACCGCCTCCATGAGTGCCAATCGCCGCGCCATTGCAATTTTACGCGCGGGCGGTGAACGCTATGATGATGTGCGTCCCCTTGTCCGCCTCAATATAATGATTACGGCAGAAAAAAATGGACGCCGCGAAACCGGATTTGCCGGGGCTGGCGGGCGCGAAGCCTATGATGGGTATATCCAGCCGGAATTTTGGAAACCTCTCGCCCAAGACGCCCTGCGCCAAGCGCAAGTCAATTTAGAGTCTGTCCCTGCGCCCGCCGGACAAATGGATGTTGTGCTGGGACCGGGCTGGCCGGGCGTCCTCCTCCACGAAGCTATGGGCCATGGCCTTGAAGGGGATTTCATCCGCAAAGGCACATCCGCATTTGCCGGGATGTTGGGCGAGCGGGTCGCCTCCCCCGGTGTGACTGTGGTGGATGACGGGTCAATTGCCGGAAAACGCGGCAGCCTAACGATTGATGATGAAGGTACACCAACAAGCCGCACAACACTCATTGAGGACGGTATTCTGGTGGGCTTTATGCAAGACCGCCAAAATGCGCGCCTAATGGGGGTTGAGGCCACAGGCAATGGGCGTCGCGAAAGTTTCGCCCATTCCATCATGCCACGCATGACCAACACATTCATGCTGGGCGGTGAGCGCGATCCGGGCGAGATGCTGGCCGAGCTGAAAGACGGGATTTACGCGACCAATTTTGGCGGCGGCCAAGTCGACATCACCAGCGGCAAATTCGTCTTCCAATGCACGGAAGCCTACCGCGTTCAGAACGGCAAAGTCGGCGAACCCTTAAAAGGTGTCACACTGATCGGGGACGGCCCGACGGTCCTAACCCAAATCCGTCATGTCGGAAATGATATGGAACTCGACCCCGGTATCGGCGTCTGCGGTAAAGCTGGACAAGGCGTCCCCGTCGGCGTCGGCCAACCCAGTCTTTATGTAGAAAACCTGACAGTTGGCGGGAGTGCGGTTTAAACCTTATGTCATTCCCCGAATAAATCGGATAAAGACATATGGCGGAACGCTGGACCCATCCATGTAGCAAGTTCAAAAATGAACCGCATCTAAACGGAATTCATCAAAAAACAGAATCTTGCTCGCACCTGCGACAAAATTCCTACATAATGTTCACAAACCATCAGCATTAGGAGCGGGAATATGGGTATGAACATGATGGAAATGATCATGCAGGCGGCGGGCGGACAAGCCCCGCAGCAAATTGGCAGCCAATTTGGATTGGACGCGCAACAAAGCCAAAGCGCAATTGCGGCTTTGCTTCCGGCAATCTCAACGGGCCTCAAACAAAATTCAGGGACGCCGCAGGGGCTCGCCGGATTACTCGGCGCACTGCAAAATGGCAGTCACGATCAATATCTCGACAATCCGGCCAATCTCTCGCGCCAAGACGCGATCGATGAAGGCAATGGCATCTTGGGCCATCTATTTGGATCAAAAGAAGTGTCCCGCGCGGTCGCAGGTCGAGCGGCTGAGCAGTCTGGTGTTGGCGCGGACATTCTCAAGAAAATGCTGCCCATGGTCGCCATGATGGCGATGGGCTCGCTCGGCAAACAAACCCGCGGGGCAGGCATGTTTAACGACGCAGGCGGCGGCGGTCTGCAAGGCATGATCGCGCAAATGGCGATGCAACAGCTCACAGGCGGCGCGCAAGCCAAAGGCGGCCTTGGCGGATTGCTGGGCGGTCTTCTCGGCGGCGGGGCACGCAGACAGCAAGCGCAAATGCAACAACAAGCCAGCGCAGCTCATCAACAAGGCCTCGGCATGCTCGGCAAAATGCTCGACGCCGACGGTGATGGCAGCTCAATGGATGACATTCTCGGCATGTTGATGAAGCGGTAGGTCGCGAAACCTCCGCTCCGACCAATGGGAGGAGTGGAAGCGGTATTTTCTCTCTGACGGAGCAAAGCACCGATTGCACAAAACCCTATAGCTCTGAAAATAATAAAGCCCGCTCAGATGAGCGGGCTTTTTCTTTCGACTTAATTGGAGTGGATTACTCAAAGGCAGGTGTAGAGCCAGAGGCCTCAACAGCTTGCGCGTCTTGCACCTCTTTTTCCCATCCTTTGGTAAACATCCCAATGAGTAAGACGACTGCCCCGACCCCGATTACGAATGTGGAAATCATCACGAAAAGAGAGGGCATTTCGCTTACATTTTCCGGATCAAATCCACCCGCCAGAAGGCCCGCTATGATATTGCCCATGGAGTATGTCAGAACAAAAAGACCCATCAATTGTGCCATATAACGTTGGGGCGAAAGCTTACTCACGGCTGAAAGCGCAATTGGGCTGAGCCATAGCTCACCGACAGTGTGCAGAAAATATGTCAGGACCAACCAGAAAACCGTGACGTTGCCATTCGCCGCAGCACGGGCCGCATAGATCATAACTACAAAGCCTAGGCCCATAATAATCAGGCCAATACCCATTTTAATTCCATAGGCGGGTGTTGCCCATTTACGTCCTAACCAAAGCCAGAAATAGACAAAGAAAGGCGTCAGCAAAATAATGAACCATGAGTTGATGCTTTGCAGCCATGTCGTCGGCATCTCCCAACCAAATATATTCCGATCTACAAAATCACGACCGAAAATATTTAGAGAAGAACCCGCTTGTTCAAAGCCAGACCAGAAACAAGTCGACGCCACACACACCAGCAATAAGGCGAGCATGCCTTTCTTTTCGATTTTGCTAAGCTTCCCAAGGAAGAAAATATAGGCAAAATAGGCTATAAAAATAGCGATAAAGATAACCGTAACACGTTTTGAAATCGCAATCGGATCAATCGTCATCGCACCGCTGAGCAAGGCAAACGTTACCGCCGCCAAAATCGCGAGGAAAGCCGCGATAACAATCCAACTCATCCGCTGGGCTGAAGGCGAAAGTGGAGAGGCAGGCGCAGCGCCAGCGCCTTTAAGCGTTGATTTCGTGAAGTGAAACACGATCAAACCAAAGGCCATTCCGACAGCGGCAGCGCCAAAGCCAACATGCCAACCCACTTTCTCAGCAAGGCCTCCACAAACCATATAGCCAATGATCGAGCCTATATTGATACCCATGTAATACAGGGCATACCCACTATCACGGCGTTCATCTTCAGAATCGTAAAGCTGCCCAACCAATGCTGAAATATTGGGTTTGAGCATCCCCGTTCCCAAAACAACAAGGATCAGACCGGTAAAAAATGTCGCCGTACCCGGTACAGCCAAGACAAGATGACCACACATAATCACAATACCGCCATACCAGACAGCTTTTTGTGACCCAATTAATCGGTCTGAAATCCAACCACCCGGCAGCCCCATGAAATAAACTGA
>CAZBDT010000045.1:5822-11409 GCA_964490745.1 uncultured Algimonas sp.
CGCTGTGGCTGTGCCAATGGCGAGGCCGCCTTCGGCGATGGCGGCGGTCATGAACAATACTAGGAGGCCGCGCATGCCGTAATAGCTCATGCGTTCCCACATTTCTGTCACGAATAAATTCGCCAATCCAACAGGATGACCGAAGAATCGTGTATCCCGTTTGGGTGCAGTCTGAATGTCTGCCATAAAACCCCCAATAAAACTTGTTTCTTAAAAGACGTCGCCACGAACCGTCTTTTTCTTAATCATCGCTGTTACATACTGCGTCGGACAGCGCAACGCTGTGCCTGACTTCTTATTTTTTCTCGGGCATTTGCAAGGTAATGGGTTGAGATAAAACTTTGGGTGGATTAGGGGGCCTCATATAAGGCGAGTTTTCGGGCCTTTTCGAAGGATGTTCATGTGGGACAACGCATTTTCAATTCATGTCTGTCGACGGCACTCTTGTCAGCCGCTTTTGGTGCGTCTGCGATCTCTGTCTTTGCACAAGAATCAAATGGACTGACGGAGAATCAATCTTCGGGCGACATCCAGACTTATGCGCCGGATTATTTCGCGCAATTTGCTCCACAAACAGCCGCAGATATGGTCGCGCAAATCCCGGGATTTGAGATTCGCGGCGGCGAAGGCGGCGAACGCGGTTTTGGTCAAGCGAGCTTGAACATCCTTATAAATGGGCGACGTCCCTCCTCCAAATCTTCAGGCGCAAATGATATTTTGCGGCGCATCCCAGCGGATAACGTCAAACGCATTGAAATTGTCGATGGCGCGACCTTGGATATTCCGGGGTTGAACGGACAAGTCGCAAATATCATCGCAAAGACCGGCGAATTTTCTGGCAGTTGGGATTATGCCATGCGTTTTGAGCAAGGCTCTCAACCGCAATTAGGGGATAGCGGAATTAATTTCTCAGCCAAAACCGGAAATCTTGAAGTCGTCGGCAGCTTGAATTCCAGCACTTTCATTTTTTCAGAAGACGGCGATGAGACATTTTTTGACGGCAATGGAAATGTAACGCAGGATCGTATTGAGAAAATCGGCTTTTGGGTGGATCGCCCCAGCATCAACCTCAATCTCACTTTAGCACGCGAAAACGGTGATGTTGGTAACCTGAACCTCTCCGCTGCCCGCAGAAATGAAAATGTCAGCGTGTCTGAGCTTTTTGAAGACCGCACCAATGCCCTGTCCTCAGGCGCGTCCCTAGCTCGAAACGGCGATGATAGAGATAGCTATGAGATTAGCGGCGATTACAGTTTCGACTTTGAAGGATTAGGACGAAACGGACGGCTGAAACTCATCGGGCTACATAATCGTCAAGACTTCGATTTCACGAGCCGCTTCCTCTTTGATGACGGCAATCCGGGCAATTTCTCTCAGCTCTTTTTACGGCGTGATGTGGAAACAGAATATATCGCGCGGGCGGAATATACGTGGAAAACGGGCGAGACATCGGACTGGGCGCTTTCCTTAGAGGGCGCCCTCAACCTACTTGATTCAGACACCGAGTTTTCTGTCAACGGCGGTGCGGCTAGTCGGGATAATGTTCGGGTTGAAGAGGACCGCGCGCAGGTCAATTTATCCCGCAGTTGGTCGGCCAATGACAGGCTCGATTTCCAAACCTCGATTGGCGCAGAATATTCCGTTCTGGAAGTCGTGACGGGGGATGATGGGCCAAGAAAATTTTTCCGTCCGAAAGGGTTCATCTCAGCCTCATATGATTTACTAAATGATTGGACGCTTCGCGCACAATTGGAACGCAGCGTCGGTCAGCTCGATTTCGGAGACTTCGTCTCAACTGTAACCTTGTCAGAAGGGACTGCCGATCAAGGCAGTCAAAATCTTGTGCCTGAACAAGTCTGGGAATCAGAGTTAGAACTTGAGCGCCAAAATCCGAAAGGCTTGTCCGGTCGCGCGCGCCTTTTTTACGACGTCATTGAAGATCGCGTTGAGCAGCTTGTTTTTGAAGTTGATAATGGTGACGGCACAACCAGCTCCGTCCAAGGCCCGGGAAACCTTCAAACCAATGCGGAACGATATGGTATTTCAGCCAATCTGACATGGGTGTTGGACGATGCTTTAAAAGGCCTCCGCTTGACAGCCGAAGGGTTGCTGGCCGATAGCCGCCTAACCGATCCCATCACAGGCGGCACCCGCCCGATCAGCCGCCAAACAATCTGGGATTATGAAATCGAGGCCCGCTGGGATATTGACGGGACGCCCCTCGCGATCGAAACCGAAATTGAGCAAGGACGTCAAGACGACACATTCCGCATCGACGAACGCTTGCAAAATAAATTTATTCGTCCCGAATTCGAGATTTCTTTGATCCATAAAGATCTTTTTGGAATGCAATGGACCGTAAGAGCGCAAAACCTTGCAAATTTTGAATTCAGACGAGAACGATTTATATTTGAAGATAACAGACTCGGCGATCTTGCTAGACAGGAAATCACCCGTCGCAAACGTGGCCGTAGACTTTCAATCGAAATAACCGATACGTTCTAAAAGATACATTCGGTGTAGGCGCGCATGATGTCGCCATCCCACTCGCCTTTAAATTTCTCAATCAGTAAATCTGCATTGGATTTCTTCACCGCGACCTTCGCATCCAAATCTTGCAGGAAGACGGTCTCATTTTCACCATGCGCATTCGTTTTGCCGCGCGCATTCAAACCTGTTCTGGATATCTCCAAGGCCTGTTTTGCCAGATCATTGATCGTCCCGTTTCTAAACGGCGTTTGCAGACCCAATGTCGGAACCGTTTCGCGCAAGTTTTGACGCTCTTCCTCAGTCCAATCTTTGACCATATCCCAAGCCGCATCCAAGGCCGTCTGATCGTAGAGCAGCCCTGTCCAGAAAGCCGGCATGGCGCAAAGTTCATCCCAATGCCCCGTATCACAGCCGCGCATTTCCAAGAATTTTTTCAGGCGCACCTCCGGGAAAATCGTTGAAAGATGATCTTCAAAATCCTGCATTGTGGCCACTTGTCCGGGAACGACATCCAAGTCGCCGGTTAAGTATTTGCGGAAATCTTTGCCCGCGGCGTTTAGATATTCCCCGTCGCGGTAGACGAAATACATCGGCACACCCAGCGCGTAATCAACATATTGCTCAAAGCCAAACCCCTCTTCAAACACGAAAGGCAACATGCCTGTCCGGTCGGCATCCGTGTCCATCCAGATACGCGAACGGAAAGATTTATAGCCGTTGAGTTTCCCATCCGTGAAAGGTGAGTTAGCAAAAAGCGCTGTTGCAATGGGTTGTAAGGCCAAGCTGACGCGGAATTTTTTCACCATATCCTCTTCTGACCCAAAATCTAGATTGGCTTGGACCGTGCAGGTTCGGAACATCATTTCACGGCCCATCGTGCCGACTTTCTGCATATAGTCGCGCATGATTTTATAGCGGCCCTTTGGCATGATGGGGACGTCTTCTAATTTCGTGTCGGGGCGAAAGCCGAGAGACAGAAAACCCGCACCAATTTCGTCTGCAACTTCACGCACTTCTCGCATGTGGCGGGAAACTTCGGCGCATGTTTGATGGATATGTTCCAGCGGCGCACCGGACAACTCTAACTGCCCGCCCGGCTCTAGAGAAACAGACGCGCCGTCACGTTTCAACGCAATGAGATTACCGTCTTCGAACACTGGTGCCCAGTCAAATCGCTGCAGCCCTTCCAGCATAGCTTTTATCGAACAAGGACCATCATAAGGCAGGGGCAGTTTTTTGGCGTTACAAAAGCCGATTTTCTCATGCTCTGTCCCGACTCGCCAGTCTGATTTGGGTTTTGCGCCGGACGCCAGATAATCGACCATCTGGGCCTTAGACGTAATCGGCACGGGATTTGAAGCGGAGGGACCTGACATGGGCGCTCCATAAGGCCGCATACGCCTTGCGACAAGCGACAAAACGACTGAAAGAGCAAACGAAAATGTGAATGAGACGCCCTTGATAGATTGCGATGAGGTCCCGTCCCGCATATGAGGCTGTCAAAATAACAGCTTGTCGAGTCTTGATATGAAATGCCTTCTGATTGGATCCGGTGGTCGTGAACATGCGCTGGCGTGGAAAATGGCGCAATCCCCTTTGGTGGACACGCTACATTGCGCCCCGGGCAATGCCGGAATTGCGGAGGTCGCCGATATTGTGGACATCAAAGCCGATGACATAATCGGCCTGTTGGCGCTGGTTCAGCGCGAATCTTACGATTTTGTTGTGGTTGGCCCAGAACAGCCCCTCGCTATGGGTCTTGTCGATGCGCTGCAAGAGACAGGTGTTAAGGTCTTCGGCCCGACAGAGGCGGCCGCGCAACTCGAAGCGTCAAAAGCCTTCACGAAAGCGCTTTGCGACAAATATGATATACCCACGGCAGGATATGGCGTTTTTACCGAGCTGAAAGACGCCAAAGCCTATCTCAAAACCATGAAAGCGCCTTATGTCCTAAAGGCCGACGGATTGGCTGCGGGTAAGGGCGTTGTCATTCCTGAAACGTTAAAAGAAGCCGAATCTGAGTTGGAAGAATTCTTTTCCGGCAAATTCGGCGAAGCGTCCAAGACTGTCTTGATCGAGGAATTCATGCGCGGTCAAGAGGCGAGCTTTTTCGCCATTTCCGACGGTAAAACCGCCCTGCCTCTCATTGCGGCGCAAGATCACAAGCGGGCCTTTGACGGCGATAAAGGACCCAATACAGGCGGTATGGGCGCCTATTCCCCTGCCCCGGTCTTCACGGATGAGGTCTTAAAAACCGTTATGGAAAAGATCATCCAGCCCACCGTTTACGGTATGGCGAAAGAGGGTCACCCTTTCAAAGGCGTTCTCTTTGCAGGCCTTATGATCACGGATGAAGGGCCAAAGCTGATTGAATATAATGCGCGCTTTGGCGATCCGGAATGCCAAGTCATTATGCGACGCCTGCAATCCGACCTCATGCCGATCCTCATCGCGGCAGAAGCCGGAGAGCTGGACAAGGTGGGCGCGCCCGCCTGGTTTGACGAGCCCGTCGCCAATGTCGTCCTCGCCGCGAAAGGCTATCCGAGTAAATACCGCAAAAACACGGTCATTAAAGGCGTGGAAGACGCCAATGAAAAAGACGGCATCGTGATTTTCCATGCGGGAACGCGTCGCGGCGCAAATTGCGGTAAGCTCAAAGCCAATGGCGGGCGGGTGCTCAACGTCACAGCCTCCGGCGAAACATTAGAAGACGCCGTCAGCCGCGCCTATGACGCCGTGGACGGGATTACGTGGACTGATAAACAATTCAGAACCGACATCGCCCATCACGCGCTAAAGGAGAGTTGATATTTTTGGATTTGGAAAAAAGAAAAAGACATCGAAGAGCAAGGTACCGACGCAAACAGCTCATCCGACCACTATAGATAAGCTGATCGAAAAAGCGGCAAATCACGTGAGTGCACTCCAAACTGCCCACCAAGAAAGCTGGGGGCTTGGATATGCAGACAGATTTGAATTCGATTTCGAAGCTGGCTTAATACAATTTATTTTCGAAGGCGACAAAATAGCGATTGCGCCCGTTACACTCATCGGCACGTGGTCAGCGAAGGCAAATGAATTTCTCTGGGGATGGGAC
>CAZBDT010000045.1:11419-12991 GCA_964490745.1 uncultured Algimonas sp.
CAATTCCGCTGCATCCGCTGTAAAAGCTTATGCAGATATACATGATATCGATCTATTGAAAACAAGATCCCTTTTATGCGAGTCAGAAGATTGTTGGGATCTCGTAGCCATTGCGTGCTTGATTGGTGATCAACAAGGTGTTTATCGCGCACCAAACGGTGAGAATTTTGTCTTTTTAGGGTTTGGAAATATCACATTGAAAGCACTCACCTAAAAAGAGAGTCCCCTTCCAAAGTCTTAACAATGTGTTAACAGGTCTGATGACCTATCGTAAACTTGTTATGACCGCCTCTATCCTTGCATTGACTTTGGGAGGCGTGGTGGTCGCCACCGCCCATGACGATACGCATGACAGCCATGAGGATTTCACCCTCATCCATGCAGGGCAAGTTATGGCCGTGCCGGGTGAAGCTGTTTTAGACGACCAAACCATCATTATTCATGACGGAAAGATTGTCGGTATCGAATCAGGCTTTCTGGACGATGATGAGGCCACAATTATTGACGGCAAGGACATGTTCTATCTGCCCGGCCTGATTGATAGCCATGTCCATCTGCGCGGCGAATGGCATCCCGGTGGTCGTCTTGATAACTTCACAAAAGAAGATAGCGATGTCGCTTATGACGCGGCCGCGAACGCCAAAAAGACGCTGATGGCCGGTTTTACAGCCGTGCAGGATGTCGGCGGTCCGCCCTCTATCAAAGCGCTGTCACGCGCGATTAAGGCCGGAAAGCTCCCCGGACCGCATATTCGCGCCTCCGGCAATGTCAGCATTACCGGCGGGCACGGCTCTATGAATGGTTTTCGCGCGGATATCCTCAATCATTTCCAGCGCCCGACAAATTGCGATGGTCCCGATGATTGCCGCCGCGCCACACGGCTGGCCATCAGGGACGGTGCAGACGTGATCAAAATCGCAGCGACGGGCGGTGTGCTCTCTAATACTAATGCAGGTACAGGCCAGCAAATGACCGATGCCGAGCTGGAAGCCATTGTCGACGCGGCCACCTCTATGGGCCGCAAAGTCACGGCCCATGCCCATGGCAAAGACGGGATTGATGCAGCCCTGCGCGCAGGTGTGAAATCCATTGAACATGGTACATATCTGGATGCAGAAACGGTGCGTCTTTTCAAAAAGAATGACGCCGTTCTGGTACCGACTGTATTGGCGGGCATGACCGTGACCGAATGGGATTTCCTGCCCGAAGCCAGTTACCGTAAAGCGCAACAGGTGGGTCCGAAAATGCTCGATATGCTCGCCCTCGCCTATAAAAACGGCGTGACCATAGCCTTTGGAACCGACACAGGCGTCAGTAAGCATGGCGGCAATGCCAAAGAATTTGAATATATGGTCCAAGCGGGGATGAGCGAGACAGAAGCCATTCGCGCGGCCACAGTCGTCGCCTCAAAACATATCGAGCTGGACACGGTCATCGGCACATTGGAAGCTGGAAAATATGCGGATATCATCGCTGTGGACGGTGATCCGCGTGAAGACATTACCGAGCTGATGGACGTCGATTTCGTCATGAAGGGCGGCATCATTTATAAAAACGAATAGGCCCTATTCT
>CAZBDT010000045.1:13091-14955 GCA_964490745.1 uncultured Algimonas sp.
ATCGACTTCATCTTCGATTTCGGCAGCCCGAACGCCTATTTGGCGTGGCATGGTCTTCAACCTGTCTTGGACCGCACGGGTGCGAGCGTGAATATTATCCCCTGTCTTCTGGGTGGAATTTTTAAGCTGACAGGCAATCAAGCCCCATGGATGACCTTTGCCAATGTCAAAGGGAAAATGGATTATGAGCGGTTAGAAATGACGCGTTTTATCGCGCTGCATGGCCTCACAAAATTCAAGTTAAATCCCAATTTTCCCGTCAATACCCTACTATTACAGCGCGGCGCGATTGCCGCGAAGCGCGACGGCGTTTTGGAGGCTTACGTCAAAGCGGGCCTCGCCGCCATGTGGGAAGACGGGAAAAATATCAGCGAGCCGCAAGTCTTTACAGAAATTATGACAAAAGCCGGACTAGACGGCGCGGCTCTTTTGGCCGCCACACAAGACCCTGAAGTCAAAGCCAAACTAGCAGAAAACACAGATGCAGCCGTCGCGCGCGGCGTCTTTGGTGTTCCAACCTTTTTTATTGAGGACGAGATGTTCTTTGGCAAAGACCGCTTGGATCAAGTTGAAGCAGCCTGTTAATTAGATCGATTTAGGCCAACTTCCAAACACGTTTGATCAACACCTCTAAAGCGACCTCACTTACATGCATCTCGTCATCCGCCATAAAGATATCCGACAAGAGACGCAATAAAACTGATTTATTCGCGTGCTGCCCCACGCGTTCTAATATCGGAATAAACCATCTATTAAATTCTGATCTGGGTGCGTTAAAAATGTGGCGAACATTATCTTTATTATTTTCAAACCAAGCTAGGGCTTTGGCTTCTGAAATCTTGGGTATATCATGCCTTGAAAGTTCTAAGCGAGAGAGTGACCGGGTAAAAACTTCAATCTCACTAGAATGCACGCGCTTATCTGCATAAATTCCAACCGTCAGTAACAATAAAATATCGTTCAGATCAGTCTGCTGCATGATAATGTCCCCACCCACATAAACTGAAACTATAAGTATAATATGAACGATATATGAATATTACAGTATGGTAATGCCGTAACACTGAGAACCAATGATAATACAATTCAAGGCTATCAATACCTTAACTTATGTGACTCCTAAAATTGCCCGCGCGCCATTTGCATCGCGAATGATCTGTTGCTTTAGGGCGTCAAAGCTCTCAAATTTCTGCTCAGCTCGGATGAAGCTGCGAAAGCGCACATCAATGAGTTGTCCATAGAGATCACGCTCGAAATCAAGGAGGTGCACTTCCAGCCGCGACTCTTCCCCCTCAACCGTCGGGCGGTTGCCTGTATTTGCCACGGCGGGCCGCCAGAGCTCTTCGCCGTCAATACGGACTTCCACAACATAGACGCCAAATTTGGGCCGGACGAGATCGCCGAAATCCAGATTTGCCGTTGGGAAATTAATTGTGCGGCCGCGCTGCTGGCCTTTTTGCACGATGCCATCCACCTGCCACGGGCGGGACAGCATATGTTGGGCGTGAAAAACATCACCCTCTTGCAAGGCTTTTCGTATTTCCGTTGAACCATATTTGCCGTAAAGCTTATGTAGGCCCACAGGCGAAATCGCCGTCACGCCAATCCCGCGCTCCGCACAAAGCCGCGTCAGGCTTTCCACATTTCCGCAGCGATTTTTGCCAAAGCCGTAATCCTCGCCGACAATGACATGGCGAATGCCGAGCCCTTGATGCAGGACAGTCTCAACAAATTCAGTATCGTCCAGATCGCGCAAGGCCGCATCAAACGGAATTTCGTAGAGAAACTCAACGCCCAACTCTGCCATGACCTGCGCGCGGATACGCGGGCTCATCAAGCGAAAGGCGGGCGCGTCCGTTTTGAA
>CAZBDT010000045.1:14965-16326 GCA_964490745.1 uncultured Algimonas sp.
TTGAAAAAGCGGTAAGGATGCGGACGGAAGAGACCAATGCCGAGCGGCGCGCCCAACTCATCCGCAATGGATTGTGCGCGCGATATAACCGCCTGATGGCCGCGATGCAGCCCGTCAAAATTGCCGAGCGCGATAACCGCACCTTTATCCGTCTCTGACAGCTCTGTGTAAGTCTGTAGCGTTTTCACGCGCTAGGCTTCTTTAGGTCGCTTCTGCACAAATACGCCTGCATCACCACGGCAGATTTTCACGCCGTCCACTTCACAGTGGCATTTCATCTTCACGCGGCCCGTGCGTTCATTAATTTCCGCGACTTCGGCAATCGCCGTGACTTCATCGCCAATAAAAGCGGGTTTGCGGAAGCGTAGATTTAATTCAACAAAGACCGCGCCCGGTCCGGGTAGATCATTGCCCAAAACGGCAGAAATAAAACTCGCGGATAAAGCACCATGGGCAATACGGCCGTCAAACCCGGCCGCTTTGGCCGCCTCATCATCCACATGGATAGGATTATGATCACCCGTAATATCAGCGAAAGTATGGATCATATCCGATGTGATGGTCGCCTGCGTCGTCGCCGTCATCCCAACTTCGAGATCTTCAAGATAATATTTAATATTCCCAGTCATTGGAGCGCCTTAGCAAAGCCTTTCATCCTTTGCCACGAAAAATCTACCAACTGAGCTGTGGTGCGATATATCGCGCACTGACCCCATGTTTAGTCAGGAGTGTTTTGAATTGATGTTCGGTCTCACCATGCAGGCCGTCTTGGATAAAGAGGCAATCCATTCCCTCTCTCTGCGCGCCGACAAGGTCCGTGAAAATATTATCGCCGATACAGAGGATTTTCTCCGGCGGCGGGACATAGCCCATCACCTCATCCAGCCAGGCGCGGCAGAGGCGGTAGATCGGCGCATGCGGTTTGCCGCCATAAATCACCTCGCCGCCCATATCCTCATACATCTTGGCCAGCGCCCCGCCGCACCAGACGATCTTCTCCCCGACTTTAACCTTCATATCCGGATTAGCACAAATCAGTGGTAGGTTCCGCCCTCGCGCCTCACCCAGTAATTCGATATAATCATCGGGATGTTCGTCATCATCATAGAGGCCCGTGCAAGAGATAAAGACGGCGCTGTCCAAATCCGTGAAATTCAGTTCCAATCCCGCATAGAGGCCGTCATCGCGGTCCGGTCCGATTTTAAAGGCTGGACCCGGCGCACGGCGGGCCAGCGAGTCAATCGTTGCATCCCCTGAGGTCACGATGGCATCGTAAAACTCGCCCGGCACACCAATGCGGCGAAAGCTCTCCGGCACGCCGACGCTCGGACGCGGAATATTGGTAATCATGACAACCGGCG
>CAZBDT010000046.1:0-15941 GCA_964490745.1 uncultured Algimonas sp.
CCGGCGGCGGTTTAAAGTTGTTTTGTTCCGGCCTTGGCGCGAACCATCCGGATATGACCAATGCGTCCCGTCGGATTAAGTCATCTGAAATTGATCGTTGTGCGGAAAACGGCATTAACGACATTATCGAAGTTAAAGTCGGATATGACGGCATTGTTTTGGCAAATTCGCGCAAAACAGACCGTTTCGAGATCACACTCCGTGAGCTTTATCTTGCCCTCGCCAAAGATATTCCAAATGGAAATGGTGGCTTAAAAGCAAATGACCATGACCGTTGGAGCGATATTAACTCTGACTTGCCGAACACAAAAATCGAAATCCTTGGACCGCCTCCAACATCAGGCACACGTGACGCTTTTGTTGAGCTGGCCATGGAAGGCGGATGTAAGACATTTGACTGGATCGCGGATTTGAAAAACTCTGACAAAGACAGATATAAAGCCGTTTGTCACAGCTTCCGCGAAGATGATAATTTCATCGAAGCTGGCGAGAATGACAATCTGATCGTGCAAAAACTTAATGCCAACCCAAATGCGCTCGGTATTTTCGGCTTTAGCTTCCTCGATCAAAATGCTGATTCTGTGCAAGGTACAGTTATCAACGATGTTGTCCCCACATTTGAGAACATTTCCGATGGTTCTTACCCTGTTTCCCGTTCATTGTATTTTTATGTGAAGAAAGACAATATTGGCGTCGTGCCGGGTATTGAAGAATTCCTCGTCGAGTTTACAAGCGAGCGGGCAAGTGGACAAGACGGATATTTGGCTGAAAAAGGTTTGATCCCTATGAAACCAGCAGAACATGCAGAGCGCAAAGCCAGCGTCTTGGCTTTTGAAACTGTCAGCTTGAACTAGTGTCCACGTCTGATGACTTAATGCTGCGGCGGGCCAACCGCCGTAGCCAAATAAAAGAGTTTGCGGTTCAGGGAGTCCTTATTGCTTGCTCATTCGTTGCAATTTTCACAACGATTGGAATTGTAGCCTCACTTGCCTTTGAGGCTATTCGCTTTTTCAGCAAAATTCCCATTACAGAATTCCTCTTTAGCCTTGAATGGAGTCCGCAGACGGCCATTCGCGCGGACCAAGTTGGCGCCAGCGGAAAGTTCGGTGTCCTACCGCTCCTCTCAGGCACACTTCTTATCAGTTTTATCGCTATGTCTGTGGCGACACCGCTCGGTCTTTTATCGGCCGTCTATTTGGCTGAGTTTGCCAAAACGAAAACACGAAACACCGTCAAACCCCTGCTGGAACTCTTGGCAGGTATCCCAACCGTGGTTTACGGATTCTTCGCCGCACTTGTCGTCGCCCCGATCATCCGCGGTATGGGCGCCGGAGCGGGTTTTGAAATTTCATCCGAGAGCGCGCTAGCCGCCGGCTCCGTCATGGGCATAATGCTCGTGCCGTTCATTTCATCCCTTTCTGATGATGTTATCAATGCCGTTCCGCAAGCTTTGCGCGATGCGTCTTACGGTATGGGCGCGACCCACAGTGAAACCGTTACAAAAGTTGTCCTTCCCGCCGCGACACCAGGTATTATCGGAAGCCTTCTCCTCGCTATTTCGCGCGCTATTGGCGAAACCATGATTGTTGTGATGGCCGCGGGCCTCGCCGCGAATTTAACGGCTAACCCGTTCGAAGCGGTAACGACTATGACCGTGCAGATCGTAACGCTATTGACGGGTGACCAAGAATTTGACAGCGCGAAAACGCTGGCCGCTTTTGCGATTGCATTATTCCTGCTGGTGCTGACGCTGGGTTTGAATGTCATAGCCCTACGTATTGTTGATAAATATAAGCAGAAATATGCCTGATTATTTGCTGACAACTTCGCCGCAAATGGCCAAACGCCATGCGCGCAATAAGCGGTTTCAATGGTACGGCAGGATTGCGATTGGGATATCCATTTCGTTCATGATCTTAATGTTCACAGCGATTTTCTTCCGCGGGATTGGAGCATTTCAAAAGACCATGATTGCTGTGGACGTACAGTTCACTGAGGCCACATTAGACCCGTCCGGAAATCGCGACGCGTCTGACCTTCTTCGGGCAAATTATAAGCCGATTTTGCTGCAAGGTCTTCAGCAAGTCGTGCCGGACGCGACAGATCGAAAAGATAGAAACCGCCTTTATGGTCTTTTGAGTAATGGCGCTACCTTCGATTTGGGGGAGCGCGTTTCAAATGATCCTGCCCTTGTGGGAACGTCCAAGCGCATTTGGGTGGCCGCTTCTTCAGAAGTCGATCTCTATGTTAAAGGCAAAATTGATACGGCTGAAATCCCGGAAGATCTGCGCCGTTTAAAAGATCAGGACGTAGCTTGGATCGAAGCTTTCCGCGAAGCCGGGCAAATTAAAAAGAAATTCAATAAAACATTCTTCACCAGCGGTGATTCCCGTGAACCTGAAATGGCCGGAATTTTAAGTGCGGCCATCGGATCGTTTTTCAGCCTGTTGATCTGTTTTTGTATTGCCTTCCCGCTTGGTATTTTAACCGCTGTCTATCTTGAAGAATATGCGAAAAAGAGCCGGCTGACCGATCTGATTGAAGTCAATATCAACAATTTAGCAGCTGTTCCATCTATCGTGTTCGGTTTGCTGGGCCTCGCAATTTTCCTAAATTTCTTTGGCTTACCGCGCTCCACACCGCTTGTCGGCGGAATGGTCTTAGCCCTGATGACACTTCCAACGATAATAATCGCGTCTCGGTCTATCTTGCGATCTATTCCGCAAGCCACACGCGATGCGGCTCTGGGGTTAGGGGCCAGCAAGACTCAAACAACATTCCATCATGTTGTGCCGCTTGCCATGCCAGGGATGTTAACAGGAACGATTTTGGGCATGGCTCGCGCACTTGGCGAGACGGCCCCTCTCCTGATGATTGGTATGGTGGCTTTCATTGTAGATGTCCCGAAAGGCGTCACAGATGTTGCAACAGCCCTGCCCGTCCAAATCTTCCTCTGGGCCGATAGTCCTGAAAAAGGTTTTGTAGAATTGACATCCGCGGCCATTATGGTCTTGCTGGTCTTTCTGGTTTTGATGAATCTATTCGCTGTCTATTTAAGACGGAAATTAGAGCGGCGTTGGTAATGGATACGAAGATGAGCACAGATACACCCAGCACAAAACCGATTATGACGGCCCGGAATGTCGATGTTTTCTATGGCAAAAAACAAGCCATTGATAATGTCAGCCTTGATATTCCGGAAAATCAAATCACGGCTTTGATCGGGCCGTCCGGTTGCGGGAAGTCGACTTTTCTGCGCTGTTTTAATCGAATGAATGACACAATTCAGATTTGCCGTGTCAAAGGTGATATAAAATTTGCGGGTCAGGATATCTATGATCCCAAAGTCGATGTTGTAGCTCTACGCTCTCGCATTGGGATGGTGTTCCAAAAAGCCAATCCATTCCCGAAATCTATTTTCGATAATGTGGCCTATGGTCCTCGTATTCACAGTCTTTCGGAGTCAAAGGAACATTTAGAAGATATCGTGATCACCTCCCTCAAGCGGGCAGGTCTTTATGATGAAGTTTCTGATCGGTTGGATGAGCCCGGAACGAGCCTGTCCGGTGGTCAGCAGCAGCGCCTCTGTATTGCCCGCGCCATTGCGGTTGATCCGCAGATCATCCTCATGGACGAACCTTGTTCGGCGCTTGACCCGATTGCGACGGCGATCATCGAAGAACTGATGGACTCCATGAAAGAGAAATACACCATCGTTATCGTAACCCACTCCATGCAACAAGCAGCGCGTGTGTCGCAACAGACCGCGTTTTTCCATCTGGGTGAGTTGGTCGAAAGTGGAGATACAAAGCAAATTTTCACCAACCCTGAAAAAGAACGCACACAAAATTACATCTCTGGTCGGATTGGATAACGGCATGAGTGATGCACATATTGTCTCATCATTTAACGAGGACATGTCCCGCTTGCGGGATTTGTACCTTGAAATGGGGCGTATTGTGTCATCCCAATTGCAAGGCGCCACGCGCGCCCTGCGTAAAGAGGACCGCGAACTCGCCAAGCAAGTTATAGCCAATGATAAACAGCTCAATTCGTTGGAGGCAGAGCTGAATGATCTTGCCATTAAAATCTTGGCCCTTCGTCAACCCTTTGCCGGAGATTTACGCAAAGTTGTGGCGACTCTTAAAAGTGCGGGACATTTTGAGCGTATGGGTGACTTGGTCCGCAATATTGCACAGCGGACAAATACGATCACAAAAGCCGAAGCGGAAACAGGGTCCATTGAGACCTTAATTCAGATGAGCGAAATCGTTCAAGTCATGACAAATACAATTCTGACGGCTTATGAACGTTCAGATGCAGAAATGGCGGAAGACGTCAGAATGCAAGATGAAAAAGTTGACCGTCTGCACAACTCGCTCTTCCGCGAAATGCTGACTTATATGATGGAAGACCCACGCAATATTTCAGGCTGTATGCATGTTTTATTTATGGCCAAGAATATTGAACGTATGGGCGATACGGTCGCAGATATAGCCAAAGAACTCATTTACATGGCCACAGGTGAATGGCCGGAAGGCGGCCGAACCAAGAAAGATAAAACTAGCCGTATCGTAATAGACCCAAACACCAGTGCTTAAATGATTAATATCTAAAGCCACTGTCGATCAGATCACGCCTAACCAATTGCGAATTAGACAAAAACCACCTGCGTAGATGTTTGACAATTAATCTGTATTCATTTCTAATTAGCTTAAGAGGTGAACTTTGTTATTGGAGGATGTGAATATTTCAAACTCAACTCCTTGGTACGACGCTATCGCCGATCATACAGTCGCCCGCCTGCACAAAGCCGGTGACGTCATGGCTTTACAGGGCGAAGAATACCAACAGATTGGATATGTTTTGTCCGGACGTGCAAAAGCTGTCGCTTTTTCCGAACAAGGCGAGTCGACTTGGGTCGGATATTTTAAAACTGGAGATTTTTTCGGTCACACCTCTCTCTTAACGGACCGTTCTCCACCTTTTGAAATCATTGCCGAAACTGATGTCGACGTCTTATATGTCAACACATCAACAATGCGTACATTGTTGAATGAGCAGGATGGGCTAGGGCTTAAAATGGCTGAAGATCTGGCTCTACGGCTGAATCATATGACCCAAAGACTTATCGAAGCCTATACATTGTCTGCCAAGGGTCGGATTTGCGCAGAACTTTCGCGTCTATCCCGCGTCGTCGGAATTGCGCCCGATACAAGTATTATTCGCCCCAACCCAGTTTTTGTTGAGTTGGCCGAACGCGTGAATTCTACACGCGAAACCGTATCACGCACGGTCAGCGATCTGCAAAGAAACGGAATCTTAGCTAGGGAACCCGGAGCCATTATAATCAAAAAACCGGATATCTTACGAAAGAGAATCCGCTAGTATATCAGGGGCTGTATTGTATAGCACCGAAGCGCATGCGCTGACTTTTGTTCAATTTGCCCTGCATAGGTTATTTTATATTTATCTGCAGCCATAGCAGCCAAAACTGTGGCGAAGGCCTCTGTCGCTAATACGCTTTGTGGGGCACCGCCCTGCAAGAGTTGTCCCAAAATTTCATCCGTCGTCTCGCCATCAATATTTAAATGAAGGGCGATTTGGGCACTTTCTCGCTTTCTCTTTATCGATGCTGCAGACTCAAGGGCATCCTTCAGCGTCTCATATGTAACTGACTGACGATAATCATCTGACTTTAGCGATACGGATAGAGTCATATCAGATGAACTCGGAGGAAGTGTGATGGGTCGAAGAGCGCCTCCGCTTAATCTAAATTGCGAAAATGCGCTATCCGCCCAATCTTGTGCATGGGTGGCTGTATAAGACGGACTATCCGTCTCGTTCAAAATGAGTATTTGCAGCGGCTCAACGCTCAGGGACTGCCCTTTTAAAATCGCTTTACCCATCGCCGAAAGGCCACTTAATCGGTTCATCTTTTTATCCGGCCAGTCACCATCCTGCGTCACAATTCTCACAGAGCTGGCTTGCGCGAAACAGTCATCAAATCTCTGCTCCCACCCGTCACCAAACGGAATCACGGATTCACGTTTGAACAGATCAATATCGCACGGCAAGACAAGGTGTAATTCCGCGCCCTGCTCCAACAAAGCTTCCGCAAATAAAATATCTCCACCTGCTGCAAGAGCTCCAAATCCGAAGCCGATATCTTTTTGTTGCAGCGCATCCGATATCGTAATGCGCATCTTCGCTTCTTCGCTTTCTGTCAGATTTAAACGAATATGTCCCGCATAGTGTAAGGGTCGTGGAGGTCTGAATTCTGCAAGCCATCCCACAGCATCCCCGCGTTTTGTCTCAATCATCATGAATTGTTTCAAAGTTGACGCATGGGCGGCATAATTGAGGGGGTCAAAATCAATCGCAGCATGCAGTGCGGCGACGGCTTTTTCCTGCTCTCCACGCAAGAGAAAACACTCTGCTCGAGTGGCTTCTATGAAATAATGATCGGTCGGACTGGTGTCTTGCGATATAGGTAACAATGCCTCAATCGCTTCTATTCTGGCCATAACGCGATCTTTTGGCAGATCCGCCATCAACGCCATTGTCGCGCTATTAACACCTGAATAATATCCTAAACAGTTCTGAAAGGCAGCCTCATATTTCTGCGCTGCCTCTTTCGCATGTCTCAGAGCCTCTTTACCCGATGAGCGCAAATATAAATCTTTCGATATTCGACCATTTAAGGCCATGATGTCTTCGTCATCTTTTATCGCAGCCAAACCAAAACGGTCATATTCGGATATTGCAAAACTAAGCGCGCCAGCTCTCGCTAAAGCCAAGACAATTTGATGCTGCAATTGACGATCACCCGGACGATCTCGCAAGGCTAAGACGCCGGCCTCATAATTTTGTATGTAATCATGTGGATGGGTAGGCGTCATTGGATATGCATAAGCATTATTTGAGCGGAAAGAAAGATGCGCTTTTGCAGTCTATATTTTTTCTCTTTAGTCTCCGTGACGACCATCACGGCCACACCGTTTTTCTTAGGTTAGGCGCAGTCAGACACCTATTTAAATATAGGGATTAGGGGGACATCATGAGGTTTTTGCAAATTATTGGGGCTATTCTGACGAGCATGGTTTTGCTGGGCTCTCCGATGTTGAGCAGCGCGCAATCTGACACAAATGTCATCCGGATGGATTATCAAATTCGGTATCAGTTGGAAGACAGCTATTCGATTAATTATGACAATCAAACCCAGCCTGCTAAGCTGAAAGAATTTCGCGTCATTTTCTATGACCCTGAAGGCCAAGTTCTGCATAAAACCAATATCGAGACACATGGTCTGACGGCAAAAATTGTGACCTATTCGATAGACGCACCCGTCATTGGGTTTAGCGAAATCGGCCTGTCGGTTTTATCTTTGCATAGTGGGGATATAGCGGCGTTCCCAACGAGTCTGCGTGATATTCTAGGCCTGGGCCTGGTGTCAGAGGTCAGAGCGCCAGAGGAAGAAGTGGACGTAGAGATCGCTGAGGATACACCGCCGCCACCTCCTCCGCCTCCACAAGCGCCGACACTTTCCGCAGAAGATAAAGCCCGGCTCAACGAAACGGCTGAAACGCTCGATGCATTGACATCTGAATTAAATCAAAAGTTAGATGGCTTTCAGCAAGACGTCCCGACCCGTCGCGCAAATTTGGACCGGCTCGACCAGCTCATCCAAGACGCAGCCGCGCTCTCGGAACGCACAGATGCGGATGCCTTTGACACACTGAAACCGCCAATCTCTGCCCTGTCCAGCGCCTTAGAAAATGCGAAATCTGAGGCCGCATTTGCGGACACCCAGAGTGATTTAGAAATTTTCAAAACACGGCTCCAATCGCTTGGTAGCCAGCTCGGTGACCTGATCAATCAAAGTGAAACGGAGGGCGCGGATATCTCCGGCATCATGCCCGCCCTGTCCGATATTGAAACCGCGCTTGCGGAATTGGATGCAAGCATAAGCGCCGCCACATGGCCGGCGGGTCTACCCTCCGATCAATTAGAGAATTGGGACGCACAAATTCATACCATTCAAAATCAATTAGATGTACCGCCCCCCTCATCAATCTGGCCACTTATTATAGGGCTCGTCCTCGCGATTTTAGCGGCCCTTTTCTGGCTGGCGAAACTCCTACTGACTGGCAATACGCAAGCGCGCCCGCTAAAATCCGTCCTGACCAACAGCCAAGCCACAGGTGTCGTCTTCCCCGCCAGTCCGATGATGGCGGGAAATGTCGCGACACCTTTAAGTGCCGCCGGGCAACTCACCGCATCGCAGCTGCAAATGCTCTCCGGCCCTTACGCCCATTTGCGCCATGCCTATCAAGCGACGGGGCGGATTGGATATGCGCAAGTGGGCAAACCCAGCGCAGAGGATTATTCCTTTGGCACAGGGTTTCTGGTCACAGACCGCCACGTCATGACCAATCGCCATGTGCACGGCATGTATGGGCATTATATGATGGATGAAGCGGACCCGGGCGGTATCGAATTTATCGCAGAGAAAGACAAAGACGCCTCGGACTTTGTGCCCTTTAATTGCGAGCCGCCCCTGCTGCTGCCGGGGTTTGATATTGCGATTTATACGCTAGCAAGGCCCGTCAAAAACCGCAAACCCATTCGCCTGAAATCCATTGCGATTGAGCGGCTTGAAGCGCGGGACATCATCGTCATCGGCTATCCCGACACACACACGCCGGATGATGAAGACATCAAAGCCGTCGTCGAGGAGAACGCCATTTTCGCCGTCAAACGGATCAGCCAAGGCCAAATTTTCCGCCATAGTACGGACACGGATACCCTCTTTGGCGTTGAAACGTCAGTCGATATTAACAAACGTGACCGCTTCAACATGCCTGCTATTTGTCATAATGCATCCACTCTCGGTGGCAATTCCGGTTCGCCCTTACTCGATCTCAAAACAGGCGAATTAGTCGGTGTCCATTTTGCCGGTTTCAAAGTCTTCAATAAAGAAGAAGCCGCAAATCTCGCCATGGCCGTTGGCCAACTCACAATGATAAATAAAATAATTTAGATATACGTGATCATGATCACGTACAAAAAGAAACTGCCGAACTAACATATTCATAATCAAGAGGGAGAAATAAATGGCCAGACCAACCAAAGATAAAATTAAAGGGAGCTCTGATTTTTTAAGAGAGTGGGCAGATTTCCAACGTGAGTATGATGAAATTGGACCCGTTTTATTACCAGTCTCAATTGGAATAACGGATGGGATTATTGATCGACACCGTATGAAATCAGATGATGTCGCGATACGGAGAGAGGCGCTGCTTCGTGAATTTGAGGCTCATTTTTCCGAATCCGAAAAACAGATTGGTGGAGCCTATTCGCCTGCCGAGTTTGAGAAAGCCCTCGACACTTATATAAAATGGTTTGAGGGTGACGAAAAAGAAAGTACAGACTTCGCTTTAAAGCCTAGCCCACTTGATCTTAGAATCACCAGACCCGTCTGGATTATGTTTCATGCGAAACATGAAGCATGGAAATTTTCAGAACATCGACAATTTAGCATAGAGAATGACCGTGACGATCATAGACGAAATTGCGTCAAGATTTGTACATTGGATGATAATAATATTTTCTTGATGGAAAACCGTTGGCGCATTGTGCCGTTAGTCATGAAATATAATCTTCATGTCACGATAACACAAAACAAGGCCCCAGATTGCAAAGGCGAGAAGTGTGAAAAACTCTTTACGGATATTATTATCGATCCGGGTATGAGCAACCAATTCCCACCATAGGAAACAGCACAATGTAGAATTATATTTAACTTTATCGCGCTTTTAAACTATGAAGGCGCGAATTCAAATCAAACTTATGCAAGTCTATCTGGTCAAATAGATCTCTTCGATCAATAAGATGTTTAACAAGAGCCTCATATTGTTTTCGCCAAGTTTTATTATTAGGGTCATGCCTTAGCAACACCTCATATTCTCTAAAACAAAACGTTACTAACTCTAAAATTTCAGACTGATTAAATTCTGATATATTAGTCATTATTATAAGTGTCTTTGCCTGAAGGCGACCAAATCTGAACTTATAATTATTACCGTTAGCTTTAATTAAATCATCATAGATCGCGATTTGTTTTTGCCTATAAAATATGGCTTCAGCTCCTTTATCAGTTACTGAAGCAATGTTTGCTAATCCCGCCCAAACATTTGCAATTTCGAACTGAATATCTTCAATTTCTGAAGTCTGCATAAGGGCCAAATTAAAATAATCAATTGCCTCTAAATAGCTGGCTTTCGCGCCATCATAATTTTCAAGCCGATATTGTAACAAACCAATATTATTGGCACTCCATGCGCGTTCCATATTCCAAGGCAGTTTATTTGGATCCAGAGCAATTAGGTTTTCACTCAACTCGGCATATTCTTGCCAATGCGGAAGAGCTTCAGAAAATTTCTGATTGTAATAAAATGCGGCCCCGACCCAATATTCACTTTGAGCATGCGCATATATTGCATCAATGTTACCCGGATTGCGGATCATGACTGTTTCAGTAAGACTGGCCGCAGTCCCAATTTCCTCGCGAGCTTTCTCAAAATTTCCAGCATCCAAAGCCACTTGCCCTAAAATGTGCCGCGCTCTGGCTTGGCGGGCGAGGCTGTCATCCGAGAGTTTTTCTATATCTTGCGCGTCATAATAGTCGACGGCGCGGTCGCCGATAGAATCGAGAATATCGAGTCTTCCGACAGGCTCTAGCTTCTCTTTCAAATCGGTGATCATATATTCGACCAGATCTTCGGCCTGCATGCGGTTTGTTTCCGCCGCTTTCTGTGCGGTGACCGCCGTAAATGTTGTCGCGCCCATCAGGCCGGAAAAGATGAGCGCCCCCGCTGTGATCGCTTGTAATCTTCGGCGCTTGCGACGGGTTTCGCGCTGGATCAGTGTGTCCAGACCGACGCCGAGCATGGCCGCCGCGATTTGCGAAACCCCCAGGCGGAAGCTGTCTTTCGCCCCGCCCAAATTCGCCGCCAGCGGTTCGCGCCCATCGGCGAGTAAAGCGGGTGGAAAAGAGGTCTCCGGCGTGCCTTCGGCCAGCACGCAGAGGATAGAGGCTTCGCCGTGAATTTGCCTGAAGAGGTGGATTTCCTCATTCACCCAATGGGAGGCTTTCGCCGCAGGCGAGCAAAGCACGATCAGGACTTTCGAGCCCGTCACCGCGCCTTTGATTTTCTCTGATAAGCTATGATGGGCGGTAAGTTCATCCGTATCGCGAAAAATCGGCGAGAGTTTACCCGTGACCCCTTTTGGGATTTTATAGCTTTCCAGCGCCCGGTGCAGCTTGGCCGCGATGACCTTATCCGCATGTGCGTAGGATAAAAACCCTTCATAAATAGATGTTGTATCCATCTGACGTTCCCCCTGATTTAATTAAACCCCTTTCTGCCTGCAACGCAAGTCACGCATGGACGCAGGCGAAATATGTCGGATGTGACATCATATTTGAGGGTGACGTTTGACCTGCGTGTCGTATATCTGAGCCAGACTTAACGCAGAGACCCGCCCCTATGCAGTTTATTGATCTTCATGCGCAGCAAGCCCGTCTGAAAGACGAGATTGACGCCGGCATTGCCGATGTTTTGAAACATGGACAATATATCCTCGGCCCGCAAGTTCATGCGTTTGAAGAGAAGCTGGCCGGTTTTGCAGACGCCAAACATGCGATCAGCTGCGCCAATGGAACGGACGCGATTTTACTGGCCCTCATGGCGTGGAATATCGGCCCCGGCGATGCCGTTTTTTGCCCGTCTTTTACCTATTGCGCGACAGCGGAAGTCATCGCATTGCGCGGGGCAACACCGGTGTTCATCGATATAGACCGTCGGACCTATAATATGGATGAGAAAAGCCTGAAGACAGCGATTGCGCAGATCAAAGCGCAAGGCGATCTAACACCCCGCGCTGTGATCATTGTCGATCTTTTCGGGCAATGTGCGGATTATCCAACACTCGCCCCCATCGCGAGGGAAGCGGGATTGAAGATTATATCCGATAGCGCACAGGGCTTTGGCTCCACATGGGACGGACAGCATCCGCTGGTGTGGGCAGATGTGCAAACCACCAGCTTTTTCCCCGCCAAGCCTTTAGGCTGCTACGGGGATGGCGGCGCAGTCCTGACGAATGATGATGCGTTGAATGAGCGCATGCGGTCTTTGCGCTTTCATGGTCGTGGGACAGCCCCGTTTGACAGCGATTATATCGGCCTCAACTCGCGCTTGGACACAATACAAGCGGCGGTCCTGC
The DNA here is from genome assembly GCA_964490745.1 of uncultured Algimonas sp. Taxonomy (GTDB): domain Bacteria; phylum Pseudomonadota; class Alphaproteobacteria; order Caulobacterales; family Maricaulaceae; genus Litorimonas. Next base: position 12,289 of record CAZBDT010000046.1, read on the forward strand.
TGCCGAAACTGGCCGTCTTTAAAGATGAGATCGAAAAGCGGAATGTCATCGCCGCGCGGTATTCGAAAGGCTTGAAAGATCACGTCAGTGCGACCCCTCACATCGCACAGCATGTAATTTCGACTTGGGCGCAATATACGATTGAGGTCCCGAATGCGGAAGACTTTTCACAGGCTATGAAGGATAAGGGTATTCCAACAGCGCGTTATTATCCTTTGCCGACACATATGCATTCGGCCTATCGCGAATTTGCTGTCTCTGGAAATGGTCTGCCCAACACAATGGCCTGCCGCCATCAGGTCGTCAGCTTACCGATGCATCCTTATTTGTCTGAAGCCGATCAAGACCGGATCATTGAGAGCGCGATAGAGGTTTTATAAACCCCATTTCGCGCGGTGAAAATTCCAAGCTGTTGCAATGATATTGTCTAGATTTGATTGGGTCGGCGTAAAGTTTAAAATGTCTCTAGCCCGCCCTGCATCTGCATAGAGCTGAGTGAGATCGCCTTCGCGCCTTGGCCCGACTTCATAAGGCACGGACAACCCCGTGACCCGCTCTATCGCTTTGATAATTTGTAAGACGCTATAGCCTTCGCCCGTGCCGAGATTGACCTCCGCTTGGGTTAGGCCGTCATCCATCACGCGAATGGCTTGGATATGGGCCTCTGCAATGTCGTTAACATGAATGTAATCGCGGACACAGGTGCCGTCCGGCGTATTATAATCCACCCCGAAGACCTTTAACGCTTGCCCCAACCCCGCAGCGGCTTTCAATGCATTTGGAATGAGGTGTGTTTCGGGATCATGTTCTTCACCAATCTCACCACTATCATCTGCGCCTGACGCATTGAAATAGCGAAAGGTAACATATTTCAATCCGTAAGCTTTGTGATAGCTTTGGATCATATGCTCAATGGAAAGCTTAGTTTTGCCGTAAACGCTGAACGGATTTTGTATTTCCGACTCTAAGAGCGGCATGTTCTGCGTTTCACCATATGTCGCGCAAGTGGATGAAAAAATCAGCCGATCTGCATCGACAGAGCGCATCGCCATGAGTAGATTTAGCGCCCCCGAAACATTATTTTCGTAAAAACCCTCCGGTGCCTTTTCGCCCTCACCCACTTCAATAGAGCTGGCAAGATGGATAGCCGTTTTCGCGGCGGCATAATCTTGGAACGCCGCGAGAGTCGCAGCACGGTCGCGTAAATCGACTTTGACATAAGGTCCCCATTTGACCGCATGTTCGTGCCCGGCTTGGAAGTTATCAAAGACAATGGGTCGACCGCCGCGCTCGGCAATCCTTTTGCAAACATGCGCGCCGATATACCCGCCGCCGCCTACAACAATAAATTCACGACCCGCCAGGTCATAGTCAGGATTCATTGTCATGCGGATGTAACGCCGTGAAGCTGTTTCAATATTTTTAACAAGCTTGGAGCTTCCGCAATTGAGAGGCAACTCGGCGCATCACAGAGAGCGGCATCGGGGTCTGTATGAAATTCAAGGAAGACACCATCCGCACCCGCAGCAATAGCGGATTTTGCAATGATGGGCACACCTTCGCGCCGCCCGCCCGTGGACGCCCCGGCGGTTCTGGGATCCGCGCCCGGCAATTGCACGGCATGGGTCGCATCTATCGTGACAGGTACGCCAAGCGCCTGCATCGCACCAATGCCCAACATATCTACGACGAGATTATTATAGCCAAAACTCGTCCCACGCTCACAGAGGATGACGGGTAAATCCGGCGCGACCTCTGCAATTTTCGAAACGATATTTTTCGTATCCCATGGCGCAAGGAATTGCGCTTTTTTGACGTGAAGCACGCCACCCGCCGCCTGAGTCGCTTCGGCCATAGCGACCACCAGATCGGTTTGACGACAGAGAAAAGCGGGGAGTTGTACGATTTCTGCCACCGCTGCCACCGGCGCGGATTGGGCAGGTTCATGGACGTCTGTGCAAATCGGCACGTTCAGCACGCCTTTGACTTTTTCCAAAATCGCAAGACCCTCTTTTAATCCCGGCCCACGAAAGGACTTGATGGATGACCGATTGGCTTTGTCAAAACTGGCTTTGAACGCATAGGGCAGGTCAAGTTCAGCACAGATACGTTTGAGCTCTGTTCCGATCTCGAGCGCCAAGCCAATATCTTCCAAAACGTTTAAGCCCGCGATCACAGCCAAAGGCCCGTCACCGCCAATGGCCCAATCAGATTTTGCGAGTTTCACAGCTTTCATAGCAATCTATTCCAAGATGGGTGTTTCCGGTGCGGGGGCATATCCCGATCTCCCGCTCCATGTATATGACGCATCCCAGGAATGCGAATATCTTGCACAAGATTTTGTATTTCTTGTGGCGGGGCGGGTGTGAGCAGGGAGACAACGATACCAATGACTGTAGAGAGCCACATAAAGACAAAGCCGATCCCTTCCGGCGAGACACCAAAGAGCCAATTTTCAGACGTCCCGCCACCAAATTTAAAATAGGAAATATAGGCAGATGTAGTGACCAAGCCCGTCACCATAGCCGCAATTGCCCCTTGCCTATTCATGCGTTTCCAGAAAATACCAAGAAAGATAATCGGGAAGAGCGAGGCGGCGGCGAGACCAAAGGCAAAGGCGACCACCTGCGCCACAAAGGGAAGCTGAGTCGCAAAGATGCCGAGCAGCCCTGCCATCAGCACCGCGAAAGCGGCTGCTATCCGCGCGGCGAGCATCTCCTGTTTCTCGCTCATATCCGGCCGGAATGTGCGTTTGAGCAGGTCGTGAGAGACGGCGGAACTGATGACCATGAGCAAGCCTGCCGCAGTTGAGAGCGCAGCCGCGAGCCCCCCGGCCACAACCAATCCAATGACCCAATCCGGGAGATTTGCGATTTGCGGATTGGCGAGTACAAAAATATCCCGGTTGGGCGTAACTTCGTTCTTGATCCCGTCCGGCGCATTCGGTCCGCGATATTGCATGACACCATCGCCGTTCAAATCGTCATAGATCAGCAGGCCCGTTTTCTCCCAATCTTTATACCATTCGGGAACAGGCTTTCCGCCATCTGCGAGGATCTCAGCGACCCGTTCATCATAGTTCTCGCCGTCTGCAATATAGGTCGCTTCATTCACCGTATCGACGAAATTCATCCGCGCAAAAGCCCCAACAGCGGGTGCGACAGTGTAGAGCAGCGCGATGAAAAGAAGCGCCCACCCCGCCGATTTCCGCGCGGCCTGCGCACTGCCCACTGTGAAAAAGCGGATGATGACATGGGGCAGTCCGGCCGTTCCAAACATGAGGGCTGCTGTGATGCAAAAAATATCTAATTTGGATTTATCCGTCGAGGTATATTCTCTGAAGCCTAGATCGGTCACGACAGTATTTAATTTCTCCAACATGCTGACATCTGTTCCGACGGCATTACCGATAAAGCCAAGTTGTGGCACGGGATTGCCCGTAATCGTCAAGCTGATGAAAATCGCGGGAACCGTATAGGCGAAAATCAGTACGACATATTGTGCGACCTGCGTATAGGTGATGCCCTTCATCCCCCCCAATACGGCATAGAAAAACACAATCGCCATGCCGATCAGAATACCCATATTAAAGGACACACCGAGGAAGCCGGAGAACGCGACACCAACCCCCTTCATCTGTCCCGCAATATAGG
>CAZBDT010000047.1:0-5661 GCA_964490745.1 uncultured Algimonas sp.
TTGTCGGCTGATGCCCCGTGGCCTCTGCAAATGAAACAATATCCGGCGGCGCGATACGGGTGCTGGCCGTATTACGCATAGGATGAAACCAAACGACCTCATGATCGAATAGGGCTTTGTCCAAGATTAAGCGCACTTTCTGTTCCGTGTCATTTAAAACAGAAAACACCGTCACAGACCCCGGCACGACGCCCAACAGGTCCAGCAGCGCGTCCGGCTTGCCAAAGGATAAGCGCTTGGTCCCGATCCGTTTATGCAGCTGGTTCAGTTTAATCTCGGTACGGCCCAAAGCGCTGATCAGGACATAGGCACCGGATTTGTCTTTCAGGAATAGGTTTTTGGAATGCCCGCCGGGCAGGCGCGCTTTCACATCTTGCCCCTCGGCCACGGTAAAGACCGCGCGATGTTCTTCCGTATGGTGGGGCAGGCCCAGCTCATCCAGCAGGGCGTAAAGCGCGGGTTCTTTTTCATGGGGTGTTGCCGTCATAACACCACCCCATAAATCAAAGCGAGCGGCTATTCAAAGGGTGGATAGTAAAAGGCCTCGCGGATAATTTTGCCGTCCGCATTAATTGTATAATGGCCAACCTCTTTCATCTGCATCCGCTCGCCGGAGTTCTTATCTGTGACATCCATTTCAAAGATCAGGGAAAAGCTGTCATCGCCGTGCAGGAAGGGGCCTTCCGCGGTTGCGCTATGCACCTCATTATTGGCTTCCCACCATGCATGTTTGCCGCGAATGGCCTCTAAACCGTTCGCCTCGCGCCCCATCGGGCCGCCCGGCATATCCAGCGCCTCAACCGACAGGCAATCCGTCGCATAGAGCTCATCCAGCCCTTTATGCTCCTCGCCGGATTGGCAATAAGCCGCGAGTTGCTTGGCTGTGGTCACTAATTTTTCATTGAACATCGTCTCTCTCCCATGTCTCTAAGCCCTGCCTTATATCACAAAATCCGCTCATGTGAAATTGGTCCGTAAAAAGGGTTGAATAAGGTTTAGGTTTGGGTCTATACGGCGCGCCTACCAAGGGATGAGACGAAAACGCTCATCTTCTACGCAAATCTCATGAGCGGGCGTAGCTCAGTGGTAGAGCATCACCTTGCCAAGGTGAGGGTCGTGGGTTCGAATCTCATCGCCCGCTCCAGATTTTCCGAATAATTAAGCCCTAACCTTCGGTGCCACCGCGTCTTTCGCCATTTTCGTCACCGCGACATAGTCTAGTTTTCCTGTCCCTAAGATCGGTACATTCGAAACTGATATAACTTTCTTCGGCACGGAAATTTCCGGGACGCCGTGTTGTTGGGCCCAGCGGAGGAGGTCTGCGCGTTTGGCGTCGGGGTAGTCTGTCAGCAGGACAATCTGCTCGCCGCGTTTTGGGTCGGGGACAATGGCGGCGGCATGCATATTATCGGGCCAGAGGGCGGATGCACAATTTTCCACAACGGCAAGCGAAACCATCTCGCCGCCAATTTTGGCAAAACGTTTCAAGCGCCCTTTGATCACATAATAGCCCTCATCATTGATCGAGACGACATCGCCTGTATCATGCCAACCATCGGCCAAAGGCACCACTTCGCCCGGCTTATCGGGGGAAATATAGCCTTTCATAATGTTCGGACCGCGCACGAAAAGCCGTCCGGCGTCCTCTAAGCCTTCAACAGTTTCAAGTCGCATCTCCAGACCCGGCAGCATTTTACCAATCGTACCTGCGCGAATATCGCCGGGTTGATTGGCGGCGAGGACGGGCGCGCATTCCGTCACGCCGTAGCCTTCCAGCACTTCAAATGAAAAGCGTTCTTCGGCCGTTTTGCGCGTTTCTTCGCGCACACGCTCCGCGCCGCAAACGGCAATGCGCAGCGAGCTCAGCCCGCCATCCGCACTGGCGCGCATATATTGCTGCAAGAAGGTATCGGTGGCGAATAAAACGGTAGAGCGGGTTTTGAAAATCCGTTTGGCAATCGTTTTTGTCTGCAAGGGCGAGGGGTGCAGCACGACGGGATGCCCGCTATAAATCGGCCAGAGCGTGCCTGCTGTCAGGCCGTAACAATGAAAAGTCGGCAGGGGGTTAAAGAATATATCCGTCTCTTCCAATTTCACATGTTCTTCGATCTGTTCAATATTGGCGAGGATATTAGCGTGGGTCAGGACGACGCCTTTGGGATTCCCTTCCGTGCCTGATGTGAACAGAATTATGGCCGGATCATCGGCGGAGGGGTTGGGCGCGAAAAATTTTGGAAAGACAGAGCCGAACATGGCGCGCAATTTCGATTTAAAACCCAGCTCTTCTTTCAAGTCTTCCAAATAAATAATATTGACGACCTTTGAGAACTCTTCGATCAGTGCTGACAGCCCTCCAATTTCGATGAATTTACGCGCTGTCACAACGGTTTTCAGAGGGGCTGTATTTGCGGCCGCCGTCAGATTTTTAATGCCGGCGGTGAAGTTTAACATGGCCGGGATGCGACCCGCAGCATGAATAGATAAAAGCGCGATGACGGACCCCACCCCGGTTGGGAGTAAGATGCCGACGGCTTCTCCCTCTTCCGTGGCGGCTTTCAGTGGGTCTGAAAGCGCGAAAGAGGCGCGCAAAATTTCGGCATAGGTGAAGGTTTTCTCGTCACCATCGGTGACAATCGTTTTTGATTTACCGTGTGTACGGCAAGCATCAATATAGGCTTCGAACAAATTTCGCCGCGTGCGTCTGACGCCGCGCTTGGATAAGTCCTTTGATTTTAATATCATTGTATCCATCACATCCCCCAAAATTTTGGTCGCGTCCGCCGATTTATCGGTCTTGTCCTCAGAGCGAAGCTTTAAGCTAGCCTATATTCTAGGGCGGTGCAAAAGCTCTCCGTCTGAATATGCAGTCCTAACGTACAAACCAACAGAGATGTTCCTTGCTTGCGGGAATGGCACTTCCTAGAGTTACGCGATGCCTGTCTATGTTGATACCGCCCGCCATCCTTTTCGGGGCTATGTCATGTGCCACATGACGGCGGATAGTTTGGATGAACTTCACGCTATGGCGGATAAAATCGGGATGGAGCGGCGTTGGTTTCAAACTCCGCCTAAAGCCAGCCATCCGCATTATGACATTCCCGAACATAAGCGTGCAAAGGCGCTGGCTCTCGGCGCGCGGCAAGTCTGCCAGCGCACAGCTCTGCATTATGCGGCGCGATTGGGTTTGGAATGGGTGGATGCAGAGGTGGATGTGCTGCGCGTGGAAAAATACAAACGCACAGTCAGACGCACCCAGATTTATGCTGATTTGGCGAAAGAAATTTAAAGGCGAGAGAGTTAAATATGGCGAAACCCTTAGACGGTGTCAGAATTATTGAACTCGCGGGGATCGGGCCGGGACCCTATGCGGGCCAATTGCTCGCCGATATGGGTGCGGAGGTTATTCTGATTAATCGCCCCGGACCCATGGGCGCGATCCCGAACCTGTCCAATCGCGGGAAGAAAGCCATCACGCTGGACCTCCGTAAACCGGAAGGGGCGGCGGTCGTCTTGGATTTGGTTAAATCCGCCGATGTTTTATTTGAAGGCTTGCGCCCCGGCGTGACGGAACGTTTGGGTGTGGGGCCTGCGGATTGTCATGCCGTTAATCCGAAGCTGGTTTATGGCCGCATGACGGGATGGGGGCAGACCGGGCCTTGGGCGAATATGGCTGGGCATGATATTAATTATATTTCGATTACGGGCGCGCTTGGGGCGATGGGCCGAAAAGGCACGCCGCCCTCTCCGCCGCTCAACCTCGTCGGGGATTATGGCGGGGGGACGCTCTTCCTCGTCAGTGGGATTTTGGCCGCGCTCTATCAGGCTGAACGCACGGGCAAAGGCGATATTGTGGATGCGGCGATCATTGACGGCACAAACTCCATGATGAGCATTTTGCATATGTTGTCGGGGCTGGGTCAGTGGACGCCGGAACGCGGGACGAATATGCTCGACGGGGCATGGCCCTTTTATCGCTGCTACGCGACGAAGGACGATAAATTCATGGCGGTGGGTCCGCTGGAGCCACAATTTTTCGTAGAGATGTTACGCCTGCTGGAGATTGATAAAGCGGATTATGGCAAACAGATGGATACATCTAAATTTGCAAAACAACATGCTATGTTGGAAGCGAAATTCGCCTCAAAAACCCGCGATGATTGGGCCGAGATTTTCGATGGGACAGATGCCTGCGTGACGCCCGTTCTGACCTATGATGAAGCGCCGTCTCATCCTCAAAATGCGGCGAGGGGTGGTCTGCGAAAACAAGGGGCCTTTGTGCATCCACGGCCCGCGCCGGGCTTTACTGACACTGATACTGATCCCGACTTTTCCGTGCCGGGCGCGAATGATGCAGCCGCTGAAATTTTCGAAGAACTCGGTTATGACGCGGCAAAAGTGGACGCGCTGAAATCCGCACGGGTGACGCCTTAAAGCTTCGTCTCTTTTGTCTTCAGCGCATCCGCCAATCGCATTTTTGCACTGCCGGGTTTGAGGGGTTTTTGCTGGCTTTCATGCGGGGCCCATGCCGTCATCCAGAGGATTTCGAATGTGGCTAAAAACTTGCCATCCTCTCTCGCAAAATGGCTGCGATAGGTGTCTTTGAGCGCAGTGAGCCACCCCCGAGATAAAGGGCGCGCGTCGCGGGCGGTCAGAACATTGGTCAGGCCTATGTCACGCAAATCGGAAATTAGGCTGACTAATTTTCCATAAGCCACGCTCACACGGTCCGTATCCACGACGGGCAAGGCGAGTCCGATTCGCCCCAATAACATGGCGGCTTGGCTATAATCGACCATGGGATAGACCCGCGCCGTTGCGCCGCCCAAAATCTCTTGGTCTGCAGCGTAAAGGCTTTGCCGCAATTCGTTCAGCGTTTCGCCGCCCAAAAAAGCGATGAGCAGTAATCCATCTGGCGAGAGATGTTTGCGACAGCTCATGAGTGTTTCGGGAATACGGTCATCGCTTTGCAGCTCAAAAATGGAGAGGATCACCTCATATTGACCGTCTAAATCACTGACGTCGGAAACGTAATCAAACTGCTCTGGCTGACGCACTGCGCTGAGGTGTTCGGTGATGAGATGCCGACTATCCACTTGCCCGATCAAGACCGCGCGGGAAAACGTTCGATTAATATCTTCCAAACGGGAGGCGGCGTCTTCGGCAGCTCGGCGATAGAGAAAGGAGGGTCCCGTCCGGGCCTGCCGCCGCGCGGCTCGCTGGGCCGCCAAATTTCGGGCCTTTGGATTAAATATTTTAGGAGGCGACGAACTCATATATTTTGGTTACTCTCATTCTCATGTCGACAGCGCAAGATGACAGCCTGACACAATTTACACGTCGCCGGATGAAGGCAGGCGGAGAAGCCCTCATTGACACCTTACTACCGCCGCAGGATTTATTGGGTTTAGAGGCTGACCCAATCGCAAAAAGAATGTGGGCGGATGTGACGTTTTTAGATGCACCGTGGTGCGTGGCTTGTGGCTTCCCCTTTGAATATGCGGTGCAGGGCGGCTCGCTTTGCGCCCGCTGTTCGGTCAGGCAGCCAGCCTATGATCGGGCGCGGGCCCCAATGGCTTATGATGACGGGTCGCGCGCGCTGATCCTCTCATTCAAACATGGTGGTCGAACCGAAGGCCTTAGCAGTTTTGCTGCGCAAATGCG